>CAIVAS010000048.1 GCA_903903975.1 uncultured Burkholderiales bacterium
AGGTCATGATGTTCGAGCGCGTACTCGAGGGTGTGAAAGATCGCATCGGCAAATCCCCAGGTGCCCCAACCGGTCTGCTTCGGATCGGGCACCAGCTGCACATGGTCGCGCTCGATCGAGAATTCCCGGCGCTTCGTGAAGTCGTGATGGATCACGACCGGAAAGGGTCGCAGGGCATCCGCCAGTTGGGCGACCGTGGTGTCGGGCTGCTGCGAGGACATCAGCCCAAAGACGATGCGGGGTGCTCGGGGTCGAGGCGACGGCATGATCACCTGCAGTCGGAGGGGCACCGCAGCGGGCCGGTTTGCGGCCGATGGCGCAGGCTCGCGGACCGTCGTCTCGAGCCCTGCATGAGGATGCAGATTGGCGGGCTGCCGAACGAGTTCAATCGCCCTTTGACGCATCGGTGAGTCGGGGTCGTCGGCAAACTTGCGGGCAAAGAATCGGCCGGTCGCCACGATCCGATCAAAGTCGCTGGGCTCGATCCAGCGCGGGCTGCCGCTTTCGGTGAAGGCATTGACCGCATGGTTCGAGGGGCCGATCGCGAAGCCCGAATTGCCCAGCAGGGTCGCAAACAGGGTTTCATCAACCAGATAGAGGCGCCGGATAAAGCCCAGCATCGACTCGTCATGGCTGCGCCCGACCAGGTATTCGCAGACCTCTCGGCGGGCCCCGAAAAAAACGCCACCGATCATCGGTCGCAGGCGGGAATCAAAAGGATGCGCACCGAGCGCGCCATCGCGTGCCATGCGTGTGAGCGCCAGTCCGGCTCGCGCCGGCAGACCGGGTCGTGGCGCGTCGGGCCCGTCCAGACGTCTGAGCACCGACAGCGCTCCGCGCTGGACCAGCTCCGACTGACCGTCGAAATACCAGTGCCGCACTCGTCGAAGCAGGCGAAAGCGTTGCGATGTGCCCGGTGCGAAGGTCCGATAGCCGAAGGTCATCAGCAGATCGTCATCGTCATCCAGGCGCAGCAGGTCGATATGCGCCTGCGCCGAGCTCGATTTGATGAAGGCTTCGAACTCGGCCAGCGGCCGGATCGGCAGACAGGTCGGACTGAGCAGCTGGAAATAATCGAAGTCATACCGGCGCAAGGCCTCGGCGAGGGTATGAAAAATCGCTTCGGAAAAACCCCAGGTCCCCCAGCCGGTGCCGCGCGGATCGGCGATGGTGTGGGCATTGGGCGCGCGCACGCCGAAATCGGCACGCTTGCTGAAGTCATGGTGGATCAGCACCGGATGCGGCGCGAGCAGTCCGGCAAGCTGCTCGACCACCGCCGGCGACTGGGTCGCCGACATCACCGCAAAGACGCAACGCAGGGCCATGCGCGTTTCCCGAAAGACACTGAACCGAGTCTATCGGGCGATATGCGCGGCAGGCAGCGAGGCTGCCGCGAAGGGCCATCAGGAGCCGACCCTGGGGTCAGGCTCCTACGACGGCACGGTGACGCTGGCGATCAGAGCCAGTAGACGATCACGTAGAGCAGCAGCCAGACGACGTCCACGAAGTGCCAGTACCAGGCGGCGCCTTCGAACGCGAAGTGATGCTCAGGCGTGAAGTGACCCTTGATGATCCGGATCAGCACCACGGTCAGCATGATCGCGCCAATGGTGACGTGAAAGCCGTGAAACCCGGTCAGCATGAAGAAGGTCGAACCGAAGATGCCGGAGGTGAGCTTGAGATTCAGCTCGGTGTAGGCATGGATGTATTCCATCACCTGCAGACCCAGGAAGGTCGCACCCAGCGCAATTGTGGCGACCATCCAGAAGATCAGCGAGCTGCGACGGTTGTCCTTGAGCGCATGGTGAGCAATCGTCAGGGTGATGCCGGAGGTCAGCAGCAGGGCGGTATTGATCGTCGGGATCGGCCAGGGACCAACCTTGCCAAAGCCCGAGATGGTCCCGGCCGGCCCGATGTGAGGCCAGGCAGCGCTGAAGTTGGGCCACAGGAACTGCTTGTGATCAAGGTCGCCGAGCCAGGGCATGGAAATCGTGCGGGCATAGAACAGCGCGCCGAAGAACGCCCCGAAGAACATCACCTCGGAGAAGATGAACCAGGCCATGCTCCATCGAAAGGAACTGTCGACCAGGCTGTTGTACTGGCCCG
The DNA here is from genome assembly GCA_903903975.1 of uncultured Burkholderiales bacterium. Taxonomy (GTDB): domain Bacteria; phylum Pseudomonadota; class Gammaproteobacteria; order Burkholderiales; family Burkholderiaceae_E; genus UBA4615. Next base: position 2,107 of record CAIVAS010000048.1, read on the forward strand.
CCTCGGATTCACCTGCCACCGCGCTGAACCAGCCAGTCAGCATGTAGAAGAGCACGCAGAAACCAATCAGCAGAAACCACGGACCCCAGGACTGATGGTTCACGGTACCGACCGCGCCAAAGCCCGAGAACGCCATGGCAATCGAGCCCACCATCGGCCACTTGGAGGGGGACGGCACGAAATAGTAGGGTGCCGAGTCGTGCGCAGCAGCGCTCATGATTGAGTCTCCATCAGAATTCCATTGAGGATGCAGCCGGGATTCGCTGCTCCGGGGTCATGCGACCGGGGTCTCATGCCACCACCAGTTTGACGATCAGCACCAGACCGACCACGAAAGCCGCCGCCAGCGCCAGGCCGACGCCGATCACCATGACCGGGTTCAGACTCGAGACATCGCGCTGATGCGCCGCCCGCCCGCGCACGCCGAAAAACGACGCGCCCACCGCTTTGACGGTCGAGACGAGGCCGGCTTTCGGCAGATCCGGGGTCACCTGATCGACCATCAGATCACTCGCTCTGCAACAGACAGTCGCGTCTGAGGCAACTGCGGCTGCATGCCGGCGCCCACCTCGAAGAAGGTGTAGGACAAGGTGATGGTGCTCACATTGGCCGGCAGCCTGGGGTCGACCATGAAGACCACCGGAAACCGGCGAGTTTCATTCGGACCGAGCGTCTGCTGGCGAAAGCAGAAGCATTCGATCTTGCGGAAGTGCTCGGCTGACACGGCTGGCGCGTAGCTGGGAATCGCCTGTCCGGACATTTCGCGGGACTGGCCATTGATCAGCTCATAGTCGATCGTGACCAGCTCGCCGGGATGCACCTCGATCGAACGACGCTCGGGCTTGAACTGCCAAACACCCTGATGGTTGGCATCGAATTCAACCGTGATCGTCCGACTCGTGTCGACCTGGGTATTGCGAGCGATTTCGGCGTTGCCGGACTCTTCGCGCGTGAGGAAATTGACGCCGGTGATCTCGCAGATCTTCTTGTAGATCGGAATCATCGCGAAGCCGAAGCCGAACATCAGCGCGGTCAGCACGCACAGCTTGGCAAGCGTCGTCAGATTCAGGCGACGGGCACGCTCGGGGGCGGGTGGCATCGGTGTCATCCGAACATCACCCGGTTGACGATTACGCCGATGAAGAAGATCGCCACGATCGACAGCAGCACCAGCGCCGTCCGCAGATTAGCGGACTTGCTGGGACTGGACGGGGCGTGATCGGTCATGTCGTGCAACAGAAAGAACTTACTTGACCGTCGGGGGCGTCTCGAAGGTATGGAACGGTGCCGGCGACGGCAGCGTCCACTCGAGGCCCTGTGCGTTTTCCCAGACCTGCGGCGTGGCCTTGCGTCCGCCACGAATGCACTTGAGCACGGTGTAGAGGAAGATCAGCTGCGACAGACCGAAGCCGAAGGCGCCGATCGAGGCCACCATATTGAAGTCGGCAAACTGCATCGGATAGTCGGCATAGCGACGCGGCATGCCGGCCAGCCCGAGGAAGTGCATCGGGAAAAAGGTGACGTTGAAGGTGATCAGCGAGGCCCAGAAGTGGAACTTGCCGAGCGACTCGTCATACATGTGACCGGTCCACTTCGGGATCCAGTAGTAGGTGCCGGCGAACAGCGCAAAGAGCGAGCCGGCCACCAGCACGTAGTGGAAGTGGGCCACCACGTAATAGGTATCGTGCAGCTGGATATCGAGCGGCGCGACCGACAGGATGATGCCGGTCAGGCCACCCATGGTGAAGACGAAGATGAAGCCGATCGCAAACAGCATCGGCGTCTCGAAGGTCATCGAGCCGCGCCACATCGTGGCAACCCAGTTGAAGATCTTCACACCGGTGGGCACCGCGATCAGCATGGTCGCGTACATGAAGAAAAGCTGACCGGTCACCGGCATGCCGGTGGTAAACATGTGGTGGGCCCAGACGATGAACGACAGGATCGCGATCGACGAGGTGGCATAGACCATCGAGCTGTAGCCGAACAGCTGCTTGCGGGAGAAGGTCGGGATGATCTCGCTCACGATGCCGAAGGCCGGCAGAATCATGATGTAGACCTCGGGATGCCCGAAGAACCAGAAGATGTGCTGGTACATGACCGGGTCACCGCCGCCGGCCGCGTTGAAGAACGAGGTGCCGAAGTGACGGTCGGTCAGCACCATGGTGATCGCTCCGGCCAGCACCGGCATCACCGCGATCAGCAGGTAGGCGGTGATCAGCCAGGTCCAGACGAACATCGGCATCTTCATGAGCGTCATGCCCGGCGCACGCATGTTCAGGATGGTCGTGATGATGTTGATCGAGCCCATGATCGACGATGCACCCAGGATATGGATCGCGAAGATGGTCATGTCCATGCCCACGCCCATCTGCACCGACAGCGGGGCATAGAGCGTCCAGCCGGCCGCGGTGGCGCCACCGGGCGAGAAGAACGAGCCCACCAGCAGCAGCGCCGCCGGCGGCATCAGCCAGAAGCTGAAGTTGTTCATGCGGGCAAAGGCCATGTCGGACGCGCCGATCATCATGGGGATCTGCCAGTTCGCGAAGCCCACGAAGGCCGGCATGATCGCGCCGAACACCATGATCAGGCCGTGCATGGTGGTGAGCTGGTTGAAGAACTCCGGCTGCACATACTGCAGACCCGGGCGCATCAGCTCGGCACGGATGGTCAGTGCCAGCACACCGCCCGACAGCAGCATGATGAAGCTGAACCACAGGTACAGCGTGCCGATGTCCTTGTGATTGGTGGCATAAACCCAGCGACGCCAGCCATGGGGATGGTCGTGTGCATGGTCATGATGGCCTGCGGGATGGTCCAGTACTGCGCTCATCGACTGCTCCTGATCCTGATCGGTGATGCCGGATTCGCTGAAAAATTCGGTGCCGCCCGAAAGCGGTACCCCATGAAAGCCTGCTTACTTGCGGGCTTCGGTGAATTCCTTGGGCTGAACGATATTGTCTTCAGCCTTGTTGCTCCAGGCATTGCGGGTGTAGGTCGCCACCGCAGCCAGTTCCACATCGGACAACTGCTTGAAGGAGGCCATCGCCGTGCCCTGCTTGCCCTTGAGGAGCAGCGCAATCTGGTCGTCGGACTTGCCCAGCACGACTTTCGAGCCGTCGAGCGCCGGGAAGGCACCGGGCACGCCCTTGCCGGTGGCCTGGTGACAGGCCGCGCAATTGGCGGTGAAGACCTTGTGGCCGCGCTCGGAGAGATCGGCCAGCGACCACTCCTTGGTGGCGTCGTCGGCCTGCGCCATCATTTCCTGCTTCTTGGCCGCCGCCCACTTCACGAAGTCTTCCTGGCTCTTGACCTCGACCACGATCGGCATCTGCGAGTGGTTCTTGCCGCACAGTTCGGCACAGTTGCCGCGATAGGTGCCCACCTTCTCGGCGCGGAACCAGGTGTCGCGAACAAAGCCGGGGATCGCGTCCTGCTTGACACCGAAGGCCGGCACCATCCAGGCATGGATCACGTCGGATGCGGTGACCACCATCCGGATTTTCTGGTTGACCGGCACCACCAGCGGCTGGTCGACTTCCATCAGATAGGTCTCGGACATCGGCTCGCTGCCGTCCATCTGCGCCAGGGGCGTGGTCAGGGTCGACAGCAGGGTCACCCCGGCGGCATCGCCGCGAAGGTATTCATAGCCCCATTTCCACTGATAGCCGACCGCCTTGATGGTGAGATCGGCCTGCGAGGTGTCTTTCTGCTCGATGACCATGCGGGTCGCCGGAATCGCCAGACCGATCACGATCAGGAAGGGAATGATGGTCCAGGCGATCTCGACCGCGGTGCTCTCATGAAAATCGGCCGGCTTGGCGCCGCGAGACTTACGGTGCGCCCAGATCGAATAGAACATCACGCCAAATACCGCGACGAAAATGATCAGGCAGACGACCAGCAGGAAATTGTGAATCCAGTACTGGTCGGCGGCGATCCGGGTGACGCCCGGACGCAGATTCGTCTGCAGGACATTCGGGCCGCCGGGCATGTCACTGACCGCCTGGGCAGCGCCTGACATCAATGCGCCTGTCAGGGCGAAGAGGCACTGCTGGAAAAAGTTGTTTCGTTGCCGTTGCATGGTCTCACCAAGAATCAACATCTCAATCCCTGCAACTGCGCACGCAGCTGCATCGCGAGGTCAGTCCGTTCGGACTCGGGCACGAACCGCCCAACCTCTATACGCTGTCCAGAAGACACCAAGCCGATCAGCTCCTGCCTGGCACCGTTGTATTCCACTCGAATCCACGCCGGGGCGCACTTTTCCTGACTCAACCGCTCTGCCCGACTGGTCTCGACCATCAGACAGTCCCGGCTCAAGACAATTCTTTCGTAGTCAGCGGCATGCCGCGCATAGACCACAAAAGCGGTGCCAAGTGCCAACACCTCGATACCGGCAAAGGGCAGAACCATCCAGGCGCCAAAAGCGGCAAACACCACCGCGATTCCCAGAGATGCCGTCGCCAGCGAAGCAAAGATCAACGCCAGTTGCCTCGGAGCCAGCGAGCAGTTCCGCTTGCTGAGCCATTCCTGCCGATTTGCAGAGACCACATGAATCCAGGGATGCTGCATCGGCACTAACCTCTGTTGCCTGACCTTTACTGCACCGCCGCATTATAGGCGGGCAGTCGGGGGGCCAGCAAGCCGACGGCGTGCACGAGTCGCCCGACGGCACCCGCTCATCGCTTCACCGAGCCGGGCGAGGCCCGAAATTCGATCGGGGAATAGCCGTCGGGCAGGCGCTTTTTCGGGCCGCACCAGGCATGGCCATAGATCACTTCAAAAGTGATCGACAAGGGGCCAAGGGGGTCCTGGGCACGCAGTCGGGCGACCGCTGTCTTGAGCGCCGCATCCCGACGCCCCGGTGTTGCCAGCCCCCTGGTGCGCCCGCGCCGGGCATCCCCGCCGAGTCCGCGCAATTCGGCCAGCATGGTCGCCGGATCGGTCCAGGTCACCGTCAGACGCTGGGCGTCCATCACCGGCTCGGCAAAGCCGGCTTGTACCAGGGCGTCGCCGATGTCATGAAGATCGGGCAGCGACTGCATCGCCAGCCCGGCCTGGCGCAGCTCGTGCAGGGTATCGACGCCCAACGCACTGAACATCAGCAGCCCATCGGGGTGAATCACCCGGTACCACTGATCGATCGCTGCCGGCACGTCATCGAACCAGTGAAAGGCAAGATTCGACCAGAGCAAGTCGACGCTGCTCGCCTCGAAGGGAAGTTGATGGGCGTCTCCCACCAGGTAGCGCCCAAGGGGCGCAGAGGGCGCCGGGACGCCAGCCGGCGACCCGGCAATCGACGCGGCGCCGGGCTCACGCTGGCCTCGGCCGCCGAAGCGCTGACGCAGCGACTGGGTCCAGGACTGGCGGGCGGGACGGTCGAGCCGGATGGCCTGGTCGATGCGCAGCGGGGACAGGTCGAGTCCGATCACCTCGGCCTGCGGCCAGCGAACCCGAAGCCGACGCACGCCGTCACCCAGCCCGCAACCGACGTCGAGCACCCGCGACGGCATCAGACGGACCAGATCGAGCCGCTCGATCATGCGTCGCTCGACCTCGCGAATCAGGAAGTCAGCCCGCCCCGGCGACTCGGTCCGCCGGTCGAACTGACGGCGGATGGCCAAACGGTCTAGGTCGGAAGGCTCAGGCATCGCAGGTCCAGTATACCGGCGGGTGCGGTAGGCTCAGGGCATGAGAAAAAGCATGTTGCAAGGGCTGCTCAAGCCGGTTCGACGCAGGCTCGGCGTCTGGTTCGACCATCTTGCGCCGCGCGGCTGCGCCCTGTGCGACCAGACGCTCGCGCCGGGCGCGTTTCCGGGCGTCTGCATGGCCTGCCTGCTGGCAATGCCCGGCGCAAACCGCCTGCGATGCGCGCGCTGCGGTCTTCCCGCCAGCGCCAGCGCCGATCGCCAGGCCTGCCCGTGTTCGACGGCCTCACCCGGCTTCGACCAGACCGTGGCGGTCGCCGATTACGCCGCCCCGCTCGATCGGGTCGTGACCTCGCTCAAGTTCGGCCGTCAGCTCAACCTGGCGCGGCCGCTTGGCGAGTTGCTTGCCGCGCGCTGGCTGGGCAGCTCGCCGGCCATCCACCTCGATTGCCTGGTACCGGTGCCGCTGAGCCCGTCGCGCCTGGCGCATCGAGGATTCAACCAGACGCTCGAAATGGCTCGAAGCATGGCAGCAACGGTCAGAACACCCCTTCCGGTGATGCCCTTCACACTGCGGCGCATACGCGACACCGCGCCTCAGAGTGGCCTGAGTCTGGATGAACGCCGTCACAACCTTGTCGGCGCGTTTTCATGCGCTGGGCGTTTCGACGGTCTGCATGTCGGGCTGGTCGACGATGTCATGACCAGCGGCTCGACCCTGACCGAATCAGCGCGAGTCCTGAAGGCGGCCGGCGCCCGCAGCGTGATCGCACTGGTGGTTGCCAGAGCGATGCGCGATTCGCCCGCCTGACCGCCCTTTTTCAAGCGCCAACCCATGTTCGACGTCGTCCTGGTCCATCCCGAAATCCCGCCCAACACCGGCAATGTGATCCGGCTGTGTGCCAATACCGGTGCGCGCCTGCACCTGATCGAGCCGCTGGGCTTTGCGCTTGACGACGCCAAAATGCGCCGCGCCGGGCTCGACTATCACGAGTGGGCCGCGGTCAGGGTGCATGCTGGCTGGCACGACTTCATCACCGCATGCCAGCCCGATCCCTTGCGCCTGTTCGCCCTGACCACCCGCGGGCGACGCGCACCGGCGTCGGTGGCATTCAAGGCCAACGACTGTTTCGTGTTCGGCTCGGAAAGCGCCGGGCTGCCGCAGCCGGTGCGCGACAGCTTTGCGCCCGGGCAGCAGCTGCGACTGCCGATGCGCCCGGGCAACCGCAGCCTCAATCTGTCGAATGCGGTGGCGGTCGTGGTCTTCGAAGCCTGGCGACAGCTCGACTTCGAAGGCAGCGCTGATCCGGCTCGGACCCTGCCTCAGATCCCTCGATAAGTGGTGAACGAGGCGACCGGATCGCGCTCGGTGTAGAGCGTGTTGATCAGTGCAGCCGGGTCGGCCCAGCCGAGCGACATGCCACACACCAGCATCTCGTTGTCGGGCATCCCGACGCACTCGGCGATGATGCTGTGGAATTCAAGAAACGCCGCCTGCGGGCAGGTATCGAGGCCCCTGCCACGCGCCGCGATCATGACGTTCTGGATGAACATGCCGTAATCGAGCCAGCTGCCCCGCTCGAGGATGCGGTCGATGGTGAACATCAGACCGACCGGCGCGTCGAAGAAGCTGTAATTGCGCCCATGCTGATGGTGGGTCTTCTCGAAATCACCCTTGCCGATGCCGAGCAGCCCATACATGTCCCAGCCCACCTTGCGGCGCCGATCGACATAGGGCGAGGTCCATTGCTGCGGGTAATAGGCGTATTCGCGCTTGTGGGTGGCCGCGACCGCCGGGTCGTCGAAGGCGGCCAGGATCTTGCGGCTCATTTCGGCACGCGGCTCGCCGGCCACGACATAGACCTTCCAGGGCTGCGTGTTGGTGCCCGACGGCGCGCGCGCCGCGACCTGAAGAATTTCGTCGATGGTCTCGCGCGGGACTTCGCGCGGCAAGAAAGCGCGAATCGACTGACGGGTGAGCAGCGCCTCATCGGCACTGCGGCAGATCTGATGACGGGTACTGGGATCGAATTTCATGGCAGGGACGCGGAAGGTAAGGTTGGCGGGGAAAGTTGGCGGGGAAAGTTGTCGGAAAAACGAAGTGGTCTGAAGTCGCCTGGTCAATGCGGCCTGGTCAGTGCGGGCTCAGGTCGCCAGACCGAGCCTGAGCAGCGCGGCGTCGAGCGAGGCGAAGCGCTCGAGCGCGGCGACATCACGCTGACCGGCCAGGCCATGATCCACGAATTCGGCAAGACAAGCCGCCAGCGTGTCGAAATAGCCCTGGTCGTTGACCGCAAGGATCGGCAGCTGATGCTCGCCGAGCTGGCGCAAGGTCAGGACCTCGAACAGTTCATCGAGGGTTCCCAGCCCGCCGGGCAGTGTCAGAAAGGCATCTGACAGTTCGATCATGCGTTGCTTGCGCACCTGCATGTCGGCAACGACTTCAAGGCGCGCCAATCCCTTGTGACCCACCTCGCGCTCGAGCAGCACCCCCGGGATCACACCGATCACCTCCCCGCCGGCGGCCAGCGCCGCATCGGCCAGTGCCCCCATCATGCCGACCCGTCCGCCGCCATAGACGATCGTGGCGCCGGCCCGTGCGAGCTTGTCGCCTGCCAGTCGGGCGAGCGCGAGAAACCGCGGATCGGCGCCGTCGCGCGCACCGCAAAACACACAGACCGCGAAGCGACGGGCTGCGGACGGGGCCTTGGAATCGGTCAGGCTCATGGCTGTATCGAAGAATAGGTTTCGGCACGCGGCTCGCGGGCCAACAGCGTGGCGACCGCATCGCGCGGCGCGCTCGCGTCAAAGAGCACTGCGGACACCGCCTCGGTGATCGGCAACTCGACACCGGCTCGCCGAGCGCTGTCGCGCACCGCACGGCAGCAGGCCACGCCCTCGGCAACATGACCGAGTCCGGCAAGAATGGCATCAAGTGGCTCGCCGCGGGCCAACCGCAGCCCGACCGCGCGATTGCGCGAAAGGTCGCCGGTGCAGGTCAACACCAGGTCGCCGACGCCGGCCAGTCCCATGAAGGTTTCCGGGCGCGCGCCGATGGCCACCCCATAGCGGATCATTTCGGCCATGCCCCGGGTCAGCAGTGCGGCACGCGCATTCATGCCGAGCCCCAGACCGTCGGAGATGCCGGTTGCAATCGCCATGATGTTCTTGAGTGCGCCGGCGGCCTCGACCCCGATCACATCGTCAGTGCGATAGATCCGCAAGGCACCGTGGTGCAGGGCCGCGATGGCGGCATGTGCCACCCCGTCGTCGGCCGACGCCACGGTCAGACCCGCCGGCAGCCCGGCCGCCACTTCCTGCGCAAAGCTCGGCCCCGAGAGCACGCCGCCGGCCACACCGAGCCACTCGCTTTGCACGACATCGTGCGGCAGGAGCATGGTTTGAGCTTCGAGCCCTTTGCACAGCCATATCACCGGGGCGAGCGAGACTGTGCCGCTGGCGGCCGACAGGGTCCGTGCCATCTCACGCAATCCTGACAGCGGGGTGGCGATAATCAGCAGATCAGCGCCTTCGAGTGCCGCGCCCAGGTCGGCAGTCGGCTCGATCGCAGGCGCAAGGTGAACGCCCGCCAGGTAGCGGCTGTTTTCGCGCTGGCTCGAGAGCGTGGCCGACACTGCCGGATCGCGCGCCCACAGGGAAACCGAATGGCGCAGGCCGGCATGAACCGCGATCGCCGTGCCCCATGCACCCGCACCCAGTACCGCGACCTTCATGGCCGCTGCACCTCGAGACTGATTAAGGCGTCGATTCCAGTCGCGATCGTGGTTGGCAGCAGGTCGAGAATCATGGATTCGACCCGCTCGGTACGACGTCGGGTCGACAGACCGTCAGTTGAAGCGGCCGGGCACGATCAGCGACGGATTGCCGCCCTGCGCTTCGGCCTGCTGCTGCGCCATCTTCTGCTGATAGAGCGCCTCGAAGTTGATCTCGGCCAGATGGATCGGCGGAAAGCCGGCGCGCTGAATGACGTCGGCGACATTGGCCCGCAGATAGGGATAGATGACGTTGGGACACACCACGTTGACCACGATCGGCATCTGCTCGTCGGGGATATTGCGAATGTCGAAGATGCCGGCCTGCTTGGCTTCGATCAGGAACATCACCTTGTCGCCGAGTTTGGTGGTCACCGTCGAGGTGACCGTGATTTCGTGGATCGAGTCACCGAGGCCTTCATAGGCGGTATCGAGCGAGATCTCGACCGTCGGCGCCTGCTGCTCAAGGAAGATCCGGGGGGCGCCCGGAATCTCGAGCGACAGGTCCTTGAGGTACATGCGCTGAATCTGAAAAATCGGTTGCTGCTCGTCGCTCATGACAGCGCTCCTGAAAAAGTGAGGGGAATAGAAGACCGATGGGAGGATGCCGGCCAGGTATGACAAGCGCCGTGTGCCTCAGCAAGCGGCGTTGAATCAGCCCTGCAGCAGCGGCACCAGTTCGCCCGCCCGGTCGAGGGCGGCGAGATCGTCAAATCCGCCGACATGGCGCTCGCCGATGTAGATCTGCGGCACGGTGCGCCGACCGGTTCGCTCGATCATGCGATCGCGCTCGGCAGGGTCCTCGTCAATGCGGATTTTGTCGATGGCGGTCACACCGCGCTGCTTGAGCAGGGCCTCGGCCCGAACGCAGTAGGGACAGACGGCGGTGGAATACATCGTGACCTTGGCACTCATTGACGACCCTCTGGGCTCAAATTGATTTGAATTATTTGACTTATTTCACGACTGGCAGGCCGGCCTGCTGCCAGGACGCCAGACCGCCGTCCATGCAGAAGACCTCGGCACGACCGGCTTTTCGCAAGCTCCCAGCGGCTCGCGCGGCAGTGGACCCGTTGGCGCAGACCACGATCAGCGATTTGCCGGCCGGCAACTCGCCGGCCCGCTTGTCGATGTCGGCCGCCGGGATATTGCGGCTGCCAACCACATGCCCGCGGGCGAATTCGTCGGGCTTTCGGACGTCGAGGACGATCGCACCGCTGTTCATGAGGCGCGTGGCCTCGAGGGTGCCGACGCTGGCGCCGGCCATCTGGCGGTTGATCAGGGGCCACAGCAGCATCGCGCCTGAAACCAGGGCGGTGACGATCAAGAAGATGTTTTCGGTGAGGAACTTCACTGTGCCGCCCAGATGTCAGACCGCAAATTATAGAATAGAAGCAGACCATCTCTTCTGACGCCATGACACATACCCTCGTCCTCATCCGCCACGGCGAAAGCCAGTGGAACCTCGAAAACCGTTTCACCGGCTGGACCGACGTCGATCTGACGCCCAAGGGCCTGGCCGAAGCCCGCAGCGCCGGGGCGCTCCTGAAGGCCGAGGGGTATGCCTTCGACGTGTGCTACACCTCGATGCTGCGTCGGGCGATCCGCACGCTCTGGACCATGCTCGACGAAATGGACGCGATGTGGCTGCCGGTGGTGCACTCCTGGCGGCTCAACGAGCGCCACTACGGCGCCCTGCAGGGCCTGAACAAGAGCGAAACCGCCGCACGCTTCGGCGACGAGCAGGTCCTGATCTGGCGACGCGCCTATGGCATTGCGCCCGATCCGCTGCCGCTGGGCGACCCGCGCGAGGCGCAGGGCGACCCGCGCTATGCGCGCCTGCGTGCGCAGGACATTCCGCGCACCGAATGCCTGCGCGACACGGTCGAGCGGGTCGTGCCGATCTGGAACGAATCGATCGCACCGGCCATCAAGCTCGGTCGCCGGGTTGTCATCGCCGCGCACGGCAACTCGCTGCGCGCGCTGATCAAGCATCTCGACGGCATCTCGGAAGAAGACATCGTGCACATGAACATCCCGACCGGCCGGCCGCTGGTCTATCGGCTCGATGATCAGCTCAAGCCGATCAGCAGCGCTTATCTGGGCGATCAGGCCGAGATCGAAGCCGCCATGTCGGCGGTCGCCGCTCAAGGTAAAAAAGCCGTCTGAGCCAGCCGACAGGCGGATTCCCACGCCTGTCGCAGGTCTTTCTTCGGCGCGTATACTCGATTGAATACAGGTCGCCAGCCGGTCAGTCGCCCACGTCCGGGCCTGGCTCAAGGGCATCTCCACAGGCCATAAGCAAACTCCGATGACCAACAAGTTCAAGCCTATCGCTCTCGTGACCGCTGGTGCGGTCGCCGGCATCCTGATCAGTCTCGGCGTCACAGCCGTGGCCCAGCGCGATCCGCGCACGGCGCTGCCGCTCGAGGACCTGCGCCAGTTCAGCGATGTCTTCGGCGCGATCAAGGCCTTCTATGTCGAGCCGGTCGACGACAAGAAACTGATCCAGGAGGCCATCAGCGGGATGGTCACCGGGCTTGACCCCCACTCGTCGTTTCTCGATGCCGAGGCCTTCAAGGAACTGCAGGTCGGCACGCAGGGTGAATTCGGCGGCCTGGGCATCGAAGTCGGCACCGAAGATGGCTTCGTCAAGGTGGTCTCGCCGATCGAAGACACACCGGCCTTCCGGGCGGGCGTTAAGTCGGGCGATCTGATCATCAAGATCGACGAGAAGAACACCAAAGGCATGACCCTGAACGACGCGGTCAAGCTGATGCGCGGCAAGCCCAAATCAACCGTCACGCTCACGCTGATGCGCAAGGGCGAGCCGCGTCCGATCGTGGTCCAGCTGGTGCGCGACGTCATTCGTGTGCAGTCGGTGCGCTCAAAAGTCATCGAGCCGGGCTATGGCTATGTGCGTCTGACCCAGTTCCAGGAAATGACCGTCGACAGCATGGCTCGCCAGCTCGGCAATATGGACAAATTCGGTCCGATGAAGGGGCTGGTACTCGACCTTCGCAACGACCCGGGCGGCCTGCTCAACGGCGCAGTCGGCGTGTCGGCAGCGTTCCTGCCGGCCAAGACGCTGGTGGTGTCCACCGACGGTCGAACCGAAGATGCCAAGCGCAAATACATCGCCAGCCCGGAGGACTATATCCGCGGCCGCGGCGACGACGTGCTCGCCAAGCTGCCGGCCTGGACCAAGACCACGCCGATGGTCGTGCTGGTCAACGGCGGCTCAGCCTCGGCGTCCGAGATCGTCGCCGGCGCCTTGCAGGACCACAAACGCGCCGTCGTGCTGGGCACCCAGACCTTCGGCAAGGGCTCGGTGCAGTCGATCCTGCCGCTGGGCAACAACACCGCGATCAAGCTCACCACCGCGCGCTACTACACGCCGGGCGGGCGCTCGATCCAGGCCAAGGGCATCACGCCCGATCTGCTGGTCGAAGAAACGCCCGATGGCGATCTGTCGCAGTTCAGGGTGCGTGAGGCCGACCTCACCCGCCATCTGAGCAACGACAAGGACAAGGAAGACAAGCCGGTCGTACCCAAACCCACCACTGATGCGGCGGCGGCCGACAAGATGAAAGACCGCAAGCCGATCGAGTTCGGATCGGCCGAGGACTTCCAGCTGCAGCAGGCCATGAATCACCTCAAGGGCCAGCCGGTCATGCTCGCCAAGAAAGACGCCACCGCGTCTTCCGCCGACTCCAAAGACGCGGGCACGAAGGCCAGCACCACGAAATAGGCGTGAACGACCAGCAACTGCTTCGCTACAGCCGGCACATCCTGCTCGACGAAATCGGCATCGAAGCGCAGGAGCGGCTGCTGGCCTCAAGCGCGCTGGTGGTGGGTGCCGGTGGCCTGGGGTCGCCGGCCGCACTCTATCTGGCCTGCGCCGGCATCGGACGCATCCTGCTCGCCGACGGCGACACGGTCGATCTGACCAATCTGCAGCGCCAGATCCTGCACCGCGACGACCGCATCGGGGCGCTCAAGGCCGAATCGGGACGCCAGACGCTGCTCGAGGCCAACCCTGGCATCGAGGTGATCGCGCTGACACATCGGCTGGCGGGCGACGCCCTGCTTGAAGCGGTGGCGAGCGTGAGCGTCGTGCTCGACTGCTGCGACAACTTTGCGACCCGTCATGCGGTCAACCGGGCCTGCGTGCGGGCGGGTGTGCCACTGGTGTCGGGCGCGGCGATCCGCTTTGACGGCCAGCTCGCGGTCTTCGATTCGCGCCGCGCCGACTCGCCCTGCTACCACTGCCTCTTTCCCGAGACCGACGAGGTCGATGAAGTCGCCTGCGCCCAGCTTGGGGTATTTGCGCCGCTCACCGGTCTGGTCGGCAGCCTTCAGGCGGCCGAAGCACTCAAGATCGCCGGCGGATTCGGCAGGCCTGCGGTGGGGCGACTGATGGTGATCGAAGGCCGCAGCCTCGAGATCACGACCCTCCGCGTGCCACGTGATCCGGGGTGCGCGGTCTGCGGCGTGTCAGCGCCGCACTGACCGGTGGATCGGTGGATCGGTGGATCGGTGGATCGGTGGATCGGTGGATCGGTGGATCGGTG
>CAIVAS010000049.1 GCA_903903975.1 uncultured Burkholderiales bacterium
CCGGCAATCTTGGCCCCATTGACCGCCGCCAGACCGATACCGCCGCAACCCACGACCGCGACCGTTGAACCGGGCTCGATCTTGGCGGTGTGCACGATCGCCCCATAACCGGTGATCACGCCGCAGCCGATCAGCGCAGCGAGATCCATCGGCATGTCGGGGGTGATCTTCACCAGCGCATGCTCGTGAACCAGCATCTGCTCGGCAAACGACGACAGGTTGGTGAACTGGTTGAGATGCTCGCCCTTCCAGCGCAGCCGCTTGGCCTTGCCAGGCGGGATCTTGACTTCAGGGGTCTGGCAGATCGACATATGGCCGGTCAGGCAATACTCGCAATGACCGCAGAACACTGACAGACAGCTGATGACATGGTCACCGGGCTTCAGATAGGTGACGTCGCGGCCAACCTTCTCGACGATGCCCGCCGACTCATGGCCCAGCACCGCAGGAACCGGGAAGGGGTACTTGCCTTCCATGAAGTGCAGGTCGCTGTGGCACAGGCCTGCGACCGACGTGCGGACCAGCACTTCGCGCGGGCCCGGGTTCTCGATCTCGACATCCTCGATGGTGAGGGGCTGGTTGGGTGCATGGAATACGGCGGCTTTCATCGTGTCTCCTGGTTTGTATGATCGTTGCTGTTGCAGACCCTGACGGGTACTCGGCGCTTGCGGTGGGGCTCAGTGATTTCTCAGTGCTGTCCCTCAGTGCTGTCCCTCAGGCAGCTTCACCACCAGCCCGTCGAGCGCGGCGGACATCGCAATCTGGCAGGACAGCCGCGAGTTGTCTTCGGTGCCGGCCGCAAAACTGAGCATGCTCTGCTCCATCTCGGTCCGCGAGCCGGTGAGCGCGAGCCAGGCCGGTTCGACATAGACATGGCAGGTGGCGCAGGCGCACTCGCCACCGCAATCGCCATCGATGCCTGGCACGCCATTGTCGACCGCGCCGCGCATGACCGACGTACCCACGGGCACGTCAATGGTGTGCTGCTTTCCGGAAAATTCGATGTAAGTCACTTTGGCCATGTGGATTTCCTTTTGATGCGAAAGAAAGAGACGGTCAGGCCGCCCCTGAAACGGATTGGACAATCTGCTTGACCGTCAGTGCGGTATCGGCCGCACGGGCAGGTTCGATGACTTGGCCGGCAGTCACCCATTGTCGGGCTGCTGCGAATTCGGCGGGTGAGTTGACGGCCTCGAGCGCCTGAAGGCGATTGCCGGCATCGAGGTGAAAGACCGCAAAGCGCGCCGCGGCAGGATCTCCGCGAACAACGGTTTTGGCAACATCGAGCGACAGCCCCGCGATCTGCAGACGCAGGTCGTATTGCTCGGACCAGAACCAGGGCGCTTCGGCCGCCGGCATCGGCTTGCCGCACAGACGCGCGACCACCTGGCGCGCCTGCTCGAGCGCATTGGGGACGCTTTCGAGACGCACCGATCGACCATAGCGCGGCATCGGCCGCTGTGTGCAGTCGCCAATCGCGAAAATCGCGGGGTCGCTGGTAACCGCATGCTCATCGACCACGACACCATCACGACAGACCAGTCCGGCGTCGAGCGCCAATGCGTCGTTGGCGAGCGCGCCGATGCCGACAAGCGCGACATCGCAAACGACGGTTTCGCCACTGGCGAGCATCACGCCACTGACTTTGCCGTCAGCGGTCGCAAAGCCGGTGACGCTCGCAGCGAGCATCAGGGCCACGCCCTTGGCCCGATGGAAATCTGCAAAAAATGCCGACAGGGCCTGACTCGCTACCCGGGCCAGCAGACGCTGCTCGCGCTCGATGACCACCACCTCCGCGCCCAGGCCGCGCGCAGTGGCCGCGACCTCCAGGCCGATATAACCGCCGCCGACCACCGCAAGGCGCACGCCCGGCCCGAGTCTTGCACGCAGCGCCTGCGCATCGGCTTCGGTGCGCAACTCGAAGATGCCGTCGCTGTCGATGCCCGGCACGTCGAGGCGGCGCAGCCTCGAGCCGGTCGCCAGCACGAGATGCTCATAAGGAATGGTCTCGCCACTGTCCAGGTGCACGCGGGCAGCAGCGCGATCGATGCCAGCAACACGGGTCGACAGCCGCAGGTCGATGTCGTGCTCGGCATAGAAGGTGGCCGGGCGCAGCAGCAGCCCCGCGGGATCGGCCTCGCCTTTGAGCCAGGCCTTGGACAGGGGCGGACGCTGGTAGGGCGGCAGCGGTTCGGCACCGATCAGGCGAATGGGCGCTGTGTAGCCGCCCTGACGCAGGCCCGCTGCGAGCGTACCGGCGGCATGGCCGGCGCCAACGATGACGACCCCGTCAGCCCTCACGCGGCACGCGAAGGAATACGCACAGGCATCGAGCTGAAGCCATGGACAAAGGCGGAGGCGACACGCTGCGGCTCACCGACGACCTCGATGGTGGGGAAACGCTTGAGGGCTTCTTCCCAGAGGATCTGCAATTGCATCTCGGCCAGCCGGTTGCCCACGCAGCGATGGATGCCGAATCCGAAGGACAGGTGCTGACGCGCACGGGGACGATCGATGATGAAGGCATCGGGATTCTCGATGACTTCGTCGTCGCGATTGCCCGAGATGTACCACATGACGACCTTGTCGCCTTTGCGGATCTGCTTGCCGCCGAGCTCGGTATCGACAAGCGCCGTGCGACGCATATGCGACAACGGCGTCTGGTAGCGGATGATTTCGGACACCGCGCTCGGGATGAGTTCGCGATTGGCGCGCAGCTTGGCGTACTGGTCGGGGTTCTGGTTCATGAACAGCAGGCCGCCGCTGATCGAATTACGGGTGGTGTCGTTGCCGCCCACGATCAGCAGGACCAGATTGCCCAGAAACGCCTGCGGCGTCATGTCGCGGGTGGCCGGCGCATGCGCGAGCATCGAGATCAGATCGTTGCCCGGCTCGGCGTTGACCCTCTGGTTCCAGAGGCGGGTGAAGTAAGCAAGGCACTCCTGCAAAACCGTGTCGCGCCGGGCCCAGGCCTCGGCGTTGCCGTCCTGCGGCGTAGTGGTGGCGGTGTCTGACCAGTAGGTGAGCAGGCGGCGATCTTCGAAGGGGAAGTCGAAGAGTGTGGCGAGCATCTGCGTGGTCAGCTCGATCGACACCTTGTCGACCCAGTCGAAGGTCTCGCCGATCGGCAGACTGTCGAGAATCGCAATCGCCCGCGAACGAATCGTCGCTTCGAGCTTGCTCAGGTTGCCGGGCGCCACGATCGGGCTGACCGCCTTACGCTGCTCATCATGCTTGGGCGGATCCATCGAGATGAAACTCGGGCGGCGCATCTGCATCGGCGCATCGACGATGGTGATGCCACCGAGCGTCGACTCCGAGGAAAACACCTGGTGGTTGGTGTCGACCGAGACGATGTCCTTGTACCGGGTCACCGACCAGAAGTTGCCCTGGATACCGCCCTCCTTGTAGTGAATCGGATCGTCGCGGCGCAGACGGGCCAGATAGGGCCACACCGTATCGTTCTGATAAAGCGAGGTATCGGACAGATCGATCTCGGACAGTGGGACCGAATCGGCAAGACCCTGAGCCTCGGACTTTGTCAGCGCATTCATCTCGTCTCCTGAAGGTCGCGGCAGGTCACAGGAAATGGCTGCGCTGACCGCATCTCACATTGTCGCCCATTCGCGGTCTTCGCGACAAATGCGATGACACCGAATCAGACCGACCGCCGGGCATCAGGATTGCATGCCGGTTCGTGCCGCGATTCCTGTTGAACGCCCCACTGTCCCGGACCTGACAATGATCTCGATCGACCACCTCACCCAGCAAGACCTCCCCTCGCCTCGCCTTGGCCAATCACATCGGCAGGCAGGTGCCCCCCGCCAGTTGCGATCAGTGCAGGCACAGCGCACAGCCATGCAGCGCCCCCTGATCGTGCATGCCGACCAGCGCTGGAACTCGGAGATCGAACGCCCACGCCAGCTGTTTTCCCGCCTGGCGGCCCATCATCCGGTGCTGTTCATCGAAGCGCCGGTTCAGGGCGCCCTGCACGCGGCCGAGCTCAGACTGAGCGAGCCGCATCCCAACATCATCCGGGCGGTGCCGATACTGCCCTATGACGCCAGAAGCCCCGGCGATTCGCGCCGGGCAGGCGTCGCAGCCCTGCTGCGCGACAGGCTGCTGACCGACCCGTCGCTGCTTGAGCGCTTCCTCGGGGCGATCCAGTGGTTCTGCTCGCCACTTGACGCGCCAGCTTTCATCGGTCGCTTCGGTACGATCGGTGTGGTGTACGACCAGGCCTCGGGGCTGTTGGTTCACAAGCAGGCGGCGGACGAGAAAAGCGGTCGTGAACATCGGGAGCGCGAGCGACGACTGCTTCGCGAGGCTGTCGTGGTCTTCACCGAAGACGGCCAGGCGGCAACAGGCGGGCGAATGCGTTGCGGATCATCGGCAGCGGGCGACGAAGCGCGCGCAAGGCGCATCGTCTGGGATGCCATGGCGATGACGGTGCGCAGCAGGCTGCTCAAAGCCTTCCCGCCGCGGCGCAGCAGCGTCTTGCCGCCGCGATTCCTGGCGGCATCGATGATGTCGTTTGATCTGGTGTGAGCGTTCGCGATTGTCGAGGCTGGCCACGCGAGAGGTGTCAGCCCGACGTTTGGGAAGGCTCGGGCTCAGCGGTTAACATCGGGCATGACTTCACACACCACTCCGCCGCTCAGCCTCTTCGACCCGGTCCGCATCGGTGCTCTCCAGTGCGCCAACCGCATCGTCATGGCGCCCCTGACCCGCTGCCGCGCCCTGCCCGACAGCCTTGCCCCCCACGCCCTCAATGCCGAGTACTACGCGCAGCGCGCGTCGGCCGGCCTGATCGTGAGCGAAGCCACGCAGGTCGAGCCTCGCGGCATCGGCTATATGGGCACGCCCGGCATGCACAGCGATGCACAGCGCGAGGGATGGAAGCTGGTCACCAATGCGGTCCATGCCGCCGGCGGCCTGATCGTCGCCCAGTTGTGGCATGTGGGCGCGGTGTCGCACCCCGATCTGCAGCCGGGCGGCGAACTGCCGGTGTCGGCATCGAACGTCGAGTTATCGGGCACGGTTCATACCCAGAACGGGCGGATGCACCGGGTCGCGCCCCGTGCGCTTCGCACCGATGAGATGCCAGGCATCATCGAAGCCTTTCGGCAGGCCAGCCGCAATGCCCGCGATGCCGGCTTCGACGGCGTCGAGATCCATGGGGCAAACGGCTATCTGATCGAGCAGTTCCTGCGCGACTCGACCAACCTGCGTGACGATGAATGGGGCGGCTCGGTGACCCATCGCATCCGGCTCGCACTCAGCGTGGTCGATGCCGCAGTCGACGTCTTCGGGCGCGATCGGGTCGGCATCCGACTGTCGCCGGTCTCGAACGCCAACAGTTGCCCGTCCGACTCGAATCCGCAAGCCACCTATGGCGCCCTGGTCGAGGCTCTGGCTCAGCGACGGATTGCCTTTCTGCACTTCATCGAGGGCAATACCGGGGCGACGCATTTCACCGACGGATTCGATTTCGCGGGCGCACGCCGGATGTTTCCCGGCACCTATATCGCCAACAACAAATACACCCGCGAGATGGCGATCCAGGCTGTCGAGAGCGGCGCGGCCGATGCGGTCGGCTTCGGTGTGCCCTTCATCTCGAACCCGGATCTGCCGCGGCGCCTTCAGTTGAACGCGCCGCTGACCCCGGCCAATACCAAGACCTATTACGGCCCGGGCCCGGTCGGCTATACCGACTACCCGACGCTCGAGGCTGTTCAGGCCGGCTGAGTCAGGCCGGCTGAGTCAGTCGCAGTAGCGACCGACTGAGATCAGACCACCTCGACGTCACGCGAGGCGCGCTTGCGCTCATGCTCCTTGAGGTGGCGCTTGCGCAGGCGGATCGATTTGGGGGTGATCTCGACCAGCTCATCATCGGCGATGAACTCCACCGCCTTCTCGAGGGTGAGCTGCATCGGCGGCGTCAGCACGATCGCATCGTCCTTGCCCGATGAGCGCACGTTGGTAAGCTTCTTTTCGCGCACCGGATTGACGACCAGATCGTTGTCGCGGGTGTGAATGCCGATGATCATGCCCTCGTAGAGCGCTTCACCGGTGCTCACGAACATGCGACCCCGATCATCGAGTTTCCAGAGCGCATAGGCCACCGCCTCGCCGTCGTCGCCGCTGATCAGCACACCGTTGCGCCGATCTTCGATCGGGCCTGCCATCGGACCATAAGCGTCAAAGACATGACTCATGATGCCGGTGCCGCGGGTCAGGTTGAGAAACTCGTTGTGAAAACCGATCAGGCCCCGGGCCGGCACACGATAGTCGAGCCGCACCCGCCCTTTGCCGTCTGATTCCATGTTGGACATGTCGGCACGACGGGTGCCGAGGTATTCCATGACTGAACCCTGATGCTGGTCTTCGACATCCATCACCAGCGTTTCGTAGGGCTCTTCGCGCTCACCGGTTTCGGTATTGATTCGCACCTTCGGTTTAGGACGCGACACCGCCATCTCGAAGCCTTCGCGGCGCATGTTCTCGAGCAGGATGGTGAGATGCAGCTCGCCGCGCCCGGAGACGACGAAGGTATCGCTGTCGGACGGAAATTCGACCCGCAACGCGACGTTGTGCTGCAGCTCGCGTTCGAGCCGATCGCGGATCTGGCGGCTGGTGACGTATTTGCCTTCGCGTCCGGCGAGCGGGCTGGTGTTGACCATGAATTCCATGGTCAGCGTCGGCTCGTCAACTTTCAGCAGCGGCAAGCCATCCGGCGTATCGGCGGCACACACCGTCGTGCCGATATCGATGCCCTCGACACCGGTGATCGCAACGATGTCGCCGGCCAGTGCCTCGTCCATCGGAATCCGCTCGAGACCCTTGTAGCGCAGCACCTGACCGATCTTGCCCATCACCGGCTTGGCGCCCGGTCCGTGGACGACTGCGACCTGCGAGCCGGCGGTGATGCGACCGCGGTTGACCCGACCCACACCGATCCGGCCGACATAGCTGCTCCAGTCAATTGAGAGGACCTGCATCTGCAGCGGACCGTTGATATCGTCGGCACGCACCGGGACATATTTCAGGATCGCATCGTAGAGCGCGCGCATCGTGCCCTGGGGCATGCCATTGTCAGCCTTGGGCAGTGCGTCGAGCTCATCGATTTCATTGACCGCAAAGCCGGCGAGTGCCGAGCAGTAGACAATCGGAAAGTCCATCTGTTCGTCGGTGGCACCGAGCTTGTCGAAGAGCTCGAAGACCTGGTCGATCACCCAGTGCGGGCGGGCACCCGGGCGGTCAATCTTGTTGACGACCACGATCGGCTTGAGCCCGAGTGCAAGCGCCTTGCGGGTCACGAATCGGGTCTGAGGCATCGGGCCATCGACCGCATCGACCACCAGCAGCACCGAGTCGACCATCGACAGCGCGCGCTCGACCTCACCGCCAAAGTCGGCATGACCGGGGGTATCGACAATATTGATTCGGGCATCGTCGACTTCGATCGCGCAGTTCTTGGCGAGAATCGTGATGCCGCGTTCCTTTTCGAGATCGTTGGAGTCCATGACCCGTTCGGTGAGCGCCTGATGCGCACGGAAGGTTCCCGACTGCCTCAGGAGCTGGTCGACCAGCGTGGTTTTGCCGTGGTCGACGTGGGCGATGATCGCGATGTTACGGATGGGCTGCATGAGAAATGTTCCTGGGTGAGACGGTCAGTCGTGATGGGTTGCAAGGACGCGTTGCGGGGCAAGGAGCCCCGGTGGCGCAAAAAGAGCGGTGCCAAGCAGGCGATCACCGCGATAGACGCGCACCGGGCCGGCCGGCGCATTGGCAAGCGGAGCACGGCTGACAGTGTCAAGCACAAGACGTTGCCCCTGGATGAAACGGTCAGCCAGCGCGTCAACCAGCGCCACCGGCGGCAAACCGGTCAGCAGCATATCGACCGCGCCGACCATCGCGATGCGCGCCGGCGGCTCGATTTGCTCGAGCGCCTCAGGCGTGCAGGCGCGATCAATCGAGAGCTTGCCAACCGCGATGCGTCGCAGCATCACCAGATGGGCACCGCAACCGAGACGCTCGCCGATCGCCTCGGCAAGCGTCCGGATATAGGTGCCTTTGCTGACGCGCGTGCGCAGACTGACGCGGGGCCGAAGCGGATCGGTGCGATCGATGCCGGTCAGCACCATCGAATGGATCGTAACCGGACGCGCTTCGCGTTCGAGCACGATGCCCTCGCGGGCATAGGCATAGAGGGGTTTGCCGTCGCGCTTGAGCGCGGAATACATCGGCGGCACCTGCGTGATGTCGCCCTGAAAGGCCATGCAGGCGGCGTCGATTGCGGCGTCGTCGCAGCTCACCGCCTGCTCGGCAGTGGTCTGCCCTTCGGCATCACCGGTATCGGTGGTGATGCCCAGACACAGGGTCGCCTCGTAGGTCTTGTCGGCATCGAGCAGGTCGTGCAAAAACTTGGTCGCTTCGCCAAAGGCAATCGGCAGCAGACCGCTTGCCATCGGATCGAGCGTGCCGCCATGACCGGCCTTGGCGGCATTGAGCGCGCGTCGGGCGCGTTGCAGCGCATCGTTGGAGCTTGGCCCGATCGGTTTGTCGAGCAGCAGCACGCCGTCGATGTTCAGGCGCACACGCTTCACTGGTCACCCCGGGGCGTTTCGGTGGCCGGGGGCAGATCGGGCTCGTCGTCGGCCGCGCGAACCGCATTGGCTTCGTCAATCAGCCTGGACAGACCGACGCCGCGCGTGACCGACGCATCGTGCACGAAACGCAGTTCGGGATTGGTATGGATGCGGATTCGCCGACCGAGCTGCGAGCGCATGAATCCGGCGCTGCGGCGCAAGCCCTCGAGACTGCGAGCCAGCGATTCTTCGTCGTCGGGCATGAGCGAGAAATGGATCGTGGCGTAGGCGTAGTCGGCCGTGATCTCGACCGAGGTGATCGTGACCATCCCGATGCGCGGATCCTTGACCTCGCGGGCGATCATCTGCGCGATTTCCTGGTGGATCTGCTCGGCCACCCGGACCGACCGATCCCCGCCACTGCGCGAATGCCTGTTCATGCTGCCACCGCCTGTTGCCCGCACCGGATGCGCCTGCACGTCGCACGGCGCGGGCCGACCGCCATCAGGCGATCAGGCTCGCTGCCTGCTTCGCTCAGAGCGTCCTCGCGACTTCCTTGACCTCGAACACCTCGAGCTGGTCGCCGACCTTGATGTCGTTGTTGTTCTTGAGGGTCAGGCCGCACTCGAAGCCATCGCGCACCTCGCGAACATCGTCCTTGAACCGCTTGAGCGAATCGAGCTCGCCGGTCCAGATGACCACCGAGTCACGCAACAGACGGATACGCGAACTGCGCCGCACCACGCCCTCGCTGACCATGCAACCGGCGATGTTGCCGATCCGGCTGACCGAGAAGATCTCGCGGATCTGCACCAGTCCGATGGTCTCTTCGCGCTTTTCGGGCGCGAGCATGCCGCTCATCGCTGCTTTCACTTCATCGACTGCGTCGTAGATGATGTTGTAGTAGCGGATGTCGATGCCGTTGGACTCGGCCAGCTTGCGCGCGGCCTGATCGGCCCGGACATTGAAACCGATCACCACCGCCTTGGATGCCACCGCGAGGTTGATGTCGCTTTCAGTAATGCCGCCCACTGCTGCGTGCACGATCTGAACCTTGATCTCGTCAGTGGCCAGCTTGAGCATCGACTGCGACAGCGCCTCCTGCGAACCCTGGACATCCGACTTGATGATCAGCGCCAGGGTCTGGCTTGCGCCCTCGGCCATCTGCTCGAGCATGGTCTCGAGCTTGGCGGCCTGCTGGCGGGCCAGCTTGACGTCGCGGAACTTGCCCTGACGGAACAGCGCGATCTCGCGCGCCTTGCGCTCGTCGACAATGCCCACCAGCTCCTCGCCGGCTGCCGGCACTTCGGACAGACCCTGAATCTCGACCGGAATCGACGGTCCGGCTTCGGTGATCGGTTTGCCGGTCTCATCGAGCATGGCTCGCACCCGGCCATAGGCCGAACCGGCGAGCACGACGTCGCCGCGCTTGAGCGTACCCGACTGGACCAGGATGGTGGCCACCGGGCCACGGCCTTTGTCGAGTCGCGCCTCGATGACCAGACCCTTGGCCGGTGCATCGACCGCGGCATTCAACTCCAGCACTTCGGCCTGCAGGAGCACGTTTTCGAGCAGATCATCGATACCCTGCCCAGTGCGCGCCGATACCGGCACAAAGGGCGATTCGCCACCGAACTCCTCGGGCACGACCTGCTGCGACACCAGTTCCTGCTTGACCCGCTCGGGATTGGATTCGGGCTTGTCGATCTTGTTCATCGCCACGACGATCGGCACACCGGCCGCCTTGGCATGGTGGATCGCCTCGATGGTTTGCGGCATGACACCGTCGTCGGCCGCAACCACCAGGATCACGATATCGGTGGCCTTAGCGCCACGGGCTCGCATCGCGGTGAACGCTTCGTGACCCGGGGTATCGAGGAAGGTGATCACGCCGCGAGGCGTCTCGACGTGATAGGCGCCGATATGCTGCGTAATGCCACCGGCTTCGCCTGAAGCCACTTTGGCGCGACGGATAAAGTCGAGCAGCGAGGTCTTGCCGTGGTCGACGTGACCCATGACGGTGACCACCGGGGGGCGCGGCAGACGCGGCGCCTCGGCATGCGACTCGGCTTCCTCCAGCATGGCTTCCGGATCATCGAGCGCCGCGGCGATCGCGGTATGGCCCAGCTCCCCGACCATGATCATCGCGGTTTCCTGGTCGAGCACCTGATTGATGGTCACCATCTGGCCCATCTTCATCATCAGCTTGATGACCTCGGCCGCCTTGACCGACATCTTGTGGGCGAGATCGGCCACCGAAATGGTTTCGGGAACATGGATTTCCCGAACAATGGCCTCTGCTGCCGGCGCCGCCTGCATCGACGAACCGCCACGACTGTCGCGACCACCGCCACGGCCGCCGCGCGGACCGCGCCAGCCACCGACACCGCCACCGGTATCCCCACGGGTCTTGATAGCGCGGCGCTTGGCGGCGTCATCCTGCCAGGTGGACGAGAGATTCTCGGACTTGACGTGCTTCTTGACGCCGGGGGCGCCTGGGGCCGCAGCAGTCCCGGCGGGACGAGCTGCGTCGGGCTTGGTCGTTGGGCGATGCAAGGTCCCGGTCTTGGCCTCTGCGGCCGCAGCGGGTGCGGCAGCGACCGGTGCGGGCGCCGCCACCACAGGCGGCGCCTCGACCGGCTTGGGCGCAGGCCGACGTGATGCGGTGAGCAACCGGTTGATGGCTGCGGCTTCATTTTCGGCACGCTTGCGCGCGTTGGACAGTGCGGCTGCGTCGGCCTGGGCCTGACGAGCCACCTCGGCGGCTGCCTGCGAAGCAGCCCGCGCCGACTCCGCCGCTTCAGCCGCCTGCGCTTCGGCCACATCGCCTTCAGTGGACTGCGCCTGGGTCGACTGGGCCGCAGCGATGCGCTCGCTTTCGAGTCGGGTCTGCTCTTCCAGACGGGCCGCCGCAGCAGCGGCTTCTTCGGCCCTCAGACGCTCGGCTTCGAGGCTTGCCTCGCGCTCGCGCATCTCGGCGGCCTGACGCTCAAGCTGCTCGCGCTGTTCGCGTTCGGCGGCTTCCTGCTGTGCCTGCGCGGCCGCTTCTGCGGCAGCGGCGGCTGCCGCGGCTGCGACAGCGTCTGCCGAGGGCTGGGTTTCACCGACCTCGGCCTCACGCTGAACGAAGACCCGTTTTTTGCGGACTTCGACCTGAATCGTGCGAGCGCGCCCGGTGGCGTCAGCTTGCTTGATCTCGGAAGTCTGCTTTCGCACAACCGTGATCTTCTTCTTGGCGCCTTCGTCGGCGCCATGAGCGCGGCGAAGTGCGGTAAGCAGCTGTGCCTTGTCACTTTCCGTGAGGGTATCGCTGGCCGAAGCCTTGTCGACGCCAGCCGAACGCAACTGCTCAAGCAGCACATCGGCGGGAACTTTGAGTTCGGCCGCGAAACTCGAAACGTTAGTGCTTGCCATTCAGGTCCTTTCGGCTCAGGCCGACTCGTTCTCAAACCAATGCGCCCGAGCCGTCATGATCAATACCTTGGCGCGTTCTTCGTCAAGGCCAGTGGCCTCGACCAGCTCGTCGAGCGCGAGCTCGGCCAATTCATCACGGGTATGCACATTGGCATCAGCCAGTTTTGCAGCGAGATCGCGATCCATGCCCTCGAGATTGAGCAGGTCATCGGTCGTGGTCTCGAGTTTTTCTTCCTTGGCGATCGCTTCGGTCAGCAATGCGTTGCGAGCCCGCTCGCGCAGTTCGTTGACCGTGTCTTCATCGAAAGCCTCGATTTCGAGCATCTCGTTGATCGGCACATAGGCCACTTCATCGAGGCTGCTGAATCCTTCGTCGATCAGGATGTCGGCGACTTCCTCGTCGACATCGAGCTTGCCCATGAAGATCTCACGCAGCGCGGTGCGCTCGGATTCCTGTTTGCCGGCACTTTCCTCGGCACTCATGATGTTGATCTTCCAGCCGGTCAGCTCGGACGCCAGCCGGACATTGCGCCCGCCGGTGCCGATCGCCAGCGCAAGGTTGTCCTCGTCGACCACCACATCCATGCTGTGTTTTTCTTCATCGACCATGATCGACGAGACATTGGCCGGCGCCAGCGCACCGATCACGAACTGAGCCGGATCCTCGGACCACAACACGATGTCGACCCGCTCACCGGCCAGCTCGCCGGTCACTGCCTGAACGCGTGAACCGCGCACACCGACGCAGGTACCGATCGGGTCGATGCGGCGGTCGGAGGTGTGAACAGCGATCTTGGCCCGCACGCCTGCATCACGCGCGGCTGCCTTGACCTGAAGCAGCCCCTGCTCGATCTCGGGGACTTCGAGACGGAAGAGTTCCATGATGAATTCGGGGGCGGTGCGAGACATGAAAAGCTGAGGACCACGCCCCTCACGGTTGACCTTGCCAACCCAGCCCCGAACACGATCGCCGACCCGCAGATTTTCTTTGGGGATCATCTGGTCGCGGGGCAGGCGCGCCTCGATCTTGCCGGACTCGATGACCGCGCCTTCGCGGTCGAGTCGCTTGATCGTGCCGGACAGAAGCGAATCGCCACGTCCAAGGAAGTCGTCGATGATCTGCTCGCGCTCGGCGTCGCGGATCTTCTGCAGGATCACCTGCTTGGCCGCCTGGGCACCAATTCGACCGGCTTCGACCGGCTCGAGCTCTTCTTCGAGGTACTCGCCGATATCGATGTCGGCGATCTGCTTGCGCGCCTCGGTCAGGATGGTCTGGATGTCGTGATCTTCGAGCTCGCCGTCGGGCACGACCAGCCAGCGACGAAAGGCTTCTGACTCGCCGGTCTCGCGATCGATCGTGACCCGCACGTCGACCTCTTCCTTGAAACGCTTCTTGGCAGCAGACGCCAGCGCGCTTTCGAGCGCGGCGAACACGACCTCTTTCAGCACGCTTTTTTCGCGCGCCAGCGCATCGACCAACAACAGTACTTCGCGGCTCATCGTGAAGCTCCTAAAACTTGACCTTGGGCACTAATCTCGCCCGCTCGACCTCGGAGAGGACAAATGAGAGACGGCGAACCATTTCTCCCTCAGACGCATCGACCGGGACCTCGGCGTCTGGGTTTGCAGACCCTGTGCCCGGTTTGTTCGCACTGCCTTTCGCGTTGCTGCCGCTGCGACCCTTTGCAGACAACCTGCCGGCCGCCTTGGCGGCCGACTTCGGCGGCTCAATCAGCTCGAGCGCCCAGCGATCTGCCGCAGAGTCGTCGCGCATCAGCACGCCGACAAAATTTCGTCGCCCGGACAGCGGCTCACGCAATCTGAGCGATACCTCTGCGCCTTCGAAGCGCGCGAAATCGGACTCCCGCGTGAGCGGCCGATCAAGGCCCGGTGAAGAGACTTCCAGACGCGAGTAGTCGATGTTCTCGACGGTCAGAAAATGCGTCAGCTGATGACTCACCCGCTCGCAGTCTTCGACCTTGATCATCGGTGCTTCGGGCGAATTGGCCGGCACCGACAATTGCTCGAAGGCACTGGCAGGCAGATCGATGAACACCCGCAGCAAGCCTGCCCCGGCGAATTCAACATCGACCAGGTCATAGCCCATTGCGCTGATGGTCCTGTCGATCGCGGCAGTCACCGGTCTCACGTCGGACAGCACTCCCTCAAAAACCCGGAACAGTAAAAAAAAATGGGCCTGACAAGCCCATTTCCAAAACCAATATGTCTAACCAATCGAGTATAACGCACTCGCAGCAATTCGGCCATCCGGGCCGAGTCTCAGCCCGGCCCGCGACGTCGCCCGCCACCGGGAGGACGCCCGGCGCCAGTGCGCTGACCGCCAGGCGTGCCCTGGCCGGCACCGCGGTTACCGCCCTGGCCGCCCTGACCACCTTGACCACCCTGGCCGCCACGGTTACCGCCCTGAGCGCCGCGATTACCCCCCTGCGTCGTTCGCTGAGCGCCCTGCCCGCCGCGGTTGCCGCCCTGCCCCTGGCCCTGGCCACCGCCAAAACCGCTCCCCTGTCCGGCCCCAAACCCGCCTTGACCCTGACCACGGTTTCGTCGGCCCTGACCCGCAGGCTTGGGCTGCCCCGGGAGTCCACCCTGACCGAATCCGCCGCCAAAACGCTGCTGGCGGCCCTGCTTGCGCACGGCGCCGGTGATACCGGACAGATGAGCATCCGCCGAGGTCGGCTGCCAGTCGTCGTCGTCAGAATTGACCTTTGACGCCCGAGGCGGTTGAACCAGTACGAAATCAGGTGGCGGCTGCGATTCGAATTCGTCGTTCTCGTCATCATCGTCATCAAAGAGCCGATCGGAGTCATCGGCCCGCAGCGGCAGATCAGACTGGCCCGCACGATCTGCTGCAGCGGCCACCTGCTCGTCGCTCGGCTCGAGCTCGAGGTCCTCGTCGTCGGCATCGGACACGCCTGACGGAGCCCTCAGCCGACCCGGCCCTTCGGCATCGGGCTGACCGGCCAACGGCGGTCCGGCTCGCCGAGGCGGGGCCTTGGCATCGCGTCCGACCTGCTTGAGCATGGTGGTGAGCGCGGTGACATCACCAGCATTGAGCTCGACCCACCGGCCGCGGATCAGCCCGGCAGGCAGACCGATCGGACCGAAGCGGATCCGAACCAGCCTCGAGACGATCAGACCCACTGCCTCGAAGATCCGGCGCACCTCGCGGTTGCGTCCTTCGCCGATGACGACGCGATACCAGTGATTTGCGCCGTCGCCGCCCACATCCTCGAGCGACAGGAAGTTCGCCGGGCCATCTTCGAGCGGCACGCCGGCAAGCAGCTTTTCGCGGGTCTCGTCGTCGATTCGCCCGAGGATGCGCACCGCGTATTCGCGCTCCCAGCCAAAACGCGGATGCATCAGCAGATTGGCCAATTCACCCGAAGTGGTAAACACCAGCAGACCTTCGGTATTGAAGTCGAGCCGCCCGACGGCCACCCATCGCTCCCCCTTGAGTCGGGGCAGTCGCTCAAAGACCGTGGCGCGCTGACCGGGGTCGTCCCGGCTGCAGATTTCACCCGGCGGCTTGTGATAAAGCAGGACTTTCGGCGCAGGCTTTTGCACGCGACGGTTCAGCGGGCGGCCGTTGACCCGAACCTGATCGGACGCACCGATGCGCTGGCCGACATAAGCCGGCTGGCCGTTGACCGAGACCCTCCCGGCAATGATGAGTTCTTCCATTTCACGGCGCGAACCGATACCGGCGTCAGCCAGCAGCTTATGCAGCTTGGGGGCATCGTCATCGGCTTCGCGAGGCGGCGCCGCCCGAGGGGCGTTGCGCCGGCGCGGATCGGTCGCATCGACGCCGACCTTTGCCTGGCGCGAATAGATCGGGATGATCTGATCGGGATCGGTGGGCCCACCGGCGTTCGCTGCGCCCTGACCGGCTGCCGGGTCATTCTCGGCGCGAGGCCCCCCTGACCCGCGCGGCCCCTGACCGTTGCGGCCCGGCCGCCTGCGATTCATGCGGTTTCTCGGCCCTTTGGGCCCGCGGCGATCATCCTGACCCGGCGCATTCGCATCACCGGCTTGAAACCCGGCGGAAACCGAGTCCCCGGAAGTCGGGGCAGCGGTGTACTGGCTGCCGGCAGCGTCGCCGATGAAGCGCTCGGACTGGGCGTCTCGGGGTGCCGACGCGACCGATCCGGCGCCAGACGCCTGAGCGCCCAGGTCTGCACCCGTGTCTGCACCCATGTCTGTACCCATTGCCTCGGCACGCACTGCCGGACGGCGCGAGCGCCGACGCGGCCTTGACGCCGGCTGACCGTCGACAGGTGCCTCGGGCGATCCGGCGGATTGAGGCTGTTCGGGATTTTCGTTCATGGGTCGGCTGGCGGCTCAGGTGTGGTGGAAAGTGGATTGGAAGAAACGTCGGAAACCATGACAGCGTCCGGCAGGGATACGAGTTCGATCGCCGGACTCAGGGCAACCGTGGCATCGGTGAATTCAATGACGCGCTGACCGATCGCCTCGGCAACAGGCAGTCCGGCATCGAGCGCCGGCAGTTCCCTGAGCGTGAGAAGTCCGAGGTCGTCGAGGAACTGTCGGGTGGTGGCAAAGAGTGCCGGGCGCCCGACCACGTCCTTGTGGCCAATGACTTCGATCCAGCCCCGATCCTCGAGCGTCTTGATGATCTGGGCCGAGACCGTCACGCCGCGAATCTCTTCGATGTCACCGCGGGTCGCCGGCTGCCGATAGGCAATGATCGCCAGGGTTTCGAGCACCGCACGCGAATAGCGCGGCGGACGTTCAGGGTTGAGCCGCTCGATGAAACGGGCGATGTCGGGGGTGGTCTGAAAACGCCACCCACTGGCCAGCGGCACGAGTTCGACGCCACGGCCCTGCCATTCGAGACGCAGTGTTTCCAGCAGCGCCCTCACCGTGTCGGGCCCGACATCGACCTCATCGGCGAACAGACGACGCAGATCGGCCACAGCCATAGGCTGCTGCGCGCAGAGCAGCGCTGCCTCGATGATGCGTTTGACATCCGCGGTATTCGTCACGCGGTGAGCCCTGTGGAATCGGGTGGACGGCCAGACTGAGGCCGTGACATTCGCATCCTCGCTGCAAGGAGTGATTCGACCGATCAAACAATCGGTCGCACTCTGCATTGAGATTCGGCGAGAACAACAATCGGAAAAATCGGGATCGCGACGCATGAAGCGCGGCAATCGATTCGGGGCGGCTTTCGCATCGACCGTTACGCAGGGAAAAACCATCGCCCCGGTTCGGCTTCGATTCTGAGCCGGTGACACCGGCCAGATCCGGGCCCTGAATCATTGACCCCATCTCGCGATGGTATCAGCAGGCGGGCAGGCGCGACAAGCGAGGCGGCCAGGCGGTCAGAAGAGCTGCCGGAATCGAAGCGCCACCATCGCATCGATCGGCGCGGTCGCATCATGGTTGGGCTGCTGGCGCACCGCCAGCACCGCGCTGACCGAGCGATCGCGGCCCAGCGGCGCGCGATAGGCGAATTCGGTCAGCAGTTCACGACCCGAGGGCACCAGCGACAGGCTGCGGTTCGACATCACCGCATTGCCATCGGCATCGACGCCCGACTGCAATGAGGCCGAGACCGTTCCGGAGCGGGAGCGCAGGGGTTGCGACACCGACAGCGACAGGCCGTCGCCGCTCATGAACGCATCGCGATGAACCAGCGCGACCGACATGGCCTCGGTCACCGAAGCGCTGACCACGCCCACCATGCCGGAGGTCTGCACGGTGGGCGTGCGACCGACCGCATAGGAGCCCGCCAGCACGGTCTTCGATGTGAGGCTCAGCGCTGCACCGAACTGAACCGCTTCGGTCTGCACTTTCTGATTGACGGTCAAGCCGCCCGAACCGATCGAGCCGAGCCAGGCGCCCTGCTCCTGCGAATTGCTCCAGGTGGCCGACAGCGCCACGCTCTGGGTCATCCGGTGCGAGACCTCGAGCAGCAAGGTGCGCGCATCGACCTGGGTCCAGGCCGTGCCATTCGGCTCGGTCGCCGCACCGGTATAAAGGCCTGCCTTGAACAGAGTGTCGCCATAGCGCAGGCCGCGAGCCAGCATGGCGCCACGGGGGGTGAGTGCCGCATAAGGATTGGCCAGCGCAGCGACGTCCAGTCCGGCAGCGATGCCGAAGTACTGCCCGCCCTGATTGCCCGCGCCGAATGCGAACTCACCCGCTTCGTCGTTGCGAATGAGCGCAAACGACTCGGCAGCCTGCACCAGCAGCCGGGTGCCGTCGGGCAGCAATTTCTCGACCTGCTGCATGCGCAGATCCATCGTATCGAAGGTGCGTCCGAGCATCATCGGCAAGGGATCGACCAGGCGTGACTGCAGGTTCACGCTGTAGTCGCGCTGATAGCTGTCAACGCCAACGACGGTCAAGGCATTGGCAGCGGCCGGCTGACCGAGTGCCACGGTCGCAGGCGACAGACGCATTGCGGTACTGCCGCCGACCGTGACTGTGCCGGTACCGGTCGCGCTGCTCAATTTGCCCACCGGTCGCATCGCTGCATCGACATCGAGCAGACCGCGACCGTAGACCGGATCGGTGCCGCGCGCACCGAGATCGCGGGCAGTGGCCAGCAGGATCGACCCGACATCCTTCGGGCTTAGCCGGGGCCAGGCCGCCTGCAGGCGGGCGGCAGCGCCCGAGACCGCCGGTGCGGCCATCGAGGTGCCGGACAACTGGGTCTGGGCGGTGTCGCTGTTGGCAAAGCTGGACTTGATATCGACACCCGGCGCAACCAGGAACCATTGCGCGGTATCGCCCGCCCGATTCGAGAAGGCCGCAATGCGATTGCTGGCATCGACCGCACCGACCGCAATCACTGCACCGCGTGCCTGAGCACCGTTGGCCCATGATTGCGCGGCAAAACGCGCAGGCCAGTCGGGGGCCGCCGCGCCGCGATTGCCGGCGGCCACGACAACCAGCGCACCCTGTGCCACCGCATCGCGAATCGCCGCTGCGGCAACCGGTGCACCAGCCGACAGACTGAGGTTGAGAATGCCGACGCGAGTCGACGCCCAGTTGATGCCGGCCGACAGCGACGCATCGTTTGCGCCGCTGGTTGTGAAGACCTGCACCGGCACAATGGTGAGATTGCCGGCCCCGCCCGCATTGGCGGCAAGGATGCCGGCCACATGGGTGCCATGGCCCACCAGATCGCGGGTATCGGTGCCGCCGTCGACGGCGTTGTAGCCGGTCTGCACCACGCCGCGCAAATCGACATGACTGGCTCGAACCCCGGTATCGATCAGGCCGACGCTCACCTGCGCATGGGCCGCTGTGCCGGCCACCGTCAGCACCATCGCAAACGTCGCGGGCCGCAAGAATCGGCCTGTAAAACTCGACGAAGCAAAGGAGAAAGCGGTCATTGACTGCGCCCGATTGGCTGATGCAGCGAATCGTGGCGGCCAATCGATTTTCAGTCTGTGAAGCCCTTCACAGGCCGCTCGTCGGCGAGCAGCAAGCGTGCATTACGTCACCCGAAAACCGCAATCAGTTCATGCCGGTGACTTGACACCGCTACCGGCTCATCGGGCCAGCGGATTGGGCGTGGCCTCGCCGATGCGCCGAAGGCGATTGCGGTCGGTGTGATGAAAGGGTTCGGCCAGCCCGCGAATCTGCAGCACGGTGTCTTCGTCGTAGCTCCAGCCGCCTTCGGGATGAACCGTCACCTTGATTCGAAATTCGGTCGTGCGAAACGCTTCATCGAGAAAGGGCGCCGAGCACACCCCCCAGGTGTGAAGCCCGCGCGTAGCCACCAGCTCGAACTCGGTGGCATCGGGAGCCGCGTGGCCGGCCGCCATCGCCACCTGACCGCGAGGAATGGTCAGGGTGTGAATGACCGTGCCGGTGGCCGGCTCCCAGAGCCAATAACCAAGCTGCTCATGATAAGTCTTGACCTGGCCGGGTTTGACGATGTGGGTGTGATAGCGCAGGCCATAAAGCAGTTGCGGCCCGTTGGTCTGTGGGTCGACCGGCTGCATCTCGAGCCGTTCGACATAGGCCTGCTTGCGTGGGCCGTCGGCCTTGGGCTTGACGTCCAGGCCGCGATCGCCTTCCCAGATGCCGGCCATCGGACCCAGCGGCCCGAGGTTGCGCAGGGTGTGGACGTCGATATCGGACGGCTCGGTGTAGATGTCGGTCGGAAAGCTGTGCGCCATCGCTGGGTCCGCAAGAAAGATCAGTCATTGGAAAGGCGAATCGACCGGCCGACCCTACAGCAGCTTGAGCATCTGCGCCATTCGCCGCTCATAGGTGTGGTCCTGCAGCACTCGCCGATGGCCAGCCTGTGCCAGAGCCTCGCAGGCCTCCCGATCGGCCAGCCATTCGCGCAGCAGTCCCGGCAAACTATCCAGGTCACGATAAATCGCGATTTCTTTGCCTACTTCGAAAAGGCTCGGGATCTCATCCTTGAAATCGACGATCTGGAAGGCGCCGCAAGCGGGCGCCTCAAAGAGGCGCGGATTGACGCCATGGCTGAAGCGACCGAACCAGGTGTGAAAATTGAGCACAATCCGGGCACTGCTGAAATAGATCGACATCTGCTCGGGCGCGAAAAAGCCCGGGGTCAGGAGCGCGCGCAGCGGCGAGTCAGACGCGATCTTTTTCTGCCACGGCCCATACAGGCGCAGGTTCAACCCGGCCTTGACAAGCATCTCGATCAGCTGCTGCCGCGCCGGACTCCAGTCGCCGGCAAAGCAGACATCACAGGCCGAGGCCGGATCGGGCGGCGAGGCATGATGAATCGTCGGCGCACAGGCGGTCGGCAGGAAATGCGATCGCACGCCGAGCGCGTCCTCGACCTGCCGGGCACAGACCGATGAATTGCTGAAATAGACGTCGTATTCGGCGGCTCGATCGAAAACGGGCTGAGCCTGGAAGGGATCATTGATCCACCAGCAGGCCCGCAGGGTGCCCCGCTCGCGGGCGAAGGTGAGGGTCTGCTGACTGATGTGCAGACCGTAGATGGTGAACAGCAGATCGGGCCTGAATTCATCGATCGCGCGGCGCAGTCGCCGGTTGACCGGCCCCCAGAACTCGGTATCGCGCCACAGTGGCGCCAGTCTTTTACCAGCCTTTTCAGCCAGCGTCGGATAGTAGTCCTCGACGCGCACCTCATGACCGAGCGCTCGCAGCGCAGCGGCGGAAAAACCGCTCATCGGGACTGTTTTGAGTTTGCCTGGGACGACAAGGAGGATCTTCATCGGGCGGAACTGCGGTTCTGTACTGCGGTTCTGACGATCAGCCTTAGCCGGAAACTTCCGGAACGACATGATATTCGCGCAGCATTAGGAACTTAACCGCGCATCACCAGCTTGAACGGGCGCCTCGTCTGTCGCCCGGAACAAAAAAGGCCTACAAAGCTGCAGGCCGGTTTTTGATTCGTCTGCCAAAGAAGATTAAGTAGACGACACTGAAATGCTGTTTGGTTGCGGGGGCAGGATTTGAACCTGCGACCTTCGGGTTATGAGCCCGACGAGCTGCCAGACTGCTCCACCCCGCGTCCGTAAGCCGATCACAATAGCACATCGCCGGGCGCATCACCAAGCCAAGGTCGATGCAGGCCGTCACTGCTACACTCGTTTCGTCTATTTACAGCCCATCACCATGAAATTCTGCTCGAGCTGCGGTCGTGAAGTGATCCTCCAGATTCCTGATGGGGATAACCGACATCGCTACTGCTGCAAGCACTGCAGCGCCATTCATTACCAGAATCCCCGCATGGTGATCGGCACGGTCACCGTCTGGGAAGAAAAAATTCTGCTTTGCAAGCGCGCCATCGAGCCGCGTCACGGCTACTGGACGCTGCCGGCCGGATTCATGGAAAACGGTGAAACCACCGACGAAGGGGCGGCCCGCGAGACCCTCGAAGAAGCCGGTGCACGGATCGATATGGGTCCGCTGTTTTCGATGATCGACGTGCCCCACGTCGATCAGGTTCATATGTTCTACCGCGCCTCGCTGCTGCATCTGGATTTCGAGCCGGGCCCGGAAAGCCTCGAAGCCAGACTGTTCCATGAAGACGAAATCCCCTGGGACGACATTGCATTTCGCACGGTCGGCCAGACGCTCAAGTGGTTCTTCGAAGACCGGCGCAGCGGTCGATACGATCTGCATACCAGCGCGATCCGCTACCAGCCGCCTCGTCCCGAAGCCTGACCCGATCAGCGGGCCGCATGCTGACCTGGATCGACCCCGCTGCGCCCCTGCCCCACGCCTCGCTCGCGCTGAACGAACCCGACGGCCTGGTGGCCGCCGGTCGGGACCTCTCGGCGCGACGTCTTCTCGAGGCCTATCGCGGCGGCATTTTCCCCTGGTACAGCATTGGGCAGCCGGTACTCTGGTGGTCGCCCGATCCGCGCATGGTGCTGTTCATCGACGAGTTCAAATTGTCGCGCTCGCTCACCAAAACGCTGCGTCGCCTTCGCCGCGAGGGCTTCTGGCAGATCAGCCTCGATACCGATTTCGAGGCGGTGATGACGCAGTGCGCCCAGCCTCGTCCCGATCAGGATGGCACCTGGATCACGCAGGCCATCATCAATGCCTATTGCGACCTGCACCGGATGGGGCATGCGCACTCGGTTGAGATTCGCGAAAACGGCGAATTGATCGGTGGCCTTTATGGCGTGTCGATCGGACGGATGTTCTATGGCGAATCAATGTTCGCGCGACGCACCGATGCCTCGAAAGCCGCTCTGGCCGGGCTTGTCGGGATGCTCAAAGCGCAGGGATTCACCATGATAGACTGCCAGCAGACGACCTCGCATCTGGCTTCGCTGGGTGGACGCGCGATCCCTCGGACGGTTTTTCTCGAGCAGATTGCGGCACTGACCGCGCAGCCTTCGCCCGACTGGTCGTCGATGCAGGTCAGGTTTCCGGCGGTTTGAACCCTCACGTTTCCATCCAGACGCCATCGGCATGACGCTCCTCCACGAACTGCCGTTCTCGGCGCTCCAGTTCTACGCGACAGCGCCTTATCCCTGCAGTTACCTCGAGGGACTCCAGGCCCGCTCGCAGGTTGCCACGCCCAATCATCTGATCAACGCCGATGTCTACAGCCAGCTGGTGCGCTCAGGCTTTCGGCGCAGCGGCGTCTTCACTTACCGGCCCCACTGCGACGGCTGCCGCGCCTGCGTGCCGGTGCGGGTTCCGGTGGCGAGCTTCGTCCCCGACCGCAGCCAGCGACGGGCCCTGAAGCGCCACGCCGATCTGCGCACCCTGATTGCCCGCCTCGCCTTCTCGCCGGAGCACTACGCGCTTTATCTGCGGTATCAGTCAAAACGGCATTCAGGTGGCGGCATGGACCACGACAGCCGCGACCAGTACGCGCAGTTCCTGCTGCAAAGCAAGGTGAATACCCGGCTGGTCGAATTCAGGACTGAAGACGGCACGCTGCAGATGGTGTCGATCATCGATGTGCTCGATGACGGCCTGTCGTCGGTCTACACCTTCTTCGACCCCGATCTGCCGAATGCGAGTCTGGGCACCTTCAACGTGCTCTGGCAGATCGAGCAATGCCGCCAATTGGGGCTGGCTCATCTCTATCTGGGCTACTGGATCGCACAGAGCCCGAAGATGGCCTACAAGGCGCGTTTCAGGCCGATCGAGCACTTTGAGAACGGCCAGTGGCAGGTGCTTGACGCGTGAGCCTCTACCGCCTGGCAAGACCCCTGCTGTTTGCACTCGATGCCGAACATGCCCACGACCTGACCCTGGCGTCGATGGGCCCAATGGCCGCCAGCGGCGCACTGCGTCTGGCGGCAGGGCCGATGGTCGACGATCCGGTCGACCTGCTTGGGCTGCGGTTTGCCAATCGCATCGGGCTGGCAGCCGGCCTCGACAAAAACGCCGCCCATGTCGATGCCCTGGCCCAGATGGGATTCGGTTTCATCGAAGTGGGTACGGTCACGCCACGCCCGCAATCGGGCAATCCGCGCCCCCGCATTTTCCGTCTGCCGCAACGATCGGCCCTGATCAACCGGCTCGGCTTCAACAACCTCGGGCTCGATACCTTCGTGGCCAATCTGGCCCGAACCGGCTATCGGGGTGTGCTCGGTGCCAATATCGGCAAGAACGCAGATACGCCGCTTGAGCGCGCCACCGACGACTATCTGATCGGTCTGCGGCGGGTCTGGCCGCTCGCCGGCTATGTCACCGTCAATGTGTCATCGCCCAATACCAGCGGCCTGCGCTCGCTGCAGGAAGGCGAGGCACTCGTTGGCCTTCTGGCCGCCCTCGACACCGAGCGCGCACAACTGGCCAGAACACACCATCGCAGCGTACCCCTGCTGGTCAAGATCGCGCCCGACCTCGATGACGAGCGCATCGCCTTTATCGCGGCAGCGCTGGTGCGACACAGCATCGATGGCGTCATTGCCACCAACACCACCCTGGCGCGGGAGGCGGTCAAGGGCTTGCCCCATGGCGAAGAAGCCGGCGGCTTGTCGGGTGCACCGGTCTTTGAAGCCAGCAACCGGGTGATCAGGGCATTGCGGGCCCTGTTGCCGCCGCGCTATCCGATCGTCGGTGTGGGTGGGGTGATGTCGGGCTCGGATGCCCGCGCCAAGCTTGCTGCCGGCGCCGACCTGGTCCAGGTCTATACCGGCCTGATCTATCGTGGCCCGGCGCTGGTGGGCGAGTGCGCGCGATCAATGGCCAGGGGCTCGAGGTAGGGTTCCCAGCAATCGACGAAGACGCTTGATGCGGTGGTGTCGGCACCCCAGAGCTCGCGAGCATCGAAGCGAACGGTATAGAGCCAGCAGGGCGATTCGCCTTCGCCGCGGGCATGCGTGTCGGGATAGACATGGGTGCCGTGCAGCGACACGATCGTGCCTTGGCGCCCGCGGACATAACGCGGCAGTCGGGTATGCGTGGCCGGGTTGATCTGGCGGGCCAAGACGTCCTCACCCACTGCAAACCGCGCCGGCGAAGGCGCCTCGCGCTCGGTCGGCGCGCCGCGCGCCAGCACGGCCGGTACTGCGTCGGCACTCAGCACGCGGGCCAGCGGGCTCGGCGGCTCGCGCATTTGACCGTCAGCGAGTTCGGCCTCGGTGATCTGTCCACGCTCAAGCATCAGGCGCACCAGCGCCTCGAACCAGATCCGATAGTAGGTGCTCGCCAGGTATTGCGCCGGCGGCAAGGATTCCCGCGCGAATCGCCCCTGATCGAGATTCCAGCTGCCGGTCGCGCCCATCGCCAAGGTCAGAGCGAAGGCTCGCGATTCCCAGGCTTCATGAAAATGCTCGTCGTCGGCATCGGGCACGACCCGCCCGAAACCCTGCATGCCGCCGAGATCTTGTGCGCCGTTCATGGTGCGGGTGCGGGTGAGGGAGGGGGGAGGGCCGCGCCGGGGGCTGAGTCGGGAAAAAGCGGCAAGCCGGTGCCGATCATCGAATCGCGGGTGATCAGCTCGGCGAGTTGCTCGGGCGACCAGTCATCGGTGCCAGCGGGTCGCGTGGGGATCACCAGATAGCGCAACTCGGCGGTCGAATCAAACACCCGCAATTCGGTCTGCGCCGGTAGCTCGAGCCCGAAATCGGCCAGCACGCCGCGCGGATCAATGACTGCGCGTGACCGATAAGGCGCCGACTTGTACCAGGCAGGCGGCAGGCCCAGTACCGGCCAGGGATAGCAGGAGCACAGGGTGCAGACCACCAGATGATGGACACCCGGCTCATTGAACAGCGCGACCATGTGCTCGCCCTGTCGACCGGTATAGCCGAACTCGGCGATGGCCGCGGTGGCATCGGCCGCAAGGCGGGCGCGGTAGTCGGCATCGACCCAGGCACGCGCCACGACTTTTGCGCCGTTTCGCGGCCCGACCCGGTGCTCGTAGGTGTCGATCAGGAGGTCGAGCGCGCGGGCCTCGACATAGCCCTTGTCGATCAGCAGCTTTTCGAGCGCAAGGACGCGCAGCTCCATGTCGGAGAGCGTGTTGCGATGGGGTTCGGCGGGCGTGGTCATGGTCGGGCAAGTCTAACCCGGGCACGGTTCTCGGCGGTGCGGACCTGGGTCGGGATGATGGCGAGGCGGATGGCGAACGTAGAATCGGCCCATGACAGACATCGTGCTTGCCACGCTCAACGCCCGCTGGTCGCATGCCTCGCTCGGGTTGCGCTATCTCTACGCCAATCTGGGCGAGCTGCAGTCACGCGCGCGCATCGATGAGTTCACGATTGCAACGCCGCTCGATCAGGTGGTCGAGCGCCTGCTCCGAGGCAATCCCGGCATCATCGGTCTGGGCGTCTACATCTGGAATGTCGAGCGCACGACCGAGCTGATCGCTCGGCTGCGCGAGGCGGCACCCGCGACCAGGATCGTGATCGGCGGCCCGGAAGTCAGCCATGAGATTCAGGGACAGCCGATCGTGCAGCTGGCCGACCATGTGATCACCGGACCGGCCGACCTCAGCTTTGCCGTCCTGGCGCGCCAGTTGCTCGACGGGCCGCGCCCACTGATGAAGGTGATCGCCGGCGTCCAGCCCGAACTCGATGCGCTGGTGCTGCCCTATACGCACTACACCGATATCGACATTACCCATCGCAACCTCTATGTCGAGGCCTCGCGCGGCTGCCCCTACAAGTGCGAATTCTGTCTGTCGGCGCTCGACAAGACCGCCTGGCCTTTCGAGCTCGACCAGATCCTCGAGCAACTGGCGCAGCTGCATCGCAGGGGCGCGCGGCGATTCCGATTCGTCGACCGCACCTTCAACCTCAAGGCGCAGACCGGCCGGGCGATCCTCGACTTTTTCCTGCAGCGGATCGAGGCGACGCCCGACGATCCGGTCTTTGCGCACTTCGAGCTCGTCCCCGACCATCTGCCCGAGTTGCTACGCGAGGCGATTGCACGTTTTCCGGCCGGCGCACTGCAGTTCGAGATCGGCATCCAGACCTGGAACCCTGAGGTTCAGGCGCGCATCAGCCGACGCCAGGACAACGCCCGCGCCGAGAGCCATCTGCGCTGGCTGCGCGAGCACAGCCGGGCCCATCTGCATGTCGATCTGATCGCCGGGTTGCCTGGCGAAGACCTGGCCAGCTTTGGTGCGGGCTTCGATCGGCTGGTGGCGCTGGGTCCACACGAAATCCAGGTCGGCATCCTCAAGCGCCTGCGCGGCGCGCCGATTGCCCGCCACACCGAAGCCTTCGGCCTGCGCTTTTCGCCGACGCCGCCTTATGAGGTCATCGAGACCGATGCGATGTCAGCCGCCGATCTGGCCCGTATCTCACGGTTCGCGCGCTACTGGGATCTCTATGGCAACTCGGGGCGATTTGCCGGCACGCTGCCGGTGCTGCTGGGTGAGACGCCCTTCGCGCGTTTCATGGCGCTGTCGGACTGGCTGCACGAGCATGCTCAGGCGACTCACCAGCAGTCGCTGGAGGCACGCGCCGAAGCCTTGCTCGCATGGCTGGTCGAGGCTGACGGCGGCGACGCTGCCGCGATCAGCCGGATGATTGCCACCGACTATGCCCGCAGCGGCGCGCAAGGCCGACCCGCTTTCATGGCGCGTGGCCTGGGCTTGGGCGATCGGGACGCAGGCGCCGCGCCCGAACGGCAGGCACGACACCTGGCGGTCAGCGAGGCGGCGTTCGCCCCGCCTGCTTTGCCCAGCGTTCCTTGAAGGTCGGCCCGACTGGCGCAGGCATGTCCCGATAAAGGCTCCATCCGGATCCGCCCGGAAGACGCGAGATGCGATGAGCGTCGCCTCCCATCCAGCCGAGCACACGGGCGCCGATGCGCACGAGCGGTCGATAAATCGCAGGGCGCCGTGCTGCAAACGCCCAGGCCGCCAGGCCCAGACGCTCGCGCCACGGCCGCAGACCGCGCTCGAATTGCCGCTCGCGCAACTTGCGAAGCAGATCGGGCAGCGGAATCTTCATCGGGCAGACCACATGACATTCGCCGCAAAGGGTAGCTGCCTGCGGCAGATCGAGCGTCTTTTCAAGGCCGACATAGGACGGCGTGAGCACCGAGCCCATCGGACCGGGATAGACCCAGCCATAGGTATGACCGCCGATCTTCTGATACACCGGGCAGTGATTCATGCAGGCGCCGCAGCGGATACAACGCAGCATGTCCTGGAATTCACCGCCCAGCAGACCACTGCGCCCACCGTCGACCAGCACGAAATACATGTGCTCGGGGCCGTCCTGCTCACCTGGCGCGCGCGGGCCGGTGAGAATCGAAAAATAGTTCGAGATCGACTGTCCGGTGGCCGATCGCGGCAGCAGCCGGGCCATTGTGGCCAGGTCCTCAAGCGTGGGAATCACCTTCTCGATGCCGGTCACCACCACATGCACCTTGGGCGGCAGCACGGTGCACATGCCCTCATTGCCTTCGTTGGTGAAGACCGCCACCGAGCCGGTCTCGGCAATCAGAAAATTGCCGCCCGACACGCCCATATCAGCCGACAGGAATTCAGGCCGCAAGAACTCGCGCGCCTCGCGGGTCATCTGCGGAATGTCGGTCAGACGCGGGCGCTTGTGCACCCGCGCGAAAAGGTCAGAGACCTCGTCCTTACTTTTGTGGACCACCGGCGCCACGATGTGCGAGGGCGGCTCGTTGTCATTGATCTGCAGGATGTATTCACCGAGATCGGTCTCAATCACCTTGACGCCCACCGCCTCGAGATGACGGTTGAGCGCCATCTCTTCCGAGACCATCGACTTCGACTTGGTGACCTTGGCAACCTCGTGGCGCCGGGCGATTTCGACGACCAGTTTCGAGGCCTCTTCGGGCGTCTCAGCCCAGAGCACGGTGGCGCCACGAGCGGTGGCCTGCGTCTCGAAGCGCTCGAGCCAGACATCGAGATTGGCCAGCGCGCGATCGCGCCGACTGACGGCTTCGTCGCGGGTGGCCTCGAAATCGTCGAGTTCGGCGATCGCATTGGTCCGCCCGACCGTCCAGCGCTGCGAGAGCACCTTCAGATTCTGCTGCAGGCGCAGGTCGGCAAGCTTTTGCCCGCTGCGTGCCTTGAAGTGCATCGACTGGACTTGCATCAGCGGGCCTCGTCGGTGGCAGAGGGTGGCGGTGCATCCGACACGGTGCCAGCCAGCACTTGCGCGATATGCAGCACGCGGGTGGTGTTGTCGCCGGTTCGACGCAGGCGGCCCTCGATATTGAGCATGCAGCCGAGATCCCCCAACACCACGCAGGGCGCACCGCTGGCATGGATGTGATCGATCTTTTCGTCGACGATCGCGCTCGAAATGTCGCCGTACTTGATCGCGAAGGTTCCGCCGAAGCCGCAGCAGGCGCGCGCATCCTTCATCTCGGTGAGGCGGATGGACGGATTGAGCGCAAGCAGCGCGCGCGGCTGCGCCTGCACGCCGAGCTCGCGCAAGCCGCTGCACGAATCGTGATAGGTGATCTCGCCTGCAAAGCGACCGGGCAGCGCGCTGACACCGATGACGTCATGCAGGAAAGCCGT
This sequence comes from uncultured Burkholderiales bacterium, assembly GCA_903903975.1. Taxonomy (GTDB): domain Bacteria; phylum Pseudomonadota; class Gammaproteobacteria; order Burkholderiales; family Burkholderiaceae_E; genus UBA4615. The sequence goes on from CAIVAS010000049.1 coordinate 29,449, forward strand.
CAACTCGAAGGTCTTCTGGGCCAGCGCATCGATGCGGTTGCGCAGGTCAGGGTCGTCGGCAAACAACGCCGGAAAATGCTGACGGACCATCCCACCGCAGGAGCCGGAAGGCATGACGACATAGTCGAAGCCTTCGAACTCGGTGAGGAACTTTCGGGCTAGGTCGCGTGCCGCGACACTGTCGCCCGAGTTGTAGCCAGGCTGGCCGCAGCAGGTCTGCGTCATCGGCACCTCCACCGTGCAGCCTGCCGACTCGAGCAGCCTGACGCTTGCCTCGGCGATTTCGGGCCGCATGACATCCACCAGACAGGTAATGAACAAGCCAACTTTCAAGCGGCACCCCTCCTGCCTCGACATCGATTTCACAAAGCGATATAACGTATCACGATCCACAAACACGCATCCCCTCGGGATGACGCACGATACCGCCAGATGGTCCAACACCGAAACGACGACGATACTCCCGCCTCTGATGCCGGGTCGCGCACCGCGATCCAGGTCATCGATCGCCTGGTCTCGCTGCTCGACGCCCTGGCCGAACACCCTGAAGCGGTCAGCCTCAAGGAGCTGTCTCGGCGCACCGGGCTTCATCCGTCGACCGCTCATCGCATCCTGAACGATCTGGTGGTTTCACGCCTGGTCGACCGTTCCGAGCCCGGCAGTTATCAACTCGGCATTCGCCTTCTGGAACTCGGCAACCTGGTGAAGGCGCGACTCAACGTGCGTGACGCGGCGCTGGCGCCGATGCGCGAGTTGCACCGGCTCACTCACCAGCCGGTCAATCTGTCGATCCGCCAGGGCGATGAAATCGTCTATATCGAGCGTGCGGTGTCGGAGCGCAGTGGCATGCAGGTCGTGCGCGCGGTGGGTGGCCGTGCGCCGCTGCATCTGACCTCGGTCGGCAAACTCTTTCTGGCCGCCGACGATCCGCGCAATGTGCGCGCCTATGGCACCCGCACCGGACTCGCCGGTCATACCCGCAACAGCATTACCAGCGCCGACAAACTCGAGCGCGAACTCTCACTTGTGCGCAGTCGCGGTTATGCCCGCGACAACGAGGAGCTCGAACTCGGTGTGCGGTGCATTGCCGCAGGCGTGCGCGACGATGGTGGCAAGCTGGTCGCAGGCCTCTCGATTTCAGCGCCAGCCGACTTTCTCCAGGACGACTGGATCGAATTGCTGGTGAACACCGCCGGACAGATCTCGGCCGCTATCGGATTCGACGCGGCGGACTGAGCTGCATTCAGCTGAGCGCGGCGGACAACGCCACAATTTACCTGGAGCGGCGCACTAGCTGTCGCACACGCTCAGGAGCGGGCTTCTGCCTGGACCAGCGTGGGATCGAGGCGCAGCCGTTCGGTCATCCAGCGGCGCAGCCGCTGGGCATCGGCAAACCGCGATTGCGCCCCGCTTGCATCGAGCAGGACGATGATCATCGTGCGCGATTCGATGCGAGCCTGCATCACCAGGCACTTACCGGCTTCGGAGATATAGCCGGTCTTTTGCATGCCGATCTCCCAGGCCGGATCGTCGATCAGGCGATTGGTGCTGCGAAAAGTCACCTGGCGAGGCCCAAGATCGACCGTGGCTTCGCTCGCGGTGGAGTACTGCCGAATCAGCGGATAAGCCGAGGCCGCACGCACCATCCGCGCCAGGTCCCGGGCATTGGCAACATTGTCGCTCGACAGGCCGGTCGGATCCGAAAAATGGCTGTCCGACATTCCGATTGCAACGGCCTTGGCATTCATGGCCCTGACGAAGGCACCCTGACCGCCCGGAAAATTGCGCGACAAGGCGCTTGCCGCACGGTTTTCGGACGACATCAGCGCCAGATTGAGAAGTTCGGCGCGCGACAGTCGTGAGCCGATCGGCAGCCGGGAGCTGCTGTGCCGCTCGGTATCGCGATCGGCCTCGGTCACCTCGAGCATCTCGGTGCCCGACAGGCCGGCATCGAGCACCACCATGGCGGTCATGACTTTGGTAATCGATGCGATCGGCAGGACCGCATCGGCGTTTTTCTGGAAGATGGCTTCGCCGGTCTGCTGATCGATCACCATCGCAACCGAAGAACGCAGATCGAGCGGATCATCGACCAGCCTCAATCCGATCGCCTGGCCGATCGACAGGCGCGCCGGCTCGACCGATCGGGGCGCATAGGACACCCGAGCCATCCGGGCCGAACGCGACGACGACGCGACCTTCAGCGAAGAACTGGCGGCTGCCGAGCGCGAGGCGGCGGCGGTCTGCCGCGGTTGCGCTGCAGCCGCTCTGGTCGTCGCCGCCTTTGACGGAGCGGCCACCGACCCTGCTGACCGGGTCGTGACCGCTTTGGCGGGCGGGCTGGCTTTGCTGGCACTCGAGGAAGGCTCGCTCTTTTTGCTCGCCGGGCTCGACGGCTTTGCGGTCGCGGCGCTCGCCTGAGCCGAAAGCACCACAGCCGCGGCACCAAACGCCAAAGTTGCCAGCACGCGCAAAAAGGAGGTCGTCGGTTTCATAGGGGTCGCTTTGACAAGCCGGATCAGGCGGAATCGCATCCGGATTGTATCAACACAAGATCGAGCCATGGGAAAAAATCCAGTCTTGATAGGCACTTGGCGCACTTTCCGGACATAGAACATCAGGTTTACGACGGACGGCGGCTGCAAAGGCCATCGGCAGCAGATCAACGGTGCTGCACCGGGCTATTGCGGGATGACTGTCTCGCTTTGCCGGTCATCGCACAAGATCGTTGTTGACAGGTGCAAGACAGCCGGTATACTCCGACTTGTTGCACTGCACAAACGCAGGTGTACGGTCACTCCCAAGCCGTCATCCTGTTGTTTAATCTACCTTTTTAATTTTACCCGAGGACTTCATGATCACTTCCGCAGACCAGATGGCCGCAATGCACAAAGCCAATATTGAATCAATGCAGGCGCTCGCCGCCAAATCGATGGCCGGCCTGGAAAGACTCGCAGAACTTCAGATGGCCGCCGCCAAGTCGACCTTCGAAGATGCCTCCGAGCAGATGAAGGCCCTCTTCGCGATCAAGGACATCAAAGAGCTGACCGAAATGGCCTCCACCGCTGCCCAGCCGGCCGCCGACAAGGTGACCGCCTATTCCCAGCATGTCTACGCGATTGCTACCGAGACCGGCTCGGAAATCGCCAAGATCGTCGAAAAGCACCTTGCCGACGGCAACCAGCAGCTGCACTCGGCAATCGATGCCATGTCCAAGACCGCTCCCGCCGGAACCGAAGGCATGGTTGCAATGGTCAAGCAAGCGGTCACCGCAGCGAGCAGCGCTTACGACCAGGTCAACCGTGCCGCTCGTCAAGCGGTCGACATGACCGAGGCGAACATTGCTTCAGTCACCAAGACTGCAGCCCCTGCCTCAAAGGGCCGCAAAGCCGCCTGAAGGCGATAATCGGCGCCAAGTCTGAGCGTCGGGTCGCCTTCTGCGACCTGATGAGCAAGGAGGCTCAGCCGATCTCTCCACCGAGCGTCTGCACGCCAGCGAGCAGACGCTCGAATGCCGCATCGACCTGATCAAGGCGCCCTTTGGCGCCCAGTTCGATATGACGGCGTAGTACCTCGGATCCGACCACGCCGCCGACCGAGGGCAGGCTGTAGACCTTGATGCCGTCGAATTCGTGTTCGACCGCTTCCATGAGCGGCGTGAGCGTTGACTCTGCCAGCTCGAAAACCAGCATCGACCGATCACCCCGCTGCTCCCGGTGAAACTGATCGGCATAGTGCGTATCGAGCACCCATTCAATCATCGGCCAGGCCATCACCGGGAAGCCCGGAACGAACCAGTGGCGCCCGCTTGTAAAGCCCGCGATCCGGTTGAAGGGATTGGGAATGATGCCGGCGCCCGCCGGAAATTCAGCCATCTTCAGACGCTGACGATTCTCGGGCAGCGTCATGTCGGCCGAACCCTTGCCCTCAAGCGCCATCTGGGCGGTCCGCTCGGCAATAAAGCCTGCCGCCTCAGGATGCAGCGCCAACTCGACACCCAGAGCCGCAGCCGCTGCCTGCCGGGTTTGGTCATCGGGTGTCGCGCCAATTCCGCCGCAGCAGAACACCACATCATCACCCGCCATCGACTGGCGCAATGCGGCCACCAGCTGCGGACGGTCATCGCCCAGATAACGGGCCCATGACAGCGACAGACCGCGCGCGCCGAGCAGTTCGATCACTTTGACAAGATGCTTGTCCTGACGTTTGCCAGACAAGATTTCGTCGCCGACGATGATGAGTCCGAAGTTGTTCATGCCCGTCCTGTCCAGCGTTCGATGGCTCGCCACTGCTGCGACCAGAACCCGCGGCCATAATCACGCCCGTCGAGCTGATCGCGAATGCCGGTCGGCACAAAGCCGATACGCCAGTCGGCCGTGCGAAACACGATGTCCCAGATCGGGAACAGCACCGCGAAATTGACGCCGCGCGCAGGTCCTTCATGACCAAAGCCGATGGCGTGATGCAGTCGATGATAGCTCGGGCTGACCAGGACCTTCTCAAGCGCGCCCGGCCAGCGCCATCGCAGATTGGCATGCTGCAGGCTCTCCAGCACACGCGAGGCCATCACCAGCGCCACGAACTGTCCGGGCGCCACGCCCACCGCAATTGCCACCATTGCCAGCGTCGCATCGCGGATGAGGTCGTCGAGCAGGTGATTGCGCTGGTCGCTCCAGAAGGTCATCTGACGCTGGCTGTGATGCACCGCGTGCAGTTGCCACCACCACTGCAGCCGATGCTGGCCGCGATGCAGCCAGTAGTCGACGATATCGAGGACGACCAGATACATCAGAAAACTGACTAAGGGACGATCAGTGATGCCGGGCCAGATCTGATCGATGTTCATGCGCGACAGGCCGAGCAACCTGAGCTTGGCTTCGAGCGCATCGAAGAGCGGCGTGAGCAGCCAGAACACCATGAGGCCGAAGCCGCCAAGACGATGCAGCAGGGTGTAAAAGATGTCGGTTCGAACCGCGCCGCGGTCGGTGACCGGCTCGACCGGGGCAAGCCGCTCGAGACCACCGAGCACCAGCGCAAGCACCAGCACTTCGATCGCGCCCAGCACCATCGCCTCGGTGAAGTCGAAGGCCACCTCTGCCAGGCCCATCGATCCGCTGGCAAAGAGCAGCGGCTGAACAAGGCCCTCGAAGACCCACAACTGCAGCCATCGCACGGCGTCAACCAGAGAATCGAAAAGTGTCATCGCGCTTTGAAAAATCGAGACAGTACCAAGTTCATGATTGCCAGCCCGCGCTCAGCGCCGATAGGCAGGATGATCGCGCAGTGTCGCAAAGCACATCCCACGGGCTTTCAGACCGGCGATCAGGGGATCGAGCGTGGGCGCATAGGCCTGCGCGCGCGACCAGATACCGAGATGCGCCATCAGGATATCGCCATCGCGGATCGTGGCCAGCGACTGCTTGAGCAGACTGGCATTCGGAAACCGGTCGGACGGCAATTCATCGCCCAGAAAACCGGCGGGCGCCCAATCAACATGAGCCCAGCCGCAGCCCTGCGCGGTGCTCATCACCTGCGCGGGAGCCTTGCCCCCCGGTGCTCGCCACAGCGGCTCGAGCGAGCGACCGGTCAGCTCGCGAAACCGCGTGCCGACCCGCTCCAGCTCGGCGCACACTGCCCGGCTATCCCACTGCACGGTCTGACCCGCCAGCGCGCCGAACTGGGGACGCACGATGAAGCGGCCATCGGACACACCCTTGAAGTAGACATGGTCGTAGGTATGACTGCCAAACGCATGACCTTCGGCGACCCGTTCGCGCCAGTAGACGGCCCAGTCGTCATCGAGCGCAAAGTTGCCGGCGGTGGTCTTTTCGTTGGCAAGGAAAAAACTGGCCTTGATGCGATGGCGCTTGAGGATGTCGGCAATCAGCTCGGCCGAGGCCATGTTGCCGGTATCAAGCGTCAGATAGACCGTTCCACCGCTGCAGCCGGCTGGCGGTACATCGGCCGCCGAGGCAATCTGACAGACGCCCGCCAGCACCCAGAGCAGACTCGCGGCGAACCGGGACGTCACAGCAGCGGCGCCCGGCTCGAGAGATAGATGCCGTGCGGCGAACGCCCGACCTTGATGGTCTGGATAACCTTGCGCTGCGCCATGTCGACCACCGAGACCTTGCCGGCAAAACGCGAGGTCACCCACAGGGTCTTGCCGTCGGCCGACAGGTCCATGCAATCGGGTCCGCCTGGCACTGGAATCTGGCCGACGACTTTCAGATCGACCATATCGACGATGGTCACGGTGTTGTCGACCCGATTGCTCACCAGCAGATGGCGCTTGTCACCCACGCCGCGGAAATTGTGCGCGCCACGACCGGTACGAATGCGGGTCACGGTCTTGCGTTCCTGCCAGTCGATCACTTCGACGAAATCCTCGCCCATGATGCCGACCATCAGATACTTGCCGTCGGGCGTCATCAGGATACCGGCGGGCTGCTTGCCGACCTTGTGCTTCCAGACCACCGTCTGAGTCGCCATGTCGATTGCGGCAATCTCATTGCTCTCTTGCAGCGTCGCAAAGACAAAGCGGCTGTCATTCGAAAACCAGACATGGCTTGGTGCGTCGGGCAGCGGGATCTGTTTGACCAGCCGTTTTGACTTGCCATCCCAGGCATAGAGATCGACGCGATCAAGGCGCAGTGCCGCGGTCACGAACCATTTGTTGTCCGGCGAAATCGCCAGCTGATAGGGGTCATCGATGCCACTGATCCTGCCGATCAGCTTGCCGGTCGCCGGGTCAAGCAGACTCAGATCATTGCTGATCGCATTGGCCACCAGCAAGGTGCGGTTGTCGGCGGTCGGATAGAGGTGATGCGGCTCTTTCCCGACTGCAAAGCGATCAAACTCCTTGTAAGTAACGGTGTCGATCAGCGAGACCGATGCATCCGCCGAATTGAGAACGATGGCGATCGGTGCGGCAGCGGAGGCGGCAGCGGCGTTCGCACCTGAGCTTGCCACTGAGGCCGCCGACTGCGGCATCGCGCTCGGGCTTGCACTCGCCAGCCCGAGCATGAAGGCGAGCTGCGTGGCAAACCGGACAGACCTGAAGATCATGAAAAACACCTGTGCGAAAGTTTGGTTGAAAGCGCGGGCATGGCTTACCTGATCGATTCCCAGACACGCTCAAGCCGCTTGACCGACACCGGCATCGGTGTACGCAGTTCCTGGGCGAAGAGTGACACACGCAGCTCCTCGAGCATCCATCGAAAATCATCGAGCCGCGGATCACGCCGCCCCTTGAGCGCCGCCTGGGCACGCAGGAAATTCTGCACCAGCGGTGCGAGCTCGGCCATGCGCTGGGCGTCGCGGGTCGGCTCGACGCGCAGCTTGTCGAGTCGGGCGCTCGCGGCCTTGAGGTAACGGGCAAGATGGCCCAGGCGCGCCGGGTCGGTGGCCGAGACAAAACGCGCCGGCATCAGGCCTGCGAGCTGCTGCGTCATATCGGTAAAGGCGGCCGGCGCACCGGTGCGCGCGCCCGCGAGTTTTTTGGTGAGGTTGGCATATTCGGTCAGGATGGCGGTCACTGTCCGGGCGAGCTCGTTGCCGACCAGGGTCACGCGCGGTCTGGCCTGAACCACCCGCTCCTCGAAAGCAATCCGGTCGGTCGGCCAGGGATCGCCCAGACACGCCCGGTCGATCAGGGCGTCGACCAGATCTCGCTTGAGTTCGTCTGCCGTACCCAGGGGCATGAAGAGCATCGACAGACGCTGGAATTCGGGCACATTGCGATCGAAGAACTTGAGCGGCTCACGCAGCGCGATCGCAAAGAGGCGCCGCAGTCCGCGACGATGCTCACGCTGCGCCGATTCAGGTTCATCGAAGACCTGCAGCTCGACCGCGTCGTCGCGATCGATGAGTGCCGGATAGCCGATCAGCGTGGCATCGCCCGACCGGCCCATGCCCCGCAGCTCGAGCAGCTCGGGCAACTGACCGAAATCCCAGGCAGTGAAACGTTCACCGGCACGCCGAACGGTGGCATCGGGAGGGGTGCCCGATGGCGGTGATCCTTGTCGCGGAGTGTCGTTCGATGCGGGGTTATTCGATGCGACGTTATTCGGTGCGGTCGAGGTCGGGCCGCGACCGGGTGCCCTGCCCTGCGGCGGGCCGCGATCGTCGGTGCTGTCTGATACCAATGGGTCATCAGTTCGCATCGTCTGCGCTCGCGCCGACACACCGGCGCTGCGCAAGGCCGCCTGAAAGCTGCCCTGCGCACTGGCACCGAGCTGCGCTCGCAACTGGACCAGATTGCGCGACGCTGCCAGAAAGCGGCCGTGCTCATCGATCACCCGGAAGTTCATCTGCAGATGCGCCGGCACGGTCTCGACGCGAAAATCGGTCTGGGCAACGCGGATCGAGGCCTGTTCACGCAGCGAATCGATCAGCGCGACCATCAGCCCGCGAGCACCACCGGCATCGCCTGTCCGCTCGACAAAGCCGGCGGCCCACTGGTCGAGCGGCAACAGGTGGCGGCGGTATTTCTGCGGCAAGGACTTGAGCAAGGCCGCCACCTTGTCGGCCAGCATGCCGGGCACCAGCCATTCGGCCCGCACCGCATCGACCTGGTTGAGTGCGAAGAGCGGCACGGTCAGGGTCACGCCATCGTCGTCGGCGCCCGGCTCGAAATGGTAGGCCGCCTCAAACGACACGCCACGCATGCTCAGACGCTGCGGGAACTTGCGGTCGTCGATGCCGTCGGTCTGCTTGCGCATCAGCAGTTCGCGCGACAGCTTGAGCAGACCGGGCTGAGCGCGACTGGCAGCCCGCCACCAGCGCTCGAGCTGCTGGCCGCTGGTGATCTCGGCAGGCACCTGCGCATCGAACCAGTCAAAGAGAAACTGCTCGTCGACCAGCAGATCGGGCCTGCGGATACGCGCCTCGAGCTGACCGATCTCGGCCACCACTTTCAGGTTGTGACGAAAAAAGGCGCAGTCGGAGTCCCATTCGCCTGCGACCAGCGCCTCGCGGATCAGCAGTTCGCGCGACAGCCTCGCGTCGATGCCGCCATAAGGGGTACGCCGCTGGGCATAGATCACCAGGCCATAGACCGTGCCGCGTTCGAAGGCGATCGCCTGCCCGGCACGCCGCTCCCAGTGCGGCTCACTCCAGCTGCGCTTGATGAGATGCGCGGCGGCCTGCTCGATCCAGACCGGATCGAGACGAGCCACGGTGCGGCCGTAGAGGCGGCCGGTGTCGACCATCTCGGCGGCCATCACCCAGCGAATGCTGCCTGAGGCCTCGGTGCGCGCGGTGGCGGTGCTCGTCTCCTCGGCCGAGCGCTGCGCCGAACTGCGCCGCGCCAGCCCTGAGCCGGGATGCAGAAAGAACCGGGTCGCATGCGTGCCCAGGTAGTGGGGCTCGTCGGGCGCACGGCACCCCAGGTTGCCGAGCAAGCCGGCCAGCAGGGCGCGATGCAAGGGCTCGTAGGCCGCCGGCTGCTCATTGGGCAACCACGTCATCGAGCTGACCGCCTCGAGCAGCTGAGCATGCACATCGGCCCATTCCCGAAACTTGCGCGGCGACAGAAACTCGCGCTCCAGGCGCAGCGTGAAAGCGCGCCGCGATTCGCCGGCAGGACGGCTGGCCTGCTGCTGCGCCTGCCACCAGTCCCACAGTTTCACGTAGCCCAGAAAATCGGAGCGGGGATCGACGAAGCGGGCATGCGCCTGATCGGCGGCCTGCTGACGATCGAGCGGGCGTTCGCGGGGATCCTGGGTGGACAGCGCCGAGGCGATGATCAGCGCCTCGCGCAGGCAGCCTCCCTGGTGAGCCGCCAGCAGCACCCTGGCGATGCGCGGATCGACCGGCAATCGTGCGAGCTGGTGACCGGTGGCGGTGAGCTGGCCTTGCTCATCGATGGCATCAAGCTCGCGAAGCAGATCGAGGCCGTCGAGCACCGCGCGCCGTGGCGGCGGGTCAACAAAGGGAAAGGCCTCGATGTCTTCAAGCCGCAGCGACTTCATCCTCAGGATGACCGCTGCCAGCGACGAGCGCAGGATTTCGGGGTCGGTGAAGGCCGCTCGCTTGATGAAATCGGGCTCGTCGTAGAGCCGTATGCAGATGCCGTCGGACACGCGACCACAGCGGCCTGCGCGCTGGTTGGCGGCCGCGCGCGAGACCGC
>CAIVAS010000050.1 GCA_903903975.1 uncultured Burkholderiales bacterium
GCCTTGTTCCGAGACGGGGTGACCGAGGTGGGCTGCATGGCACACGCCAGGCGCAAGTTCCACGAGCTATGGGTGACCCACAAGAGCCCGCTGGCCGAGGACGCACTCAAGCTGTTCGGTGCGCTGTACGCCGTTGAAGAGGCTGCACGCGAACTGGACGCCGATCAGCGAAAGCGATTACGACAACTGAGATCCAAGCCGATCACCGACACGCTGCACGATTGGCTCACATTGCATCGACAGCGAGCCACCGACGGCACGGCGATTGCGCGCGCTATCGATTACAGCCTCGGCAGGTGGGCGGCGCTCGTGCGCTTCGTTGACGATGGTGATCTGCCGATCGACAACAACCATATCGAAAACCGGATCCGCCCGATCGCGCTCGGAAGATCAAACTGGTTGTTCGCGGGATCGCTACGCGGTGGCCAGCGTGCGGCCGCTGCGATGAGTCTGATCCAATCGGCCAAGCTCAACGGGCACGACCCGTATCAATACCTGCGCGACATCCTCGATCGCTTGCCAACACACCCGGCCAGCCGCATCGAGGAGCTCCTGCCACATCGCTGGACGCCGCTCGCTGCGGTCGTCTGACACGGTCGAGGTCAGTGGGCAAGATGACTTGCCCACTCGCTTACGTACAACGTGCTTGCTTGCTTACCCGCACACACCGCCACAAAGATAAGACTCACGATCAGTGGCGGTGCGCTCGACGTGTATGAAGAACCAAATGCCGGGCTACGCGTGTTCGAGGTTGAATTCCTTAGCGCCAAAGAGGCAGTTGCATATGTTCCGCCATCAGGCGTGGGCCGAGAGATCACAAATGAACCTGCATTTACAGGCTATGCGCTCGCGAGCGCGGCCTAACCCCTCGCTCAAGCTGACCTGCTACGGCAGCTTAGCTCGAACGCTAAGCCGCACAATCCTCGAGCGCGCCGGGCAGACGGAGTCGAACACAGCAGCGATCAGATTGTATGTACAATCTATAGCATGCGTGTCCACTTCGATCCCGAAAAGAACGAGCGGAACATTCGAGAGCGCGGGCTTTCGTTCGAGTTTGCGAAAGACTTCAGCTTCGATTCGGCCCTTGTTCTGGTCGACGATCGGCGGGAGTACGGAGAAACGCGCTACGTTGCGCTTGGCTATCTTGCCGAGCGATTGCATGTTCTTTGCTTTGCTGAAGCGATCGACGGAATCCGCGTCATCAGCTTCCGGAAAGCAAACCCTCGTGAGGTTGCTCGCTATGCCAAGGTCCAAGCCTCTCGTTGATGCAGGTGGCGAAGTCCGAGAGATTAATGCCGCTGATCTCCAGTCGTTCCGTCCGGCGGCTGAGGCCCTGCCTGCCTCATTGCGCCTGAAGGTGGGTGTGCGGGGTGCGCAGAAAGCACCTGTCAAGGAACGCATCACAATCCGGCTATCGCCAGATGTCGTGCAGCGCTTTCGCGCTACCGGTGATGGTTGGCAAACCAGAGTCGACGCTGCGCTGCAGGACTGGCTGAAGACCCACAAGCCAGCAAAAGTGGGGCGGTGAACGTGCGGCCTAACCTGGCGTTCGAGAAGACCTGCGCCATCGGCGCCCGCCTCTCAACTATCACGTTGAACGGCAGCTCTCGGGCGATTCATTCGCCTAAACCAACTTCCGCTTTGGGTCGAAAGCCGACTTTTACTCCGGCACGATGAAGGTCAGCTTCAGATTATCAAGCCGACACTCTCGGCACCCAGCCTTTTACACGCTTCGAATTGAAAAAACCGCAGCCAAGGTCCGCGGCAGCGACAGGCGTTCCGCTTGACGGATTCCCTATCGCGGATCAAGATAGCTCATGATTCGCTCGTTCGCGTGTGCTGATACTGACGCTCTGTTTCATAGCCGTGCGGTATCTCGCTTCCGCAACATCGAACGCGTCGCGAGGCGCAAGCTGCTTCAGATTCACGCCGCCACCGAGCTGGTTAGCTTGCGCATCCCGCCGGGCAATTACCTGGAGGCACTGAAGGCCGACCGCAAGGGCCAGCACAGCATTCGCATCAATGATCAGTGGCGAATCTGCTTTGTCTGGAAGACCGACGGGGCGCACCGGGTCGAGATCGTGGACTACCACTAGGAATGCGGAGCATGGCCAAGTTGCTTGAAGAGATTCATCCGGGCGAGATCCTGCTGGAGGATTTCATGAAGCCCATGGGTATAAGCGCTCGCCAGCTCGCGGCGGACATCGATGTCTCGCCGAGCAGGATCAGCGAGCTGGTCAATGGCCAGCGCCCCATCACGGCGGACACCGCGATTCGGCTCGGCTTGTTCTTCGGCATGGAGCCGCGGTTCTGGCTGAACCTGCAGTCCGAGTACGACATCCGAGTCGCAGACCGGGAACTCCGAGCCAAGCTCTCACCCAGGATCCGCGTCTTTCAGCCGTCCGTGGCGTAACTGGCGGCGCTCGTGGCTATGCAAGGCGGGTTTTGAGAGGCACCCACGACCGCTGCGGGTGAGGATCAGGTCTTCCTGCGTCTCGCGGAAGATGACGGTAAAGATTTCGGCATAAAAGCGTTACTCAACAAGCACTTAAATGGTTTGATGCCCAAGTCGCTGGTGTGCTCTCCAGGGCCCACGTCGACATGCAAAAGGCGGCTCGCGCGTCGCTCTAGAATTGATAGAACTCGATCGATCCCGAAAGGTCGGATTTGGGCGAACCGCCCGGAAACCCGCGCCAGTGCTGGTGCCGCTTAGCTTGACGGTAAAAGTGACGGTAAAAAGCGCGGAGGCGGTTGCCGATTCCTCGTAAATCAACAGCTTAGAAGGCTCATTGATAATCGAGTGGGAGTAGGTTTCGGGATCTATCCCGGACTGGCTCACTGTCTGCATTGTTGAGGCGGACTTAGTCCACGGCCGCTGGGTGTTGAATGTCCGCAACGGGATGGGATCCGGCGCGCTCTCTTGTTTTTTATCGGCCTGCCCATCCCCGTCATCATCCTGATGACTTTGTTCGTTTGCTGAACGGCACTTTCGATGGCCACCCCTAAGAAATTCTGAAGACGTTGTCTTCATCCTCAAATGGCAAAGCGTATAAGCCATCTGCGACTCGACACTACGCCTCGGGTTCGGCCCACATGCTCACGCGCTCATGGCAGGCTGTGTACGTTTCCCCTTCAGCGCCAAAGGCATTGAGCGCCCACTGGCGATCTACTTGTTCTTGTCCTTGCCGACCTCGTTGCCGATGAGGCCGCCGATTGCGGCACCACCGACCGCACCAACCCCGCTACCTCCGGTGAGGACCGCACCGCCGACGGCACCTGCTCCAGCGCCGATGGCTGTGTCCTGCTGCTGGCGGGACATGCCAGAACATGCCGCAAGACAAAGTGAGCCGGTAATGACCAAAGTGCTTGCTGTGATTCTGTGAATAGTGTTCATGGTGAGAGCCTGTTCTTGATTGGCAGTCTGCGCTGCAAGGACCGGTCGCGACAGTTCGTCGACGGCATTGCCCCATCGGGGCACCTGTGCAATCTAGCCGCCGCGCGACCGACTGTCTGTGCGTCGCACCACATTGCCGATCGCACCGTCTTGAACTGCCCGGACATTTTGTGGCGCCAATAGGCTAAGAGCATGGCGCTGAGATCGTTAGGCACGCAATCCTCAAATGGATCGAACAATCAAGCATCCACCAACCCAGGGGCCGCTCTCAAATAACTCCTGGTATTAAAAATGCCAGGCAGGTCAGGCAGCCATGCTGCCCGAAATCACCCCGTCCGATCAGGCGTCTTGCCGCAATGTGCTGCAGACTGAAGCCTCATCCGACCCGCGAAGGACTCCCCCCATGGCGCGCCTGCCTTATCTCGAAAAATCCCAGCTTCCTGCCGAGCATCAGGATCTGATGAAGCGCGACATCGCGCTCTACAAGCAGTTGGTCCACAGCCCCGGCGCCTTGCGGGCGTTTCAGGGACTTGGCTCATACATCCGTTTTGGCAGCGCGCTCGATGGCCGTCTGCGTGAGCTTGCCATTCTTCAGGTGGGCTATCTGGCGCGCTCTCCCTATGAGTGGTCACACCACATCAAGATCGCTCATGACTTTGGGGTGAGCGATGCCGATATCGCGGCCCTGATCGACGAGACGCAAGGGCGCCCGGCCACACTCGATACGCTGACCCGCCTGGTGCTCAAGGGCGCGCGTGAAGTGACCAGTGCGGGCAAGATGGCCGCGGACACATTTGCTTCGCTTCAGACCCACATGCCCAACGAGCAACTGGTCGATCTGATCGTGAGCATCGCCTTTTACAACGCGGTGGTACGGGTGCTGGCGAGTCTTGAGATTGATGTTGAACCCGACTACCAACCCTATCTCGAGCGCTGGCCGCTTCCGACCGCTTGAGGGTGATCAACCCACTGCTCGCCTGCAGCACGCAGACTACAGGCGAGCAGCATGAGGTCAGAGCTTTTCGCGCAATGGCGGTACCGTGCCTTCAGGCAACGCGGGTCGCGCGGTATTGAGCACCATCGCGATCAGGCTGTAGTAACCGCAAGTGGCGAGCAAGTCGAGCACACCCTGGCGGCCGAACCGGGTGGCCATTGCATCGTGCACAGCGTCGTTCGGGGCGCCGTACTTGAACACACCCACCACGAAGTCATGCACGGTGCGCTGATCGGCATCCATCTCGCCGGGAATCTGGCCCAGCTGAATCGCGCGAATGATGGCATCGGGCAGATCGGTGCTGTTGCGCGCGACCCGCTCGTGCGCGAACCACTCGTACTGGCAGGTCCAGTGACGCGCAGCGATCAGGATGGCGAGCTCGATCAGCGCAGGGGGCAGGGTGGACTTGAACCGCAGGTGCTCGCCCAACTGCTGCACCAGGTTGGCCAGCTCCGGGTGATGCATGAAAGCGATGAAGGGCCCGCGAATACCACCTCGTGGCCCACCGGCAATCAGGTCGGCAATTTCTTTTTGGCGGGGGCTCATCTGCTCGGGGGTGAGCGCAGGAAAGCGTTCGGTGCTCATGCGGGTCTCCTGACGATGTGTGTGAGATGTCGGCGAATCGGCGCGGGCAGTGTACTGCGCGGGTGGGGCGTTTTGCTTGACAAGTCCGGACAAATTCCTTGGATTCGAAGGCATGGTCTTCGACGTCGCAGACAAGCCCTGGCCCGGTACTGGCGCTGCTGACTGATCCAGCACCAGCGGGTTGCAAGCCCGACTTTACCGCCTATCTCGTCGACCTAAACCCGCAAGCTCAGTGCCTCCACACCCGATCGCACGCGCCCGGTCTGTTCGTAGGACGGCAGGTCTGCCGAAACATGATGGGTAAGGCAACTCGCCTCGCGAAGCAGCCGCTCGAGCACACCGCTGCGGCGGATCGCGCTGGCACCGGCGGCGTCATAGGCCATGCGCACCACCTCGGTCGAGCGCTGCACGGCGGTCACTGCGGCCACGCGGGCGTTCAGGCGCTGCGCTTGCGACAAGGGCTCGCCGCGCGAGGCGGTTTCCCATACCGATCGCAGCGCCTCACGCAGGCCAGCGCGGCAGGCAAACCACAAGCCCTCGGCGGTTTCGAGGCTGCGTTGGGTCGAGGGATGCTCCAGCAAAGGTCGAGCGCTATAGCGCTCGACCTTGCCTCGCAATTCATTGCGGGCTTCGTCCAACGCACGTCGCGCCAGCCCGAGGTGGGTTGCTGCCGCGCCGTTCGATATGAACCAGGTGCCGGGAACGAAGACCTTGGCCGGATAGTCCACATCCGGTGCCGCCGAGGCGGCCGGCCAGGCGAATGTGCGGTAATGCGGAACAAACAGGTCATCGAATCGCACGTCGTGGTTGCCAGTACCGCCCAAACCGATGGGATCCCAGGTCTCCACGATGGTGGCCTGGGCGACTGGCACCAGTGCCACCATCGGGCGCGGCAGCCCTCCCTCCTGAAGCGGTGGCAGTATCACCATGCCTCCGACATGGCTGGCCACCGTGCAGCCCGACACGAAAGCCCAGCTGCCGCTGATTTGCAAACCGCCCTTCAGCTCCTGCACCGTCACACGCGGCAGATTGCTCCAGGAGACGCAGGCCAGCGGATCGGCAAAGAGCTCGCCTCGTAAGCGCATGTCAGCAGATGCGGCAATCATGCCGGAGCAGATGCCTGCATGAGCACTGACCCACGCTGTCGAGGCGTCGGCTTCGGCCAACTGCATCATTACCTCGAGCCAATCGGGCAGCGAGCAGCCTAGTCCGCCGACGGACCGTGGCACCAGCATGCGGGCAAGGCCCGCATGCTTGAGCTTGTCGGCAAACGCAGAAGCGATCCGGCCTGCTGTTTCAAACTCAGGCCCCCGCAAGCGGGCTTCCACTACAAGCTGCGGCAGATGCGCGTTCAGGTCTTCGATCGAATTCACGGTCGTCACGGTTTATCCCTTCAGGGTTGGGGCGGGCAGTCGGGTCATCCATGTGTGCTCGTCACACCCGCAGCACCTCGCGCCGCATCGACCACAGCACGGCCAGCACCTCATTGCAGGTGGCGTCGTCGATGTTGTTTTTTTTCAGCGCATCCATCGCGTCGTCGATGACGGTCATGAACTCCTGCTCGTTGATATTCATGCCCTTGTGTGTGGCGACCATGTCCTTGCCGCTGTAGGACTCCGGCCCGCCGGTGCCGGCGCAGAAAAATTCGACCACACGGCGTTCGATCTGCTCGAGGTTTTCACTGTTCATGTAACGCGCGTTGACCAGCGGGTTGGCGAGGTGGTTTTTCATCAGGTCAGCAGTGATGCGGGTAATGCCATCGCGGCGACCGAGGCGCTCGTAGAGGGTGGTAGTGGCTGTTTGGTTCATTTTGAGTCTCTCTTTGGTTTTGGCTGGTCCAGGATTGGACCTGCTGGTTGAAAGCCTATGTGCGGCCCGTTCTTGAATCGTTCCTGACTGAGCCGAGTGATTCGAACAGGCTCAGCACCTCGTCGACTTCGATCGCGCCAATGCCCGCTTCATGCAGGGTCTCGGTCATGTCGGCAAGCACGGCACGCCGTTGCTCTGGGCTGGAAAAGACTGTCGTTCACAGCAGACAGGCGTGCAGATGGACTGCCCAGGAGTCAAATTCGATCGTGCCGCGATCGGGCATCCAGGACGCGTACTCGATCTCTGCCGCATCGACTTGGGGCAGGACTTGGGCTGGAGTCGACGCAACGCCAGCGCTGAGCAGGTCACGCCTCAGGATGCCCAGCGTGCCGGCGACGGTTTTCTCGATCTCGAGCAAGCTTTGCGGCGTCAGTGGTTGCGGCAAGCTCAGCAGGGTCGGCACGCCGCTGATTGGGGGAAGGGTGAGTAGCAGGCAGGTCATGGGAGGCTCCTTTGTAGGGTCAGGCCGGTAGACATCCACTCGGCTTGCTCCAGATTGCCCCGGCGTGTGTTCCTGAATCGTTCCTGGGTCACGAGGGGGTTGTGGGACGCAGGCGGTCTGCCGGACACTCTCCGGTATGGATACCAACCTGCTCACCGTCAATACCCCGGCGCCTTCACGCCTCGAAGCCTTCCTGCTCGGCCGATTTTCGGTCGCGATCGATGGCGTCGAATTGGCGGCTGAGCGCTGGCCCAGCCTGCGTGCCACGCAGCTCGTCCAACTGCTGTGCTTGCAGCCGCGCCAGCGGTTGACTCGAGACGAAGTGATCGACGCACTTTGGCCACAGCTCGAACCCGAGGCCGGTGCCGCCAACCTGCGCAAGGCGGCCCACCATGCACGGCAGGCCTTGGGCCGCCACGACAGTGTCGTGCTGCAAGCAGGTGAGGTGCTGCTGTGGCCCGAGCGGCCTGTGCTGGTCGATGCGCTGCAATTCGAGCAACTCGCCGATGCCGCCCTGGGGCAGCGCGACCCTTCCGTTTGCGCCGATGTTGCCGCCAGCTACTCTGGCGACCTGCTGCCCGGTGCGCGTTTCGAACCCTGGGTCGAGGCCACCCGCGAGCGCCTTCGCGAGCGTCAGCTGCAACTGCTGCGCGCCAGCGGACAGTGGGAGAGGCTGGCCCAGATTGACCCTGAAGATGAGCCGGCCCACCGGGCGTTGATGCAGCGTGAACTGGCAGCCGGCAATCGTGCCTCAGCGCTGCGCTGGTATGCCCATCTGCGCGAAGCCTTGCAGGAAGGCCTAGGTGTGTCACCCGACGCACAGATCCAGGCGCTCTACGAACGCTGCATTGCCGGCCTGCAGTCGGCTGGACCTGCGTTTATTGGCCGTGCCGAGCTCTGCGCCCAGGCCGCCGCCTGGCTTGAGATGGACGCGACCGAGCGGCCTGGTGGCATTGTGTTGCGAGGGCCTGCCGGCATTGGCAAGAGCGCACTCAGCCGCGAGATCGCCATCCAGGCTTAGCACCGTGGATGGGCGGTGTGTCGTGTCGATGCCTCGCAGACCGGCCGAACCTATGCGGTGATGTGCGCGATCACTGAGCGGCTGATTCTCGAGGACCGCGGCGTGCTCGATCGAATCGGCGCACAGGCACGCTCGGTGCTGGCCTTGCTCAGTCCGCAGGCGGGCCCGGCTGACAAGCTGCCCGGTCCGCTGGGCAGGCATCAGGTGGTGGGCGCCATCCACCGATTGCTACGGGCCGCCGGACAGGGCAAGGAGGTTGTGCTGCAGGTCGACGATGTGCACCTTGCTGACGATGCTGATATCGACGTCATGATGCAGCTTGCCGCCACTGGCGCAGGCTTGTGCGTGCTCCTTGCCACGCGCCCGGCCGCTGCAGGCACTGCGCTTGCGCGCGCACTCAGCAGGCTGCAACGCTCAGGCAGGCTGTACGTGCTGGAGGTTGATCCGCTGCCCGACGATGAATGCCGCAGATTGGTGGCGCGTGTTGCGCCAGTCGGTCTGTCAGCCACTCTGCTGGCGCACATTGTGAGCGCTGCCGATGGCAACCCTTTTGCTGCCATTGAGCTGGCACGTTGTGCGGGCGCTGACGCCGATGCGCGTTTGCCCGGCGGCGTGGCCGAGGCGATCACCGAGCGCTTGTGCGACGTTCCGGACAGCGCAATGAGCTTGCTCAAGTGGTTGGCCTTGAGCAGTGACGAGTTCGATGTCGCTACCGTCGAGGCGCTCGCGGCCGAGGCGCAGGTGCCCAGCCTGGAGTCACTGGACGCGGCCTTGGCCGCCGGTGTGTTGCTGCCGCTGGCCAGCCGTTACCGTTTCCGTCATCACCTGGTGCAGCAGGCACTGGTTGAACAGGTGCCGCCCCACCGTCGGCTGAAGATGCACCGCCAAATCGCCACGCGACTGGCCGAGCTCGATAGCCCGCCCGCTGGCATCGCCCGCCACTGGCTGGAAGCGGGGCACCCGCGCGATGCGATGCCCTGTCTGCTGGCCGCGGCCCGCGAGGCCTTGCGTCTGGCCGCCTTCAGCGATGCGCTGCGCCACCTCGCGCCACTGCTTGCCTTTCAAGCGGATCATGCCGAGGGCCTGAGGCTGCGTGCCGAATCGCTTGACGCCATGGGTGAACCGGCCGCGCTGGCGGCCTATCATGCGGCCGCAGATGCTGCGGGTGAACCGGAGAGCCACAATCTGCGCGCCAAAGCCGCGCTGGCGCAGGTGAAACTCGGCGACCCCAAGGGTGCGCTGCGGGTGCTTGACGGGCTGCTGCCCACAAGCGTCGAGGGTCGGCTGTGCGAAGCGCTAGCCTACAGTGGTGCGGCTGCGCTTGGCGCGGGCGACCCGGCGGTCGGCACCGCCAAGGCGGCGGTAGCACGGCAGCTGGCACTGCAGTCGGGCGACACCACCTCCCTGGTCATTGCCTCCTGGGCGCAGGCCGCCGCAGCGCATGCGCGGGGCGAGCTGCACCGAAGCGTCTGGGCCGATCTGCACGAGACCAGTCAGGTGCCGCATCTGGCGCTGCGCGTCTTCGATGGCCACCTCTGCATCACTCAGCGCTTCCTGTACGGCGCGCGCCCCTACGCGGACGTCATTCATTTCGCCCAGTCCCTTTCAACCGAGGCGCAGCGGCTGGGCGCCTTGCGCGGCCATCCGTTCGGCGTGACGCTGCGCGGTGAGGCAGAGTGGCTCGCCGGCAACCTGCCGCAAGCGCGCGAGCATTTGCGCGAAGGCGCCCGGCTTCACCGGGCCATCGGCGGGCCAGTGGGCGAGGCCTTGTCGCTTCAGCGCCTGGCCGAAGTAGCGCTGCATGAAGGTCAACGTGACGAGGCGCGTGCCCTGATCGACGAAGCCTTGGATGTCGCGCGCCAGACTGACATCGGCTTTCACCTGCTCGACCGCATCTACGGCACGCGCATCAACTTGCATGCAGACGACCCTGCGGCTGCGCTGCATGTGACGGAAGATGCCAGTGCCTCGGTGCGCGGGCCGCTGGAAACCTGCCCGGGCTGCCGAATCACGTTCGCGGTACCCGCGGCGATTGCCGCTGCGCGGGCTGGCGAAC
>CAIVAS010000051.1 GCA_903903975.1 uncultured Burkholderiales bacterium
GCCGATGCCGCCTATCGCGCGCTGGCCGACGCCGGCCTGACCATCGCCGATGTCGATGGCATCACCAGCGCAACCGAATCCCCGATCGATGTTGCGCACTACCTCGGCATCACGCCCTCCTGGTACGACGGCACCTCGGTGGGGGGCTGCTCCTTCCTGGTTCATGTGCGCCATGCAGCCGCCGCCATTCGTGCCGGCCTTTGCACGACGGTGCTGGTGCTGCACGGCGAATCGGGTCGCTCGCAGGTGGGCCGCCCGCCTCGTGTCCGCCCTGCCTCGAGCATGCTGGGGCAGTTCGAGCTGCCTTATGGCGCGTTCGCTCCGCCCAATATGTTCACCCTGCCGGTCATGCGTTACCTCAAGGACACCGGCACGACCCATGAGCAGCTCGCCGAGGTGGTGGTTGCGCAAAGCCATTGGGCCGCCGGCAATCCCCGGGCCAGCCGCAACAAGCTGCTGACCGTCCAGGATGTGATGGCATCGCCGCTGATTGCCTATCCCTTTCACAAGCTCGAATGCTGCGTCGTGACCGATGGCGGCGGCGCGCTGGTCATCACCAGCGCCGATCGTGCGCGCAACCTTCGCAATGCCAAGCGGCCGGTCTATCTGCTCGGCTCAGGCGAAGCCTGTGACAGCCCGATGGTCTCGCTGATGGACGACATGACCTCGTCCAAGGGCTTCAAGCGGGCGAGCAAACAGGCCTTCGATGAGTCGGGCATCAAGCACGCCGATGTCGATCACCTCATGATCTACGACGCCTTCGCACACCTGCCGCTCTATGGCCTGGAAGACCTTGGCTTCGTGGGTCGCGGCGAGGCCGGTGCCTTCATCCAGGCTGGCCACACCCGTCCGGGCGGCAAGCTGCCGCTGAATACCAACGGTGGTGGCATTCTCTACACGCACACCGGCATGTACGGCATGTTCGCCATCCTCGAAGCGGTGCGTCAGCTGCGAGGCGAGGCCTACAAGCAGGTCGATGGGGTGAAGACCAGCGTGGTGCAGGGCGTGGGCGGCATGTTCACCGCGGCCGCGACACTGGTGCTGTCGAATCAGGAGCCCTGATCAGCAAGCCTGAGGCGACAGCCTCACGCAGCGTCAGGCACCTGCGCAACCGGGCGATTCAGTGATGAGTCGATGGCTGCTGCCGCAGGGCGCCGACCCGGCGGTAGCGCCAGTCTTTCTGGCCCGAGCGCTGCGCGGCTTTGCCGATGGCTTCGTGTCAGTATTGCTGCCGGTCTATCTGATCGCACTTGGCCTGGGAGGCGCCGAGGTGGGAGCGATTGCGACCACCACCCTCTTCGGGTCAGCGATCGCCACACTTGCGGTCGGCGCCTGGGGCGCACGATGGAACGACAAGGTGCTCCTGCTGGCGGCGTCGATCCTCATGATCGCCACCGGCATCGGATTTTCGGCACTGTCATCGTTCTGGCCATTGCTGATCGTCGCGTTCGTCGGGACACTCAATCCGAGTTCAGGCGATGTCAGCGTCTTTCTGCCGCTCGAACATGCCCGCCTGGCGGCACACTGCGAGACGGCCCAGCGGACCGAAGTCTTTGCCCGATATGCCCTCACCGGGGCACTGTGCGGTGCGGCCGGTGCACTGGCGGCCGGACTGCCCGAGCAGCTCGACGCACTGAGCGGGATCGGGCAGCTCGAATCGCTGCGACTGATGTTTCTGCTCTATGGCCTGATCGGCGTGATGGTCTGGGTGCTCTACCAGCGCATGCCTGGCGCGGGCATATCGGCAGTCGGCAGCGCTGCGCCGCTGACAAAATCGCGCTCGATCGTCATCCGACTCTCGGCCCTCTTTTCACTCGATTCCTTTGCGGGCGGTCTGGTGCTGAACTCGCTGCTGGCATTGTGGCTCTTCGACAAGTTCCAGCTCTCACTGACCGCGACCGGCAGCTTCTTCTTTGTCTCGGGCCTGCTGGGGGCCATTTCGCAGCTTGCCGCGCCACGCCTTGCAAAGCAGTTCGGAATGGTCAACACCATGGTCTTCACGCATATCCCGGCAAGCCTGTTTCTCATTGCCGCCGCATTTGCCAGCGATCTGCGCTGGGTGCTGGCATTGCTCTTTGCCCGGGCGCTGGTCTCGTCAATGGACGTCCCCGCGCGAAGCGCCTTCGTCATGTCGGTGGTCGAGCCCCATGAGCGCGCAGCGGCAGCAAGCTTTACCGCGGTACCGCGCAGTCTTGCGGCAGCAGCCGGCCCGTTGCTGGCAGGCTGGCTGTTTCAATCTGGCTGGATGTCTCTGCCCCTGATCATCTGCGGTGTCCTGAAGATCACCTATGACCTGATGCTCTGGGGCGCCTTCAAATCGGTCGAGCAGCGCGGCTCGACCGACTGAAGTCACCCTCAGACGAGCCTGTGCGCTACTGACGCGTGCCGCTCCAGTTCAGGCCAGCAGGCGACGAGATCGCTGCCATCGAACCCGACAGATAGCTGATGGTGCCAGCCAGGGTATTGGTGGACACGCCATTGACATCGGTCAGGGAGAAGGCACCGGTTTCGAGGTTCGTGATGCTGAACAGACACGATGACGAGGCAATCAGCGGGGAGACCGCGCTTGCGGCATCTGCGCAGGACACTTTGCCATCCGGGCTGACGACCAGGCGCGTGACCGCTCCGGTACTCGCGACCAGATCGTAGCTGCCCTGATAGGAGCCGGCACTCTGCACAAACGGAAGATCCGGGTCTTCGAGCGCGATCCCGAGCTGGTTCGCCAGTGCTGCGCTTGCGGCAGTGTTGAGTGATGCCTGCTGACTCACCCATATTTTGGACTGATAGCCCGAATACACCGCACCCGATCGCTCCACCAGCACCGTGTTGTAAGACA
>CAIVAS010000052.1 GCA_903903975.1 uncultured Burkholderiales bacterium
GCGCAACAAGACCACGCTGGCCACCCTGCGGGTCACCGATATCGGCTCGGCGATGCAGAGCGGTCTGTGGAAAGACATCGGCAAGATGAAAGTACCCAGTCTGCGCGGGCTGGAATCACGATCGCCGTATTTCCACGATGGCTCGGAAAACGACATCGCGCAACTGGTCGGCTTTTACAACCGACGATTTGCGATCGGCCTGAGCGGCCAGGACGTGACCGACCTGAGCGCGTTTCTGAAGGCGCTCTGAGCCGATCACACCGGGCCTTTGCCCAGCTGCGTCAGCATCCGGTCGATCTCGAGCTCGGCCTTCAGCCAATCATCATCGGCACCGCCGTCTGCGAAATCACGTCTTTCAGCGATGAAATAGGCTGCCTGCGAGATCATCTCGTGGCGCTGCATCGGATCAAAAGGTGTCAGGCCATTGCCATGAAGCTCGGGATGCCACTCGCCTTCGGAGGACTCTCCGAGGAAGGTACGCATCGGTTGCTGGGCCGCGGTATGCGCAGACGTGTGCGCCGACGTATGTACAGAGCTGTGAGCACCCGCGTTGCCGGCGTTGCCCGCCACGATCGATGCAGCACCGACCTCGGGCCCTTGCCTGCCCCTGGCCGCTGCGCGTGAGGAGCCATCGCCCGGATGGTCGGCCGCCGATTGCCGGGCCGAGGCCGACTGATGCGAAGTGGAGCGGACGGTTTTTGAAGTGCTGGTACCCATGACAGATCGTCTCCGATTAAGGATCGTTGGTGTTATGCGGCCCAGTTCAGCCGCAACTGGTAGTCGCCTTCCTGAAAGCCGTAATGCAATGAACCGCCGAAGGCGCCATGCAAGGCCCGTCCGATCGCCTGCACCAGATGGACATCGGTGGTGCTGATCACCAGCCGGCCGTCGAAGGTCTCGATCGACATGATTCGTTCGAGCGGATGCTCGGACTGAACCTTCTCGGCCACATTGCGCGCGGTGGCCAGCACGTCCTCCCGCTTTTCGAAGGCATAGGCCCCCTCGATGGTCAGAATGCCGGCGGGCAGCTTGTCGGCGATTCGCCGGCATGCCGGGCAGGCAACCGAATGCGCCTGCGGTGTGGCTTGCGCACGCATCCAGCGACCGCGCCGATTGACCAGTCCGCAGTCGGGACAGACCTGCTCGCCCTGCGGCTTGTTGTCGGCACGGTAAGGGTCATGCCGGGCCGGCATGACGAACTGGGGCGGGCGCCCCGGTGTATAGCCATGCGCTCGCGCGCCTTCGTTCTGATGCTTCACGAGACCTCCTTGAGAGGTCAGATGCGGCAGACCCGATCACACCGATGCGCGACCTGAACCTGATGGGCACGGCACACGCGCCGAACCCTGATAGCCCTCTGTCAGCCGTCCATGAGCCTCGATTAGCCCGATGCGTCCGACGAGGGGTCCGACACCTGATCCGATGGATCATCGGCAAGCAAGTCTCGTGCCCCGGGTTCGGGCAGCGACTCGACATCGCGCAGACGGCGCACGATGGCACGCGAGCGCACTTCGGCGGTATCGAGCGACTGGCTGACGGTCTGCAATTGTTGCCGCGTGCGGGCCAGCACATCGCCGAACTTGCCGAATTCGGTCTTGACCGCACCCAGCACCGCCCAGACCTCGCTGGTTCGACGCTCGACCGCCAGCGTGCGAAAACCCATCTGCAAGCTGTTGAGCAAGGCCGCCAGCGTGGTCGGCCCGGCGAGCACCACGCGATGGGTGCGCTGCAGCTCGTCGACCAGACCGGCTCGTCGCACCACCTCGGCGTAAAGCCCTTCGGTCGGCAAAAAGAGCAGCGCGAAATCGGTGGTGTGCGGCGGCGCCAGGTATTTGTCGCGAATGCGCTTGGCCTCGGCGCGGATACGCGCCTCGAGCGCCCGCGAGGCCTCTTCGGCCGCCGGCGCGTCGGCCTTGTCGTGGGCCTGTTGCAGCCGCTCCCAGTCTTCGCGCGGGAACTTCGCATCGACCGGCAGCCAGACCGGCGCATCATGGCCGGGCAGTCGGATCGCAAACTCCACCCGATCCTTCGACCCCGGGACAGTGGCGACATTCGCCTCGAACTGGCCGGGTGCAAGCATCTGCTCGAGCAGCGCGCCGAGCTGCACCTCGCCCCAGACGCCGCGCGTCTTCACATTGGTCAGCACGCGCTTGAGGTCACCGACGTCGCCGGCCAAGGCCTGCATCTCGCCCAGCCCGCGATGCACCTGTTCGAGCTTGTCCGAGACCAGCCGAAAGCTCTCGCCCAGACGCTGCTCGAGCGTGGCATGGAGCTTTTCGTCGACCGTCTGACGCATCTGCTCGAGCTTGGCGGTGTTGTCGGTCTGAAGCTCGCGCAGCCGGGCTTCGAGCACCTCGCGGATCTCGGTCAGGCGCCGGTCATTGGCATCATTGAGCCCGGCGAGCTGCTGGGCAAATCCTGCGATGCGGGTGTTCTGAAGTGCTGCGACCGTACCGATCTGCTCGGTCAGCTGATGGCCGAAGCGGCCGATCGAATCAGCCATCTCGACACGGTTGGCGCGGGCCTGCTCGAGCACCTCACCGCGCAGTTCGCGAAGGGTCTGCTCGGCGGCTTGCGCCTGCGAGCGGGCGAGCGACTCGAAGGCCTCGCGGGTTTCACGCGCATCGGCCGGGCGACGCGCCAGCAGCAAGCCGATCAGCACCAGCGCCGCGATCAGACCGACGGCGACGATTGCGGCGATCGTGACCAGCACCGGCATCAGATCGACCGGAATCATCGTCGATCAGATATTGCGAAGCGTGGCCAGCGGCGGGCTGTCGACCACGCTTTTGAGACTGAACCAGCCGGCGATCATCGACAGCGCAGCGCCTGCCAGCATCGCCAGCGGCACCGAGCTCCAGCGCGCTGAAAACTCGAAATCGAAAACCTGATGGGCGAGCACCGCACCGATCGCAATCGCGCCCAGCGCAGCAAGCAGGCCTGCGAGCGCGCCGGTGGCTGCCAGCTCGAAGAGTTGCGCGCGCTGCAGTTGCCGGCGCGATGCACCGAGCGCGCGCATGAGCGCGGCCTCGCGCACCCGCTCATCGCGCGAACTGGCCAGCGCGGCATAGAGCACCACGACGCCTGCGGCCAGTGTGAAGACGAAGAGAAACTGAACCGCGCGAATCACATGATCGAGGATGGACTGCACCTGGCGCACGATCAGCCCGGTGTCGTAGACCGTCAGATTCGGGAACCTTGCCAGCAGCCGATTGACGACCGCAGCCTTTTCTTCGGGCAGCCGAAACGAGCTGATCCAGGTCTGGGGTCGATCGCCGAGTGCGGCCGGACTCAGGATCATGAAAAAGTTGACCTGCATCGAGTCCCAGGCCACTTTGCGTGCCCCGACTGCGGTCACCTCGACCGGCTCGCCGGCAATCTCGAA
>CAIVAS010000053.1 GCA_903903975.1 uncultured Burkholderiales bacterium
CGCGACCGGGCCAAGTCGCTGGGCGCGGATCTCTTTGTCGTCAAGGGCGAGGGCCTGGACGAGCTCAAAGACTGGCTGCGAGCGCGGTTGGACAAGCAGGCCACCACACACCATGACCCTGTGAATCCCCTTGCGCCAGGATTCGCTCCGGCCGCGAGTCAACCCCAGGCTGTCCTGCCCGGTGCCTCGCGCGCTGTCGCATCGCCGTTGCCCCCGGCCTTCAATGCGTCCATGAGCACGTCCGCAATCACGTCGGTGAGCACCCCCAGACTCGTTCCGGAAGACCCCTTGCAGAGCTGGTTCCAAGCGGCTGTCGCGCGCATCAGTCCAACGCCCGCCGCGCCCGCTGTGCTGTATCGGGTCACCGCTCCGGGGATGACCGATCTGACCGCGCGGCTTCGCAGCGGCATTCGCTCGGCTGACGCGCTGTACCTAGACGGGATCGAATCAGGCTGGCTGTGCGCCTGCGGACCCTTCTCGCAGACCGTCAGGTTGGGTTTGCGATTTGCCTTGCTCGCAGCAGGCAGGCAGGCGGGTGCTCACCAAAATGGCCCTCGGATCGAACTTTGCATGCAACCGATCGACACCTCGCGCACACTCGGCGCGCTTGCCGCCATGGCGCGAATCGCACCGACCGGTGCCAGCGCGAAGGGGCCGACCATTCGTGCCTTGCCCGGGTTATGGGGGCCAGGCTGGCAGTGTGAACTGCCCTGGGAAGCCGTCCGACTGCTGGCGACCTGACTCTTTCAGAAAGACAAAAGCCATGACCTATTCCGAGTTCTACCGCCGTTCGATCGACGATCCGACAACCTTCTGGGCCGAAGAGGCCAAGGGCATCGATTGGCACACGCCCTTTACGCAGGTGCTCGATGATTCCAGGCCACCCTTTGCGCGCTGGTTTGTCGACGGCACCACCAATCTTTGCCATAACGCGGTCGACCGGTGGTTGCCCACTCAGGCCGACAAGCCGGCACTGATTTTCGTCTCGACCGAGACCGACGAAGAACGCATCCTGACTTTTGCCGAACTGCACCGCGAAATCCAGCGCATGGCGGCGGTGATGCAGACGCTGGGTGTTGTTCGCGGCGACCGAGTGCTGATCTACATGCCGATGGTGCCTGAGGCTGTGATCGCGATGCTGGCTTGCGCGCGGATCGGCGCGATTCACTCGGTGGTGTTCGGCGGATTCGCCTCGATGAGTCTGGGCTCGCGCATCGAAGACGCCACGCCGCGCCTGATCATCAGCGCCGATGGCGGCTCGCGGGCCGGCAAGGTCGTGCCCTACAAGCCGCTGCTTGATGAAGCGATTCGCCTGTCGGCCCACAAGCCGTCGGCCGTGCTGATGATCAATCGGGGTCTGACCCCATTTTCCAACGAGCCTGGGCGTGATCATGATTACGCCGCACTGCGAGCGACGCATCTCGATGCGCAGGTTCCGGTGGTCTGGCTCCAATCGACTGACACCAGCTACATCCTTTACACCTCCGGCACGACCGGTCGTCCCAAGGGCGTGCAGCGCGACGTCGGTGGCTATGCGGTGGCGTTAGCCTCGTCGATGAAGCACATCTATTGCGGCAATCCCGGCGAGACCTATTTCTCGACCAGCGACATCGGTTGGGTCGTCGGGCATTCCTACATCGTTTACGGCCCTCTGATCGGCGGCATGGCCACGCTGATGTACGAGGGCACGCCGGTCAGGCCGGATGCCGGCATCCTTTGGCAACTGGTCGAACGCTTCAAGGTGACCGTGATGTTCTCGGCGCCGACCGCCATCCGTGTCCTCAAGAAGCATGATGCCCAATGGCTCAGGCGCTACGACCTGTCGAGCCTGCGCAGTCTGTTTCTGGCCGGAGAGCCGCTCGATGAGCCGACCTCGAGCTGGATCGCCGAGGGCCTTGGCAAGCCGATCATCGACAACTACTGGCAGACCGAGACCGGTTGGCCGATCCTGACGGTGGCGCACGGCATCGACAACACGCCGACCCGCCTGGGCAGCCCGGGCCTGCCGATGTACGGCTTTGATGTGCGTCTGCTCGACGAAAACACCGGCGAGGCACTCGGCCCTGATCAGAAGGGCGTGATCGCCATCGCGCAGCCGCTGCCACCGGGTTGCATGCAGACCGTCTGGGGCGACGACGAGCGATTCGTCAAGACCTATTTCTCGAGCATCCCCGGTCATCAGGTCTATTCCACCTTCGACTGGGGCGTGCGGGATTCAGACGGCTACTACTTCATCCTGGGTCGTACCGACGACGTCATCAACGTCGCCGGGCACCGCCTCGGAACCCGCGAGATCGAGGAGTCGATCAATAGCCACCCGGCGGTCGCCGAGTGCGCGGTGGTAGGCGTTGCCGACCCGCTCAAAGGCCAGGTCGCGATCGGATTTGCGGTGCTTCGCGACCCGGCGGCGGCAGCCTCGAGTGCCGATCGCCTGGCCCTTGAAGGCGCGGTCCTGGCCATCGTCAATCAGCAGCTCGGCGCGATCGCCCGGCCGGCCCGAGTCCACTTCGTCAACCTGCTGCCCAAGACCCGCTCGGGTAAGGTGTTGCGCCGCTCGATTCAGGCGGTCTGCGAGGGCCGTGATCCGGGGGATCTGACGACCATCGAGGATGCCTCGGCGCTGACTGCGCTGAGTGAAGCGCTGGCCGGATGACAGCTAAGGACGGGCTAAGGAAGGGCTAAGGGATCTCGATCGGCGGCTCCGACATCGCCGCGAGCTGCTCGCGCAGCTCGAGGATGCGGTCCTGCCAGTAGCGTGCCGTGCCAAACCACGGAAACGCCGCGGGGAAGGCCGGATCGCTCCATCGCCGTGCAATCCAGGCGCTGTAGTGGATCAGCCGCAGGGTTCTCAAGGGTTCGATCAGCTGCAACTCGCGTCGATCGAAATCGCAGAAATCGCGATAACCCTCGAGCAGGTCATTGACCTGTCTCGTGGCTTCGCCCGTCGTGCCCGACAGCATCATCCAGAGATCCTGAATGGCCGGACCGCTGCGGGCATCGTCGAAGTCGACGAAGTGCGGGCCGTCGTCGGTCCACAGCACGTTGCCGGCATGACAGTCGCCATGCAGGCGGATTTGTTTGACCGCGCCGGCGCGCTCGAAGGCAGCCTCGACTGCGCTCAGACACTGATCGACCGCCGCTTGCCAGGCCGGCAGCAGATCGGCGGGAATCTCGGCATGAGCGAGCAGCCATTGCCGTGGCTCGGTTCCGAACGCTGCAATGTCAAGGCTCGGACGGCTGGTGAACGCCGAGCGCGCGCCGACCGTATGAATGCGGCCGATGAAGCGCCCGATCCGCTCGAGCGTGTCAGGGTCATCGAGTTCGGGCGCACGTCCGCCGCGACGCGGATAGACCGCAAAACGATAGCCCTCATAGTGGTGCAGGCTGGTACCTGCAGCGATCTGAGGCGTCACCACCGGGATCTCGCTGTCGGCCAGTTCGGCGGTGAAGGCATGCTCTTCGAAGATCTGCTCGTCGCTCCAGCGCTCTGGGCGATAGAACTTCGCAACCACGACGCTGCCATCTTCCATCCAGGCCTGATAGACCCGGTTCTCATAGCTGTTCAGGGCGAGCAGTCGGCCGTCGCCTCGCCATCCGACCGATTCAAGGGCATCAAGGATCCGGTTCGGCTGCAGGGCCGAGAAGGGATGCGTTGCTGGCGGGTCGTCGGAGGAGGAGGGCACTGAGGAGGGCGCTGAGGAGTCCATTCGCCGATTCTATGTCGCCCGCACGGCCAGGCTGGTTGCGGCTGCCTTTAAACTCGCGCAATTGACTCGCGTAATTGACAGATTGGCCATCGCCCAGCTCGGCCTCCTTCCCGATCCAGGCCACGGTGCCCCCCTGTCACTGATGCCGCCCTGTTCCCGATGCCCCCCTGTCCCCGATGCCCGATCTCTTCGAATTGAAAGTGCTGCTGCGGCCTCTGGTGCTGCCGCCTGCCGCGCCATTGCTGCTGATGGTGGTGGGGCTGGTGCTGTCGCGACGCGTGCCGAAGATCGGTCGAAGCCTGACCGCGGTCGGACTGCTGCTGGCCTGGCTGCTAGCCACAGGCCTTGCGTCAGACTTCATCTGCGGCCGGCTCGAGGCCAGCCAGCGACCGCTGTTGCCGGCCGCCTTGCAGGCCGCCCGAAAGGGTCCGAATCCGCCGAGAGCGATCGTTATTCTGGGCGGCGGTGCGGTTCGCGATGGCAATTTCACGCCGGTGCGCGAGCGTTTGCATTCGCGAACGCTCGAACGCGTGATGGCCGGTGCACGCGTCGCCAGAGCAAGCGGCCTGCCGATTCTGGTCTCAGGGGGAACGCCCGAATGGCTGGAGCATTCGGAAGCCGAATTGATGCGCCGTGTACTGGTCGACGATCTGGGCCTTGCGGTTCGCTGGGTTGAAGACCGCTCGCGCGATACCGCCGAAAACGCGCGTTTTTCAGCGGAAATGCTCCGCGCTCAGGGCATCGATTCGATCGTGCTGGTGACTCATGCGTATCACATGCCGCGTTCGCAGGCAGCTTTCGAATCGACTGGATTGAAAGTGCTGGCCTCACCTCACGACTGGAAGGGGGGCGGGCCCGATGTCGGCGAATTGCGCGATTGGATGCCGAATGCCGCGTCTGCTGAGACGGTCTGGCTCGCCTTGCATGAAACCCTCGGACTGTACTGGTATCGCCTGATGGGCCATGTCTGATGGCCTGAATCCGCGGGGTCTGAGCATTAACAGCCGCCCGGCTTCAGCGTTTGAGGCCATTGGTGGTATCGTCGCGCCCGCTCTGAATTCCTGACGAGGTTGGATCACCATGATCAGCAAAATGATGCTTGAAGCCGCCGATGTGGCGAAAATCCTGGCCGCTGCACAGGCCGAAGCGGTGAAAAACGCCTGGCCGGTGACGATTGCGGTTTGCGACGACGGCGGGCATCTTCTGGGTCTGACCCGCCTTGACGGCGTTGCCCCGATTTCTGCTTACATCGCGCCGGAAAAAGCGCGCTGCGCAGCACTTGGCCGTCGCGACAGCGGCAGCTACGAAAAGATGATCAACGAGGGCCGCGTCTCATTCCTGTCGGCACCGGTCCTGCAAGGCATGCTCGAAGGTGGTGTGCCGATCACGATCAACGGCCATGTGGTCGGTGCGGTGGGCGTCTCGGGTGTGAAGTCGACCGAAGACGCCCAGATCGCGCAGGCCGGCATCGCCGCGCTCGGCTGATCCCTCAACCTTAGCCTTAGTCTCAGAGGGCCTTGACCGGGATCAACCCGATCTTGGCCTGCCATTCGCGCGGTCCGGTCTCATGGACCGAGGTGCCCTTGGAGTCGACCGCCACCGTCACCGGCATGTCGCGCACCTCGAATTCATAAATCGCTTCCATGCCCAGGTCGGCAAAGCCCACGACCTTGGCACTGCTGATCGCTTTGGACACCAGATAGGCTGCGCCACCAACCGCCATCAGATAGGCGCGCTTGTGCTTGCGGATCGATTCGATTGCCACCGGCCCGCGCTCGGCCTTGCCGATCATCGCGATCAGGCCAGTCTGCGCCAGCATGGTCTCGGTGAACTTGTCCATCCGGGTGGCGGTGGTCGGGCCTGCCGGGCCGACAGCCTCATCCCGAACCGGGTCGACCGGGCCGACGTAATAGATCACCCGATTGCGCAGATCCACCGGCAGGGCTTCGCCCGCCGCCAGCATTTCGGTGATGCGCTTATGCGCCGCATCACGCCCGGTCAGCATCTTGCCCGACAGCAGCAGGGTCAGACCCGGTGTCCAGGCGGCAACCTGCTCAGGCGTCAGGGTGTCGAGGTTGATGCGCTGCGACTTCTCGGTATCTGGCATCCAGCGCACATCGGGCCACTCCGAGAGTGCGGGCGGCTCGCAATAGGCCGGACCGCTGCCATCGAGCACGAAATGCGCATGGCGGGTGGCTGCACAGTTCGGGATCATCGCCACCGGCAGTGAGGCCGCATGGGTCGGCGCCATCGCGATCTTGATATCGAGCACCGTTGTCAGGCCGCCCAGGCCCTGCGCTCCGATGCCCAGGGCATTGACCTTTTCGTAGAGTTCGATGCGCAGCGCTTCGGTCTTGTTGGCCGGGCCGCGGGCCAGCAGGTCCGACATGTCGAGGGGCTCCATCAGCGACTCTTTGGCCATCAGCATCGCTTTTTCGGCGGTGCCACCGATGCCGATGCCGAGCATGCCCGGCGGGCACCATCCGGCGCCCATGGTCGGCACGGTCTTCATGACCCAGTCGATCACCGAATCGGAGGGGTTGAGCATCACGAATTTG
The DNA here is from genome assembly GCA_903903975.1 of uncultured Burkholderiales bacterium. Classification (GTDB taxonomy): domain Bacteria; phylum Pseudomonadota; class Gammaproteobacteria; order Burkholderiales; family Burkholderiaceae_E; genus UBA4615. Next base: position 6,266 of record CAIVAS010000053.1, read on the forward strand.
CTCTTGTTCTCCGAGCCGCCGCCCTTGGCCGCGACAGTGATGTCCACCGCATTGCCCGGCACGACCGTCATATGAACCACCGCCGGCGTGTTGTCCTTGGTGTTCTTGCGCTCGAAAAGCGGATCGGCGACCAGCGAGGCGCGCAGCCGGTTATCGGCATTGTTATAGCCGCGGCGCACGCCTTCGTTGATGGCATCTTCGATCGACCCCGAAAACCCGTCCCAGCGCACGTCCATGCCGATCTTCATGAAGACATTGACGATGCCGGTGTCCTGGCAGATCGGCCGCTTGCCTTCTGCGCACATGCGCGAGTTGGTGAGGATCTGCGCGATCGCGTCGCGGGCGGCAGGGCCCTGTTCGCGTTGATACGCGCGCGCCAGATGCTGGATGTAATCGACCGGATGGTAGTAGCTGATGAATTGCAGCGCGGCGGCAACCGATTCGATCAGATCGTTCTGCTTGATGGTGGTGGTCATAAAGTCACTCCGGAATGGAAAGCGGGTCGGATTGCAGTCGAGATATCAGGTGTGAAGGAGCAGGCGCGTTGTCAGGCCTCGGTGCGAATCAATGCGGCGGGTTGTCATGGTCAGCCGCCTTCAGGCTGGCGACCATGATCCGATCGATGAAAGCAATCGCGACGGCCGAGACGAGAAACACCATATGAATCACGGTTTGCCACAGGATGGTTTTTTCCGGCAGCGATCCGGCCGAAATGAAGACTTTCAGCAGATGGATCGAGGAGATGCCGATGATCGCCGTGCCAAGCTTCACCTTCAGCACATTGGCATTGACATGCGACAGCCACTCCGGCTGATCCGGATGCTCCTCCAGGCGCAGTCGCGAGACGAAGGTCTCGTAGCCACCGACGATCACCATGATCAGCAGGTTCGAGATCATGACCACGTCGATCAGTGAGAGCACGACGATCATGATGACCGTCTCCTTGTTGCGCTCGGCAATTCCCAGTCGCGTGACCGTGTCATTGAGTACCTGCGGATCCCAGAGGATGCCGATCAGATGCCAGAGTTCTTCCAGAAACAGGACGACATAGACGCCCTGCGCCACGATCAGGCCCAGATAAAGCGGCACCTGCAGCCATCGACTGGCGAAGATCAGTTTGCCCAGCAGGCTGGTTTTAGGGATGGATGTCATGGTTGGAATAACTCAAGGAATTCATCAGGGGCGGTATCGGTCCGACAGGCGCGATTCTAGCGATATGCGCCGCTTCAGTCGGGCCGAAGGGCGATTGAAGATCGATTGTCAGCCAGTTCGCGCGCATCAACGGGCCAGCGATGACCCTCCCGAAACGCCCGGGTCGTGGTCAAATTACGGGATACAACGTCATTACAGGAGGCCTTACATGTCTGCCAAGATCGAATCGGTACTCGTTGAGAACCGGGTTTTTCCGCCGCCCGAATCCTTTGTCAGGCAGGCGACGATCTCGGGCATGGCTCAATACCAGGCCCTGTGCGACGAAGCCGAGCGCGATCATGCAGGCTTCTGGGCGCGCCTGGCCCGTGAGCAGATCCAGTGGCACAAGCCCTTTACCCGTTCGCTGGACGACAGCGATGCGCCGTTTTTCAAGTGGTTCGAAGACGGCGAGCTCAATGTCTCCTACAACTGCCTTGACCGGCACCTGGGCACGCCGGTTGAAAACAAGACCGCAATCATCTTCGAGGCCGATGACGGCACGGTCTCCACGATCACCTACAAGGCATTGCACAAGCGGGTCTGCCAGTTTGCCAACGGCCTGAAGTCGCTCGGCTACAAGAATGGCGAGCGGGCAATCATCTACATGCCGATGTCGATCGAGGCGGTGGTCGCGATGCAGGCCTGTGCCCGACTCGGCTTGACGCACTCGGTGGTCTTTGGCGGATTCTCAGCGAAATCGCTGCAGGAGCGCATCGTTGATGCCGGCGCCACGCTGGTGATTGCCGCCGACGGCCAGTATCGCGGCGGCAAGGCCCTGCCGCTGATGCCGGCGGTTGTCGATGCCTTTGCGCTCGGCGGATGCGAAGGTGTGCGTCATGTGGTGGTCTATCGGCGCACCGGCGGCGACGTCGCTTGGGCACCGAATTTCCGGTGGATGCACGAACTCGAGGCCGGCCAGGCCGAAACCTGCGAGCCCGAGTGGGTGGGTGCCGAGCATCCGCTTTTCATCCTCTATACCTCGGGCTCCACCGGCAAGCCCAAGGGCGTTCAGCATTCGTCGGGCGGCTATCTGCTGCATGCCATGCTGACCATGCGCTGGACCTTCGATATCAAGCCTGCCGATGTGTTCTGGTGCACCGCCGATGTGGGTTGGGTGACTGGCCATACCTATGTCACCTACGGCCCGCTTGCGGTGGGCGCGACCGAGGTGGTCTTCGAGGGGGTGCCGACCTATCCGGATGCCGGGCGCTTCTGGAACATGATTGCGCGCCACAAGGTCAGCATCTTTTATACCGCGCCAACCGCGATTCGATCGCTGATCAAGGCCTGCGGGGCTGACCCCAAGGCGCATCCCTCGCAGTTCGATCTCACCAGCCTGCGGCTGCTTGGGTCGGTGGGCGAGCCGATCAACCCGGAAGCCTGGATGTGGTACCACACGAATATTGGCGGCGGGCGCTGCCCGATCGTCGATACCTTCTGGCAGACCGAGACCGGCGGGCATGTGATCACGCCGCTTCCCGGGGCCACGCCGCTGGTGCCCGGGTCCTGCACTCTGCCGCTGCCGGGCCTGACCACCGCCATCGTCGATGAAGTGGGCGCCGATCTGCCCAATGGCACAGGCGGCATTCTGGTGATCAAGAAGCCCTGGCCCTCGATGATCCGCACGATCTGGGGCGACCCCGAGCGCTTCAAGAAAAGTTATTTTCCGCCTGAGCTCAAGGGCTACTACCTTGCGGGCGACGGCGCGGTGCGCAACAAGGACACCGGCTATTTCACGATCACCGGTCGTATCGATGATGTGCTCAATGTGTCCGGACATCGCATGGGCACGATGGAGATCGAATCCGCGCTGGTGTCCAATCCGCTGGTTGCCGAAGCGGCTGTGGTGGGTCGGCCCGACGATCTGAGCGGCGAGGCGATCGTGGCGTTCGTCGTTCTGAAGGGGGCTCGCCCGACCGATTCGGCGGGTGCGGCCTTGCTGGCGCGTGAATTGCGCGACTGGGTCGGCAAGGAGATCGGACCGATTGCCAAGCCCAAGGAACTGCGCTTTGGCGACAACCTGCCTAAGACCCGTTCGGGCAAGATCATGCGCCGCTTGCTGCGCTCGCTGGCCAAGGGTGAAGCGATCACGCAGGACACCTCGACACTCGAAAATCCGGCGATTCTGGAGCAGCTCAAGCAGGTGCTCTGAGCGCTCGTCTGGGTGGATAGAGGGCTGCGGTACAATCGCGGCCTTCGGAGGGATGGATGAGCGGTTGAAGTCGCACGCCTGGAAAGCGTGTAAGGGTTAATACCCTTCCGGGGTTCGAATCCCCGTCCCTCCGCCAGCAGGCGTACTTTCTACGCCGGTCACGGATGACACACGCGGTCTGGTTTGCGATGCGCTTGCAATAGGTCGGCCTCGACGCACAGAGCCGATTGATCAGCATCGATGCCAAGCGGCTTTCACCGCCAGATTGAGTGACGTTTCCTTCGCAATTTGCATCGGCATTCGTCTGGATCTGAGCGACTGCCGTGTTCCAGCCATCGAGCAAAACACTCAAGGAAACGCTCATGAAACCGTCCCGCTCCTACGTTGCTGTCGCGCTGCTTGGCGCGTGTCTGCTGACAGGCTGCGATAAGCCGCGGGAGGCCACCGCACCGCAGCCTGTTCAGTCACAGATTGATGCCGCCGATACGATCTATACCGATGGCGAGATCGTTACCGTCAACGATACGCAGCCGATCGCTGAGGCGCTGGCGGTCAAAGGCGGCAAGATCGTCGCGGTGGGCACTCGGGCTGATGTCGAGAAGGCCCACAAAGGTGAAAGCACCGTCGTCGTGGCGCTCGGTGGCAAGGCACTGTTGCCAGGGTTTCTCGATGCTCACAGCCACTACGTCAGTTCGCTGACGGTTGCCAATCAGGTCAATGTCTACGCGCCTCCGGCCGGGCCGGGGACAGATCCGGCCAGCATCGTCGCCGAAATCGTGAAGTTTCGCGATGCAATGCAGATTCCGAAGGGCGAGGTCATCCAGGCCTACGGCTATGACGAGAACGTCATGCCGAATGGGCGGCTGCTCAATCGCGACGACCTCGACAAGGCCTTCCCCGACAATCCGGTGCTGGTTGGGCATGTCTCGATGCACGGTGCCGTTCTCAATTCAGCGGCGATGAAGAAGTGGAACCTGTCGGCCAAGACCAAGACGCCTCCAGGCGGTGTCATCGTCCGCAAGCCAGGCACCCAGGAGCCCTACGGCCTGATCATGGAGACCGCCTATTTGCCGATCTTTGCCTCGCTGCCGGAGCCGACGGCGGCGCAGGAGGTCGAGTGGTCAAAGGCCGGGCAGTTGCTGTACGCACAGAACGGCATCACCACTGCGCATGAGGGTGCCACTCACCTGAGTGATCTGGCGCTGATGAAGCGCGCTGCCGACGGTGGTGCAACATTGATCGACGTGGTCGCGTACCCGTTTATCACCGAACTCGAACCGATCCTGAAGCAGTTTCCCAAAGAAACCTGGGGCATTTACAACAAGCGCATCAAGATCGGCGGGGTGAAGATCACGATTGATGGATCACCCCAGGGCAAGACTGCCGCCTTCACGAAGCCGTACCTCACTGGCGGCCCCGGCGGCGAGAAAAACTGGACCGGCGAATTGTCTGCGCCTGAGGATGTCATCGCGAAGGCGGTGAAGGCTGTCTACGACCTGGGCGTACCGCTGAATCTGCATGCCAATGGCGACGCTGCCATCGACGCCTTCCTGCGTGCTCATGAAAAGGCTGCAGCCGATGACCTGAGCAAGGATCGCAATGTCACGATGATCCATTCGCAGTTCGTTCGCAAGGATCAGCTCGACAAGTATGTGACCTACAAGATTCGGCCGTCGTTCTACACCTTGCACACCTACTACTTCGCAGAAGCTCACATCGCCAATCGCGGGCGCGAGCAGGCGATCTATCTCAGTCCGATGCGTGACGCCATCGACCGTGGGTTGGTGCCGACCAACCACACTGATTTCGTCGTCGCACCGCTCGACCAGATGTTCATGATGTGGTCCGCCGTCAACCGGGTATCCCGTGCTGGGGCGGTCATCGGCGAGGACCAGCGTGTAACGCCGTTGGAAGCGCTGAAGGCGATGACCATCAATGTCGCGCAGCAGTACGGTGAGCAATCTTCCAAGGGCTCGCTCGAGGTGGGCAAGCTGGCGGATCTGGTCGTGCTCGATCAGAACCCCTTGAAGGTCGACGCGATGAACATCAAGGATGTCAAAGTGGTCGAAACCATCAAGGAAGGAAAGAGCATTTTCAAGCGCAACCAGTGATGGGACGGCTGTGAAGCGAGCGGCGGATTGAAGAGCGCAAGTTGCCCGCCCCTTGAAACAGTGCTCAAGTCTGCTGCGCGGGTGATCTCAGCAGCAGACCTGGCAATGCTTCATGCCCTGCGTCCCCTTGGACCAGGCATGTGAAATCCGGGCATGGGATGTGAACGGTAGGGCTGCACCGCAACCGGCGGCACCACGATCGTCGGTGGTCTGAAGGCCGCAGCCGGTGGCCCGTATACCGGTGGTGGTGGCCGAAATGCCGGCGGCGGCGGCCCGTAATAGCCTCGGTAAGCAGGCCTGTAGATCACAGGCGGCGGCACCGGGTAAATCTGAGTCGAGAAGACGGGGGGCGCGACGTAAATCGAAGCCTCGGCGGCGCCATATCCTCCAGCCGGATAGGCTTGGGACGCGGGGTAGTAATAGCCAGGCGCGGCACAGGCCGATAAGGCAGTTGCAATGATCAGAGCAAAAAGCGTTCTCATCGCGTAGATTCTCCTCAGGTTCTGTTCATGGTCTGACGACCGAGACGGCAACCGGCACTTGCAATCGTCCTGTAACGCGCGAATGAGCTTTGGGGTGCACTGCCAAAGCCACGACACTCGTTCACAGGGATCTCTCTGCCTGGTTTTCAGCCCAAGTAACGGTCGATGGTCAATGACATGCGTGCGATGAAAGCGAAATCAACTCCTGCAAGGCCGGCGCCCCTGCGACAAAACGTGATGGTCTTTCAGGGCGGCGGTGCGCTGGGTGCCTACCAGGCTGGCGTGTTCGAAGCGCTTGCCGAAAGAGGTATTGAGCCTGACTGGCTGGTCGGCACGTCGATTGGTGCGATCAATGCGGCCCTGATCGCCGGCAATCGACCCGAGGACCGTCTCGAGCGTCTGCGCCAGTTCTGGGCGGGTGTTGCGCTCGATCGCCCCTTCGCATCGCTGATGCCCGCCAGTGGCAAACCCTGGACGCCGGGCACGGCAACCTGGCAGGCCATGACACGCGGCGTCCCCGGCTTTTATCAGCCGAGATTTCCCCTGCAATGGGATTTTTCACGTCGTTTGCCGCCCGGGCAGTTGAGCGTCTACGACACCCTGCCATTGCGCCAGACACTGCTTGACCTGATCGATTTCGATTACCTCAACAAAGGCGACATCCGTCTGTCGCTCTTTGCGGTCAACGTGAGCAGCGGCTTGCCGGCTCGCTTTGATAATCGCCGTGATCGCAAGCCATTGACGCCGGAGCACATCATGGCCAGCGGTGCCTTGCCGCCTGGCTTTGCACCGGTTGAGATCGATGGTCAGTGGTATTGGGACGGTGGAATCTATTCGAATACACCGCTGGATATCGTTCTGGACGACGCTGAGCGATGCGACACCTTGTGTTTCATGGTCGATCTGTGGGATGCGAGCGAACCGATTCCCGACACGCTGGGCGACGCGGTCATGCGCATGAAAAACCTTCAGTTCGCCAGTCGCAGCCATGAACATCTGCGCGATCACCGGATCATGCAGGACTTGCGTCGCGCGGTGAAGCGACTGGGCGAGCACCTGCCGCCCGAGCTTGCTCAACAAGCCGAATTCAGGCGCCTGCTTGATCTGGGATGCGAACATTCATTCGACATCGTGCACCTCGTCATGAAGGCGCAAGCCGATGAAGATTCGTTTCGGGATGTCGACTTCTCGAGCGAGGCACTGCGCCTGCGCAAGGCGCTGGGTCTGCGCGACGGCAAGCGCGCTGCCGACTACTGCCGCCGCTTGACCTTTGCCGCAGACAACGCCGGCCTGCGCGTTCACACCGTGGATCAGGACGACTGATCGATCGACTGATCTGTCGAATGATCGGGTCGACTGCTCAGAAGCAATCCCCGGGCACCCGGACCCAGCCTTCCATCAGGATGCGCGCACTGCGGCTCATGCTGGCCTTCTTGACCACCCACTCGCCGCCTTCCTGTGTGGCTTCGGCGCCAACTCGCAGGGTGCCGGAAGGGTGGCCGAAGCGCACTGCAGTGCGAGCCCCGCCGCCTGCGGCGAGGTTCACCAGCGTGCCCGGAATCGCGGCCGCCGTGCCAATGGCCACCGCCGCCGTGCCCATCATCGCGTGATGCAACTTGCCCATCGACAGCGCCCGCACCAGCAGATCGACATCGCCCGTGCCAACCGGCTTGCCGCTCGAGGACACATAGCTCGAGGGTTTTGCCACGAAGGCGACCTTGGGCGTGTGCTGGCGCTTGGCGGCCTCATCGATATGCTTGATCAGGCCCATGCGAACCGCGCCGTAGGCGCGAATGGTCTCGAACTTGGCCAGAATCTTGGGGTCGCTGTTGATCGCATCCTGCAGTTCGGTGCCGGTGTGACCGATCTGCTCGGCATTGAGAAAAATCGTCGGGATACCGGCATTGATCATCGTGGCCTTGAGCACGCCGATGCCGGGCACCTCCAGCTCATCGACCACATTGCCGGTCGGAAACATCGAGCCGCCTGCGCCTTCTTCTTCGGCTGCCGGGTCCATGAATTCGAGCTGCACTTCGGCGGCCGGGAAGGTCACACCATCGAGCTCGAAGTCACCGGTTTCCTGGACCGCGCCGTCAGTGATCGGCACATGCGCGATGATGGTCTTCGAGATATTGGCCTGCCAGATGCGGATGACGGCCACGCCGCTTTGCGGCACGCGGGCCGGGTCGATCAGCCCTGCGGCAATCGAGAACGAGCCGACCGCCGCTGACAGATTCCCGCAGTTGCCGCTCCAGTCGACAAAGGCCGAATCGATTGATACCTGGCCGAAGAGATAGTCGACGTCGTGGTCGGGGCGGCTGCTTTTGGCGATGATCACCGCCTTGCTGGTGCTGGAGGTCGCGCCGCCCATGCCGTCAGTCTGCTTGCCGTAGGGGTCAGGGCTGCCGATCACACGCAGCAGCAGCGCATCACGCGCCTTGCCCGGCACCTGAGCGGCCGCCGGGAGGTCCTGCAGTCGAAAGAACACGCCCTTGCTGGTGCCACCACGCAGATAGGTGGCGGGGATGCGAATTTGTGCGACATGAGCCATGGTGATCCTCAGGATGCCTGCTTGGATGACTCGAGAAAGTCCTGCGCAAAGCGCTGCAAAACGCCACCCGCCTCATAGATCGACACCTCTTCGCCGGTGTCCAGACGACAGGTCACCGGCACCTCGAGCTTCTCGCCATTCTTGCGATGAATGACCAGCGTGAGCGTGGCTCGAGGCGTGCGGGCGCCGATGACATCGAAGGTCTCTGTGCCATCGATGCCAAGCGTGATGCGGGTCGTGCCCGACTTGAATTCGAGCGGCATCACGCCCATGCCGATCAGGTTGGTGCGATGGATGCGCTCGAAGCCTTCAGCCGCGATCGCTTCGACACCGGCCAGACGCACGCCCTTGGCCGCCCAGTCACGCGAGGATCCCTGGCCGTAGTCGGCGCCGGCGATGATGATCAGCGGCTGGCTGCGGTTCATGTAGGTCTCAATGGCCTCCCACATGCGCGTCACCGTGCCCTCGGGCTCGACTCGGGCAAGCGATCCGGCTTTGAGCTTGCCGTCGACCACCGCCATCTCGTTTTTGAGCGTCGGGTTGGCAAAGGTGGCGCGCAGCGCAGTGAGGTGGTCGCCGCGATGCGTGGCGTAGGAATTGAAGTCTTCCTCCGGCAAGCCCATTTTTGCGAGGTATTCGCCGGCAGCACTGTTGGCAAGAATCGCATTGGATGGCGACAGGTGATCGGTGGTGATGTTGTCGCCGAGCACTGCCAGTGGTCGCATGCCTTTGAGCGTGCGTTCGCCGGCGAGCGCGCCTTCCCAGTAGGGCGGTCGGCGGATATAGGTCGATTGCGCACGCCAGTCATAGAGTGGGCTGACCGCGGCAACCGCCTCGCGGGCGATGTCGAACATCGGTCCGTAGACCTTGCGGAACTGTTCCGGCTTGACCGAGGCACGCACGACCGCATCGATTTCGGCATCACTTGGCCAGAGGTCTTTCAGGCGGATCTCCTTGCCATCGACCGTGCCAAGCGCGTCTTTTTCGATATCGACGCGCACGGTGCCGGCAATCGCATAGGCGACCACCAGCGGCGGAGACGCGAGAAAGGCCTGCTTGGCATAGGGATGGATGCGGCCGTCGAAGTTGCGGTTGCCCGAGAGCACGGCGGTGGTGTACAGGTCGCGCGCGATGATTTCGCGCTGAATCTCGGGGTCGAGCGCGCCCGACATGCCGTTGCAGGTGGTGCAGGCAAAAGCGACCACGCCGAACCCGAGTTGTTCGAGTTCTTTTGTAAGGCCGGCTTCGTCGAGATAAAGGGCCACGGTCTTGGATCCTGGCGCCAGCGAGGTCTTGACCCAGGGCTTGCGGGCAAGGCCCGCCCGATTGGCATTGCGGGCCAGCAGGCCGGCGGCGATCACGTTGCGCGGGTTGCTGGTGTTGGTGCAGCTGGTGATCGCGGCAATGATCACCGCACCGTCGGGCATTTCTCCTGCGACATCGTCCCATTTTCCAGCGATGCCCTTGGCCGCCAGATCGCTGGTCGCGACCCGTGCATGCGGATTGGACGGGCCGGCCATGTTGCGCACAACGCTGGAGAGGTCGAAGTGCAGGGTGCGCTCGTATTGCGCGGTCTTGAGGCTGTCGGCCCAAAGACCGGTGTGGCGGGCAAAGTGTTCGACCAGCTTGACCTGTGCGTCATCTCGACCGGTGAGGGTGAGGTAGTCGATGGTTTGCTGATCGATGAAGAACATCGCCGCGGTGGCGCCGTATTCGGGCGCCATGTTGGAGATGGTGGCCCGATCGCCCAGCGTCAGTGCCGAAGCGCCTTCCCCGCGAAATTCGAGCCAGGCGCCAACGACTTTTTCCTTGCGCAGGAACTCGGTCATCGCGAGCACCACATCGGTGGCAGTGATGCCGGCGCCGGGCTTGCCGCTGAGCTCGACGCCCACGATATCGGGCAGGCGCATCCAGGAGGCACGCCCGAGCATGACGTTCTCGGCTTCGAGGCCGCCCACGCCGATCGCGATCACGCCGAGCGCATCGACATGAGGCGTATGACTGTCGGTGCCGACGCAGGTATCCGGAAACGCGACGCCATCACGGACCTGGATCACCGGGGACATTTTCTCCAGATTGATCTGATGCATGATGCCGTTGCCCGGCGGAATCACATCGACGTTCTTGAAGGCCGCTTTGGTCCAGTCGATGAAATGAAAGCGATCCTCGTTGCGGCGATCCTCGATTGCGCGGTTTTTCGCAAAGGCATCGGGGTCGAAGCCACCGCACTCCACCGCCAGCGAGTGGTCGACGATCAATTGAACCGGCACGACCGGATTGACCTTGGCCGGGTCACCGCCCTGGTCGGCAATCGCATCGCGAAGACCGGCCAGATCGACCAGCGCGGTCTGTCCGAGGATGTCGTGGCAGACGACTCGGGCCGGA
>CAIVAS010000054.1 GCA_903903975.1 uncultured Burkholderiales bacterium
TGCGACCGCCATAGCGCAGTGGATAAAGGCAGAGAAGCTGACGCAAGTGGCGGCCGCACAAGTGCTGAAGGTGTCCCGTCCACGCGTATCGGACTTGGTGAACTTCAAGTTGGGCCGTTTCTCGCTCGACACCCTCGTGGCGATGCTATTTCGTACGGGGAAAAACGTTGAGCTGGTCGTTCGCTAAACGGCCTGCCGCTGGTGATAAGTCGACCCAGAAGCGCGACATCCGTCGAGCGCTGAGGCTCGCAGCTGAACTCGGAGATGACCTATGACTAAAGCCAAAGCACCGCTGAGGCTTGTAGTGTTCGACGCTGCGCGTTATCTCGATGACGACGAAGCTATCGAGGAATACATGACTGCCGTTCTCGAGACCAACGACTCCGATCTATTGCTGCTGGCTCTCAGCGATGTTGCGCGTGCCAGGGGTATGGGCCAGGTAGCAAAAGATGCAGATCTGGGTCGGGAGCGTCTCTAAAAAGCGCTCGCTCCAAGAGCAAAGCCTCGATTTGACACTGTGATGAAGGTCGCCCGAGCACTGGGCGTCAAATTCACGGCACATCCGGTCTGAGCATGGGTGCGGGCGCGGTCTAACCGTTCGCTTAACCGGACATTGCGTGGATTGATAAAGCGCGCCTTGAATTACCGCTGTGGGTCGGGAGCTAGCTGCCAACGCAGCGCGATCAGCGACTTGACTCAAGCCAGCGCGACGCTAGCTTGTAGTTCATCCCAAGGGGCGCTCAGTTTGCGTCCATCACGTAGCAATAGGCCCGCAGTTTCTAACGCGGCCACGTCTTGATGAACGTTTTTATAGTCCCGCTGAATCGAAGTTGCCAGTTCGCGGACATTTTTGGCTCCGTGCTGGCGCACAAACCGCAGCAATTCAAGACGGCGCGGCGACAACGTGGCGAGCATGGTCTCCAGATCGAGAAACGTTACGTGTGTTTCGTTGACTCGCTCGCCTTTTGCCGCGCGATTCCAGGCGCTTGCAAAGCGCGTCCCCATATCTTCTAGATTGCCGACATGAATTTGTGCAGCGCTGGATTGTTTTGCTTTCGTCATGATTTTTTCCTTGCTTTGTCCACATCACGCAAAAAATCAGAAATCAGTTTCTCTACAGAAACGAAGCGGTAACGGCTCTCAACTGCACCGATGTGTTTGTGATCGCCTTTACCGAGTTCGTTACCGTAGGCAACGATGCGTTTGCCATGCCGGCCGTAAAACAAGCTGTATTTGAGGCCATGCGCACGTTCGGTAGTGGCTTGCGGCAGTTGCCAGATCGTCATTTCAACAATCGAACCATCCGGCAGGGTGGCTTTGTCGTAAAACAGCCGCTTAGCTTTCATAGGGTGTATCTGACCATGATATTAATATGGTGTCAATAACCATTATTCTGCTGCCTGCCTCACTACCTGACGATTGGAATTCGAAGGCCATCGAGCACACGGTGGCTCGACTACGCAGATGGGTCTTGAGATTGCGTACCTCCAGGGCAAGGTTGTCACGCAGGTTGATCACTGATTGGGTTACGAGCCCTCAACAATCCGGGCTACATCACCGTGGCATTCGGCGCATTTGCCCACCAGCAGCAGATCGTTGACCTTGATGGCGCCACTGAAATTGGTGATCGTCGTTTCGTGACGGCACCGTGCGCACCACACGTTGGACAGTAACCTGTGGCGGATGTCGGCTGGGATGGGCTCCCAGCGTTGGCGCGCCGCAGGGGTGAAGTCAGGAAACGATTCAACTTCCATGGCTCATTCCTCGAACAGGTCGGAGTGTGTCCCGGCACGCACGAAGATGATGGCGTTGCCTTCGAACCGGTAGATCAGCAAGAAGCCCCAGCGTATATCCAAGGCACTGAAAAACAGTGAAGCGGTTCTCGCTCCGGTAACCATGCCACCGCAGGGCCGCCAACGCGGCAGCGTGCGCAGCGTTGTAGGCGCTGCTGAAGCGCCCCTCTTGAGAGATGTTGATGACGCCAGCGTCGGCTAGACGCACGCGGGCCATCGCCAACAGCCGTGCCACCTCAGTAGCGCTACGGGGCTCAGCCTTGAGCTGCCCGATACGAACAAGATTATCGAGCGGCGCGAGGCTCATTGAGTTCCCCGATCAGCGGAAGGATGGGTTGCGCGAGCACACGGCTCACGAATGAGTCGGGTTCAGATCGTCGACTCGCGAACTGCGCCATCGAGTAGCAGGTGGGATTGATTTTTCTGCCGAGCTCTTTTTCTACTGGAAGCAGACGCTCGAGGACTTCTCTTAACGTCAGGTCGTCACCGACCACCATCACGTCGACATCGCTCGCTGCAGTATCGGTCTGCCTAGCCACCGAGCCGTAGATCCAGGCGGCGCGCAGGCGTGGGACGAGAGGTGCCAGCGCGTCACTCAGCAACGGTTCCAGCCCCAATGTCTTGCGCGTAAGGGTGACGAGCTCACTGAGAACCGGACTCTCGGGGTTAGCCCGGAAGCAGCGCAGATTGCCCACCCGTTCGGAACTCACCAGTCCTGAATCGGCGAGCTTGCGCAATTCGCGCTGCAGTGAAGCGCTCCCCAGCCCAGTGAGCCGTCGCAGTTCGCTCAAATGGAAGCTGCGATTTGGCTGGCCAAACAGCCAGCGATAGACACGGGCTTGACTGTCCGAAAAAAGGGCGGTGGCGATCGACATAGCCAAAATATAGCACGATCATGCTTTATTTTGGCACACACGACTTCCCGAGCTATTGACCACTACACATCTGTCTCGTGGGTTCGCCCCCGAATACTCGGTACTGTCTCTGATCCAATGGACATGAGCTCGAGAGGTTGAGGGCTAGTCGACCAACTAATCGAACCGTTAAACCTTCGACACACTTAGTTATAGGCAGAGCGGAAATCCTTGGAAGGCATATGCCTAATTGTCACGCGACTGTGACTGAAAGTCAGCAAACCTGACCCTTGCGAACCTTCCATGAGCGAATTGCGCTGGAAACCGTCGCTCTGCGCCTCCAATCGACCTAAATCCCTTCAGAAACGACCTATGTCTACCGTTCATGGCGACATATTGACCGCTCGTCGGCGTGACAGATACGGTTCGATGACACGGTTGCGCTGGGGAGTGCGGCTGTGTGCACGGCGCTGGGGAGTGCCGGCTCATGCAACCACTTTTAAGAGAGAAAATCATGCAAAGCACAACGCTCGTGATCGGCCGTTCCTATCTGCCGACTTCCAACACCGAAGCATCTTTCATCAAGGCCACCGCACAGGCCATCGCCCGTCATCCGGACATCAGCTCGGACATCCTGGCGGCTGGTCTTCTGGAAATTCCGACCCGCTTTCCCAAGGCAGACGTTGCCTCGGCAACCAGAAAGCTCGTTCTGGAAGCCTGCAAAGCTCGAGACAAGACCTACTGCTGATTGAAGTTATCTGGCTGCTGCAATGCGAGCACCCCAGGTCGCCGAAGCAGCTCGGAATCGAGCCGCACTTTCGTCTTCGCTCGATTTGGAGCAGACGCTTGCGGCGTATCTGAATGGACAAGCCAGCCACGACAACGTGGCTTCGGCGTACTACCGATCAAATCGGGTCAATCGACTTGTGGCGCACGCCTGCCTGAAGTACCGATCGTCGATTCCGGTGGACTTCGCCCAGGAGCTTAAGCAAGAGCTCGCTCTGTTGCTTAGCCAAAAGTTTCTTAAGACGGTTGAAAATCCAGCGTCGATATACAATGTGCTTCACGTTTCGGCGTGTTTTATCGTGCGTCGCCGTGCCCAGAAAATCCGCGAAGAATCGCTAGAAGGGATGCTGGGGTCTTCTGAATCGGTGCTCGACGTGGGCAACGAAGATCCGGTGCAAGAACTCGAAGACCGGATCGATCATCGCCGTGCGGTTGAGGAATTTGAGCGCAGAGCTTTGATGGAACCGAAGTCAGCCCCAGACAAACCAATGCAGGTGCTCGAGGTGCTATTAGCGCGCATCTCGGAAGATCCGGCACATGGGGTTGCCCAGGTTGAGCCGCCCGCAGATGCCAAGCCTGAGGCGGCGCGTCTCACACCGATTGCAATACCTCCTTCCTCACGGGCCCGTGTCGGTGAGACACCCGTAACGCTGGCAACGCCGCTACGCATCTACTTCGATCTGCAAAATGTCGAGGTCATCGAGCGCGGGCGCATGCCGCACAAGCCACCCAAGGAAAAGAAAGAGCCTCTGGGTCCGACCGATGAAAACCGGGAGCTCAAAGCGATCCAAGAGCAGATGCATTTGCCGGTTGTGAAATTTGGTCGGCTGCTGGGCCTTAAAAAGCCGATCATCATCGGCTACCTCTACGGGAGGCTTAGCGTGCCAGACAACGTCCTGGACGAAGCCCGTCTGCTCAGACTTAACCAAGACTCGGAAGTTTGGGATCTACGTGGGCGCTTTGAAAACCAGCCGATGGACAGAATCATCGACGGCTGGATGGAGCTGCTGGGCTTGCAGACGGCGGGCCGGGCGAAAGTGCCCCTAGATGCAAAGCTTGCTGAGCTGCTCGGGGTGAGCCGCGTCACCGTCTGGCGCTGGCGCCGCGAAACGTTCCGCCCCGAACTGCGCGATATTGCCGCCTTCGACCGCGTGGTCAGGGAGCACGCTGCCGGCGAGCAAGCGAGCAAGAGGATTTGACGTTTCCGTTGGCTCGGCCTCTTCCTCAGTCGTATCGCGCGGCGAGCGACTATTAGATTGCTGCAAGTTGCCTGACGGTGGAGCTCAGCCATTGTTTAGGTCTCGACCGGGCGAGGGAGCAGACAGGTGACGGGGTCAAGCTAGGCTGCAGCAGTTTTTCATGCATCAGCGTTCGAGTTTCAAAAGCACTTCCGGGTGTTCGTATGCGACCCTCAACAAGGTCTTGGCGGCTCCGGTCGGCTCTCGCCGCCCCTGCTCCCAATCCTGCAGTGTCCGCGCCGAAACACCGAGCAGCCTCGCGAACTGCTCTTGCGACAGTCCGGTACGAGACCGCGCCTCGGCAGCCTGCGGACCCTTGACGTGCGTGACCCGCGCAGCCTCGCCCTGACGCATCTGCTTCACGGACTTCAGCAGGTCTCGCTTGAACTGTTCGAGATCATTACTCATTTTCAACTCCGCGCTTTAACTCAGCCAGGAACTCGGCGGGCAAACTATCGAACTTCGCCTTTGCATAAACGATCAACAGCCAAATCGTTTGGCCTGATGCGACGAAGTAAATGACTCGGGCACCGCCGCGTTTGCCCTGCCCTTGGCGAATCCACCTCACTTTGCGACAGCCACCGCTTCCGGGGATGACATTCCCTGCACTTGGATTCGCCGCTATCCACGAGATGAACGCCTCTCGCTCAGCGTCGCTCCAGACCTCCGCGGCGTATCGAACAAAGATGGCGGTTTCGGCAACTGTCAGCACAGTTGAATACTACGGCAATGCCGTATACCTTACAAGTGGCATTCAGGAACGGCGGATTGAGGGTTTTCTTGAACCTTGTCGACCCACTGACTGAACTCATCGAAGGTGATGTGAAGACCCGTCTCCTTGTAGTGCTCGAATGAGGATTCAGCGGCAGCGATGAAGTTTTGCCGTGCTTTTTCTCTCTTCACATACTCAAGAATGGCCTTTTTCATCAGCTAGTGCGGCGTGCGCCTTTTTGCTGTGGATAGACACGCAACTCGGTCCCTATCAACGTTGTCCAGTTTGATAGTGAAGGACTCGGTGCGTGGCTTTTCGACGGGAGTTGTTTTCGCGGAATTACCAAGTAAGGCAAGGAAACGCCGAGGCTATTGACGCCGTCTTTTGATGTCAAGGGACTGCGACTACACATCGACACCAGCTATCCCGTTGGGGTGCAAGCTACGTCAAATCCGGAGCGCGGAACAATCCAGCACCCATGCGCGGCGGATCGAACACGAAGTCGTCGCTGCCGGGCATGGCCACCGCATCAGGAAGGCTCTTTGGGGGATCAGCCAGGCGCCGATAGGCCTCGTACTGCAGCAGCACATAGGCAGGACGGCCACGGTCGGTGACGAACACCGGCCCTGCCTCGGCCGCGCGCTTAGCCCGGCTGACATCCCGGTTGAACTCGCGGCTGGAGATGGTCGTGACGGTCATAGCGCAACTCGACGAAAAGGGGATCTATGTACCCACAGTACGACAATGTCGTCTCTATCGTCAGCAAACGTAGCAACGTACCCAACAGTTGTCAGCATGGATTCGCGCTCTCGCCATCTGGCGCCGGCGCTACGAAAAAATGCGCCCCGAGCTGCGCAACCTAGACGCTTTCAACCGTCTGGTCAGGGAACTGCCCAAGGCATACGGCCCCATTCCTGGAATGTGGGTGGCGCAAGCTGATCGGAAACGGTGGCGGAATTGATTGGAATATGTACTCAATCATCAGAAATGCTGGTCACAAATTTTGAGCAAGCTGTTCGGTTGTCAAAAATATTACCCCCCCCACTTGATTGAAGCCACCGACCGTTCGTCGGCACAGCCATAGACAGGAATTTATATATTTGCAGAATTGAAATCAATACAAGGGAATTAAGTAAATGAGATAAATATCACACAAATGCCCCTGTTTTAATCCTTAATAATTAGCGATTGACGAGACCTGTCGATTGCAAGCACCGACAGATCAAAAACTCATGAAAGTCAGATTTTTTACGACAGCCCTCCTTCTCTCTGGATGCGCCAGCGACAAGCTTGCGAGCGATGCCGCTACGGGATCGGTTAGCGCCCAGATAAAGTTTAGCGATGCGGTCGCCGCGAACGATGGAGAAAACCTAAAAGGCAGCGACACCGTGGTGCGGGAAAGCGGAAACGCGACGGCGCGCCTCCAGGCCGAAAGCACTCGCAACAACGCGGAAGGAAAAATCCGCGGCAATTAAGAGAAAGACGCGGGCCCCGTCAATGCGCGAACCGCCATCGTGACGATCCTCTTGGACAAAAACTCCAAAAACAGGACCAAGTAGATTGAGCTCCTAAAATACTCACCCGCAAATCTTCGCTTTACGTCCGGTGACGCGCCAATTTACTCTGCACAAGATATCAAAAAGCTAGGGGAAACTCGCGGTAGGATACGCACGCAGTCTAATGTGCGTATTGTTTAAGGCCTGATTGCAAATCAGCGGCCGGCGCGGACTAAAATGATTTATTAGGTCAAAGAGATTTGATCTCAGTGGTTGCTCACCCAGTTTTCAACGCGCAGCCCGGCGTAGTTCACAAAGTCCGCTTCGTTATTAGTGACCAAAGTCACCCCTAAAGCGACAGCGTGGGATGCGATGAGTTTGTCCAGGGCATCGCGGTTGCGATCTTTATAGGCTGCACGGATAGGGCCATAGGACTTTGCAGCTTGTGCATCAAAGGGCGCAACCATGATGTCGTCGAGCAAGCTCTCCAATGCCGACCGGTTGGCGGCTTGCACTGCAAGGCTTGAGCAAGCGATACCGAATTCCAGTTCGGCCAAGGTCACCGCAGAAATGACAACGTCGCCTACAAAGCACGCCGCAAAGCGCTCGCGCACCTCAGACGACTGGTGCTTCATGAGGTAAATGCAAATATTGGTGTCGAGCATGTACTTTGGATTCATAAGGCTTCGCGCTCGCCCTCGACGTTTTCACCTCGCCCTTGGGTCATGAAGTCTGGCGAGAATTTAGCAAACTTGCCCAGTACATCGCCCATGCGCCGCTGCGCCGGACGGATGCGCAGCTCGTCCCCCTGGCGCTCAATGACCAACTCAACATCCCACGTGCTGTAGGCAAGTTCGGCAGGAATGCGAACCGCCTGCGAGTTGCCGTTCTTGAAAAGTTTGGTGCTGGCCATAGTGAACCTCATTAGGATGTACGCGTACATCCTAGCCCAAGAGGAAGTACATGTAAACACATGGATGTACGGCCTAGCGAGGATGCTAATAGCGTCACGATCGCAGCCGGTATAAGGCCACGTTGCATAACTAGTTTCGCGAGCCGGCGCGTGTGTAGCCCTGTTTGCGTATTCCAGAGCAAAAGCGCGACGGTTTCGGATTCAAACCCGCCACCATTTCCGATTCGATAGCGCCACCGAGGTGGCGCGTTGAGGGACCGCGACGGAGATCGGATGCTGCAGCCTCACAAACCCCTGCTAGGTAAACGTCAGCTTGATGCGGGAAAGCGACCGTTCAAGCGCGCGGCTCGAAGGCCCGGATCCGACCCGAAGCGGAACTAGAACCAGCGAAGTGGGACGCCCTGAAGCCGACGTACGTTCAACGTATCACTTCACCGGCCCGGACGAGAGCGCAGGACGCGAGCAATCGTCGGGCTGCATCAAATCTATTTCTGGAGATTTTTGTAGATCTTGCCGGCCTTCATGATTACAACAAGATTCTTTTGGGGATCGTCGATCAGATTGATGTTTGCCAGCGGGTCGCCGTCGACCAGCAACAAATCGGCGAGTGCGCCTTCCTGCACGACCCCGAGCTTGCCCGGATAGGGATTGCGCGGCCCGGAGAGCGCGAGTAGTTCAGCATTGGTTGAGGTCGCCATCTTCAGCGCCTCGGCGGGCGTGAACCAGCGAACCATCTTGGACAACATCTTGCCTTGTCCCGCCGCCTTGTCGGCGCTGTAGAGCACGTCGGTGCCCCAGGCCAGCTTCACCTTGTACTTCTTAGCCAGGGCGTAGGCGGCGTCGCTGCCGTTGTAGACCTGCAATTGCTTGATCCGTTTGGCGGAACCTTCGCGGAAGACCGTCGGCGTGTCGTCGGTGAACGGCTGCATGCTCCACCAGACGCCCTTTTCGGCCATCAGCTTGACGGTCGCATCGTCGAGCAGGTGGCCATGTTCGATGCTCATGACACCGGCCTCGATGGATTGCCTTACGGCGCGTGGCGTGAACGCGTGCACCGCGACGTAGGTGCCCCAGTTCTCCGCCGCCTCGACGGCAGCACGCAGTTCGGCCACTGTGTACTGTGTCACGTCGAGCGGATCGTAGTCCGAGCCGACGCCGCCGCCGGCCGCCAGCTTGAGCTGCGACGCACCCAACGCCAACTGTTCGCGCGAGCGCTTCCGCACGGTGTCGGCATCGTCGGCGATCGCGGAGGCGCCCATGCGTTCACTGAAATGAAAACTGCCTGGGGCCGACGGGAGTTCGTTGGGCAGGCGAAAGTCGCCATGGCCTCCGGTTTGAGAAATCATTGCGCCGGATGGCCAGATCCGCGGGCCGGGAACCAACCCCATGTCGATGCCGCGTTTGAGGCCGAACGCCGGCCCGAAATCGCGGATGCTGGTGAATCCGCGCATCAGCATGTCGTTGGCACCCTTCACTGCAGCGACCGCGATGAAAGCGAGATCGGACACGAGCATCGTCTCCTGCGTAAGGGTCTCGAACATGATGTGGGTGTGCGCATCGATCAGGCCGGGCATCAATGTCCGGCCTGCCCCCTGGATGCGCATCGGCTCCAGCCCGGCCGACGTCACGATCGGCTCCTTGGAAATGGACTGGATCACGTTGCCCACAACCAGAACGTTTGACGGCTCCGACAAGCGATCGGACGTACCGTTGAAGATACGAACGTTCTCGAACATGACGGCCGGCGGCTGCAGTACCTGTGCATGTGTCGCCTGGGCAATGCTGCCGCCAAGGAACAGAAGTGCGTAGAACTTAATCGAAAAGTGATGGAACACAGTTCCCTCCTTGTGAATGAGCACCACGACAGCCTGACCTCGTAGTTCGGGGCCTTGGTCAAGCTGTCGCCAAGACTACAGAAAGCGAAGCCAGAAGGCGTCCTAGCCCGCGATGAAGAACCACGTCGCCATCGCCAACGCCGTGACGCTCAGAGCAGCGTTGGTGGCGGTCGCCAGCCACGTCAGGTGGCCACCGACGCGCCCGGCGCATCGCACTCGCACCTGACCCGTGCCTGGAACTCAGCACTGTAGCGCCTTCTCCTCGTCGTCTTGTCGCTTGCCATCGTGTCCAAGTAGGTTCGAAGTGGACACGATCCTTGCCGCATTGCGGCTCGGCTTCAAGGGTGGGATGGCCAGCCGCTTACGAGCGCAACGCCAATCACCCTCTGTACCAGCGGAAGGAAAGCGGTCTGTCGCGACTGACCGTTCCTGGCCGGCAGGAGCCATAGGGAATCGCCTGATCCAAGCTTGGTGCGCCCGCAGACTCAGTGGCCGTGCCGATGGTGCGCGTCAGGGAAGTGCGCGTGCGCGTGGGTCAGGGGCTCGTGCCGATGCGGATGCGAATGGCGGCCAGCGACGGGACCCTCCGAATGCTCGTGCTGGTGGTGCACGTCATGTTCGTGCTCATGGTCGTGCTCCTTGGAAATGTGCGCGTGCGCGTGGTCATGACTCTCGGTCAAATGGAGCCACAAACCAGCGGCCATCATGGCACCCGCCACCAGCAAACCCGGCGTGACCGGCTCGCCAAGCCAGGCCACGGCGAGCGCTGCGCCAAAGAAAGGCGCCACCGAAAAGTACGCTCCGCTGCGCGCGGTGCCGAGGTGCCGCAGCGCCACGACGAACAGGGTCAGGCTGATGCCGTAGGCCCCGAATCCGAGGAACAACGCACCAGCCAGCCAGGGCACTGGCGGCAAGGACGCGCCGACGGCCAGTCCGAGTGCCAGGTTCACGCTGCCCGCGACCAGCCCCTTGATCGACGCAATCCACGTCGCGTCGACGAGCGCCACCTTGCGGGTCAGATTGTTGTCGACCGCCCAGGCCGCGCACGCGCCCAGCACGGCCAGTGCCGGCCAGGCCTCACCGATGCGCGCCTCGCCGGGCCAACTCAACACCAGTGCGCCGGCGACGATGGCCACCATCCCGAGTGCGATGCGCCGGTCGAAGTTCTCTTTGAAGGTAAACCAGGCGAGCAAGGCCGTGAACACGCCCTCCGCATTTAGCAGCAAGGATGCCCCAGACGCCGGCATGCGAGACAAGCCGAACATCAGCAGCAGCGGGCCCAAGACCCCGCCCGCAACCACCGCGCCGGCGAGCCAGACCCGTTGATTGACTGGCAGCTTCACCGGTTCAGCGCGGGTGAGAAAGCGCCACAGCGCCAGGCCGACGCCAGAGCCCAGGTACAACAGTCCCGCGAGCAGCCAGGGATCCACGGTGCCCAGCAGTTGCTTGGCCATTGGAGTGCCGACACCAAATAGGGCCGCCGCCGCCAGCGCTGCGGCGACTCCGGGGTGGACCAAGGAGCTTCGGATCGTGGAAGTCACGTTGGTATCGGGTGTCAGGATGCGATTCGCGTTATCGCCGAAGGGCGAGTCAGCTTGAAACAGCTATAAATGCAGCACACAGAGCAGCGCGCATTCTCACCAGCGGAGTTGTTCGACTTCAAGACCTAGTGCTGCAGCCACTTTCTCAAGTGTCGCTTTTCGGGGCTGCTTGACCCGTTCCATCTGCGCATAGGCCGCTTGGGTAATGCCAATGCGGGTCGCTACTTCAGCCTGCGTTAGGCCGAAGTGCTCGCGCCAAGCTGCCATGGCCGATACGCCCCGCTCAAAGGAGAGATTCACAACTTCGTTCGGCACGCTGCCATGTGTGAACCCCCCTTTCATCCGGCGGAACTGCTCATAAGGCACAACCACGAATGCGGGCTTGCCGTCTTGACCGACGATGATTTGAAATTCAGTACGTGCGTTCATCGCGCTTTTTGACCTCTTCAATGCTCACGATTCGAACTGCTCCGTCAAAATCGAAGAAGACCCTGTAGTTGCCTACGCGAAGGCGATAGCCGTGCTCATGATTTGTCAGGGCCGTGACGTTTCTGGCCTTCGACAAGTCGAGCAATTCGGTGCTCACTGCCGCTCGGATTTTCTTGCCCGCATGAGCGTCGATCTTGCGAAGTTGCCGCAGAGCTTTCGGTTGCCAGTTGATCGAATTCACGCTCTGATGATAAGTGAGTTATACGTATTGTCAACGATCAGCCGCAAGCGATGGTTCTGTTCCGTCAATCGACCAACCCGGCGCCCCTCATTGCGACCGCCCAGCCAAGGGATGCGCGCAAGACGTTGACGTTTGCTTCCATTCGGTGGCCGCCACCCACAAGGTACTTCTTTTGCACAGCGACGATTGCTCGACTAAATCGGTGAACGACCGATTACTGAGTGGATCAGCCGGTCGACTTGATAGATGCCGGCTTCCACTCTGGGTCGAATTGAGCCGGTCACACCTCGGGAGAGCAGCCCTTCACGGACCACGATCCGGCTATCGCGACGCGAAGGTCCGCTGTCGAAGGTGAAGCGGTCACTCCAGTCAGCTACCCCTGAATGACCGGTTTCGGACTTGGCCTACACTCAGCTTCCAAATCTGAGTGTCTGCACCCAGTCTGGAAGTGAAGCTCGCTGTACTTCGGCTTTGGGCAATTGCTGCCGTTCGCCTTCTTGCGCCCAACGACCGCTTCTGGCCGGTAAGCGCCTCCCACCAGCCCGCGGCGGCTGACAGCTAAACAGCGCATACCCGTCGTACGGCTGCGAAATTCCGGTATGCGACGCACAGCGGACCGTCGAAACGCGTTACGGATTATTGACATCGACCATCCCTGTGCCCCGTCATTATTCGAGCTGGGCACAAGTCATTCGATCTTTGACTTACCTTGTAAGTCAACCTATGATGGTGCGCCAATCTTCATCTGGAAATCGACATGTCGACGCTACTCGTCTCCTCGAAAGGTCAGATCGTGCTGCCCGCCGAAATGCGGCGTCGACTCGGTATGGGCGCGGGCGCGAGGATTGAGGTGCTCGAAGAGTCGGACGGGCTGAAGCTGCGCGTCGTCCGTTCGGTCGCGACGGCCGACACGATCAACATGGCGGGAATGGTCAAGGCGCCATCTCGTGGTGTTCCTCGCAGCCTGGCGGATTTCGATCCCGCA
>CAIVAS010000055.1 GCA_903903975.1 uncultured Burkholderiales bacterium
AAGGCCGAGGCCGAGGCCACCGCCATGACATTTCTCGAGCGGGTGCGCATCGCCGAGCAGGCGCCGAAATACCCGAGCCAGCTATCCGGCGGTCAGCAGCAGCGGGTGGCCATCGCCCGCGCGCTGTGCATGAACCCATCGATCATGCTGTTCGACGAACCGACCTCGGCGCTTGATCCCGAGATGGTCAAGGAAGTGCTCGACACCATGCTCGATCTGGCGCGCGACGGCATGACCATGATCTGCGTGACGCACGAAATGGGGTTTGCCAGGGCCGTTGCCGACCGCGTCATCTTCATGGACCGCGGCGAAATCGTCGAGCAGAACACGCCCGAAGCCTTCTTCAACAACCCCCAGTCCGAGCGCAGCAAACAGTTTTTGCATCACGTCCTCGACCGCTACGAAGACCTTGGCTGACGAGCGGCCGGTCGTCGTCTTGCTGTCGCACCCCCAGGGGCGCGACAGCGGCGACTACAGCCATCGTGTCACGCTGCCCGGTCAGGCATTGGCAGCGCATCTGCGTGTCATCGACCTCCAGACCTCCCATCCCGATTCGGTGACCGTGGCGCTCAACGCCGATCTGCTGGTGGTGACCATGGTGGCCGACCCGCTGGTTGCCAGCCTGATCACGCTGCGCAAGCAGGCAGGTCTGCCGACCGCCTATGAAATTTCGGATGATTTCGCCGACTTCCCGCCCAACCTGCCGGCGCATGCCTTTTATGCGCAGCCACAGATCCAGGCGCTGATCGCAGGCATGGCGAGCAACGCCGATCTGCTGCAGTGCTCCAGCCACGGTCTTGTGCGCAAATACGCCGCGCTCAATGCGCATCACTCGGTCTTTCCCAACCAGCTCACCGAGGTCCCTGCCCTGCCTCAACGCGACCGCCTCTTGCCCAGTGATCCGGTGCTCGGATGGAGCGGCTCAGCCGGCCATCTCGACGATGCCAGGCGTCTGGCGCAGCTGCTGCGGGCCTGGTGGCGCCATCGCGGCAGATCGCCCCATGACGGACCGTCGATCCGGGTCATGAGTTCGCCGCTGATTCGCAGCGTCTTCGAAGAAGCCGGTTGTCTGGTCGACTATCGACCCAGCGGGGGTTTCAAGGACTATCTCGCCTTTCTGGATCGGATCGATATCGGTTTCGCGGTCATCGGCGACACCGATTTCAGTGCCGGGCGCTCAGACGGCAAGTTTCTTGAGCTGGCCTCGCGAGGCGTGGTCTGTGTGGCCAGCGATGCCGGCGAATACCCGATCAGCCTGCGCCACGGCCAGACCGGCTTGCTGTTCGCAGACGAAGCCGGTTTTATTACCGCGCTCGATGCCCTCTTCGACAGCCCGGCAGGGCTCGAGCAGATCCGATCGGCGGCTCATGTCTATGTCCGCACCGAACGCACCCATGAACGCGGCGCGCTCGAACGTCTTCGGCACTACCTGCCGCTGCTTGAAGCGCGAATCGGCCGCGACCCGACGCACGCCACCAACATCGGCGCCGACCCCGGGCAGCCGCCGGGCACCGGCCTGATCGTCATGACCGATGCCAGCGAAGCAGCATTTCTGGTCGCCAGCGGACTGCACAACGCCGGGCAGCTCGAGGCTGCACTGACCGGCTACCTGCAGGTCATCGAGCAGCGACCCGACTTCTATCTGCCCTGGCAGCGCTGTGCCGACATCGCCCGTGCGCTCGGCGGCGAGGCCGATGCGCAGCATTTCGAGCAGACCGCCATCCAGCGGCTTGAATTGCAGGTGCGCACGGCTCTGTCGGCGCAGACCGGATCAGCGGGATCGTCGGCCTGACCAACGGCAACACACCGCCCCGCGTCAGGCAGACAAAGCGTGGTCAGATACAGACGGAATCAGGCATCTGTTAGCCTGAATCCACCGCTCATCCTGTCAGGCAAGGCTTAGGCTGGTCCTAATGCCTGACTCAATCAGGCATGCGCGTAAGGTAGGGATCGGTGCGAGCTGCGTCCAGCCCGGCATCCACCCGGTCATCACAGACCCAAACCTCACAGGAAGTGACATGACACGCAGACAGTTCATCGGTCAGGCTGGCGCCATCGGGATCACCCAGGCAGCCGCCCCGCTGATCAGACCGGTTCATGCTGAAAACAAGCCCGCGCGACGCACCCTCAAGATCATGCAATGGAACCACTTTGTTCCGGCCTTCGATGAATGGTTCAACAAGACCTTCGTGAAAGAGTGGGGCGAGAAGAACAACACCGAGGTCATCGTCACCAATGTCGGCATGACCAGCATCGAGAGCCGCGCCGCCGCCGAAATCGCCAAGAATCAGGGCCACGATCTGTGCATGTTCCTGAGCCCGCCGGCTTCTTATGAAGACAATGTCATCGATCACCGCGATGTCTTTGTCGAGTGCGAAAAGAAGTTCGGCAAGCCGCTCGACATTGCCCTCAAGAGCACCTACAACCCGGTTACGAAAAAGTACTTCGGGTTTTCCGACAGCTACGTCCCCGATCCGGTGAACTACCGCAGCGATCTGTGGGCCGATATCGGTGTGGTGCCCGACACCTGGGAAGCGATCCGCAACGGCGGGCGCAAGATCAAGGACAAGCACGGCATTCCGGTGGGCATCGGCATGTCGAATGAACTCGACAGCAGCATGGCGCTGCGATCGATCCTGCTCTCCTTTGGCGGCGCCGAGCAGAATGAAGCCGGGCAGCCCAGCCTCAAATCGAAGGGATCGCTCGAGGCGCTGAAATTCGCCAAAGCCCTCTACGAAGACACGATGACCGACGAAATCTTTTCGTGGGATGCCTCGTCGAACAATCGGCTGCTGCTGGCCGGCAAAGGCTCGCTGACCCTCAATGCGATCTCGATCACCCGCACCGGCGAGAGCGAGAAGATTCCGATTGCCGACAAGATCCTGCTCGGTCGCCCGGCCTCCGGCCCCGCCGGGCAGATCGGCGTGATGCACCTGATGAACGCCTATGTGATCTGGAAGTTTTCGAAGAATATCGACGGCGCCAAGAAGTTCCTGGTCGACCTCACCGGCAGTTCGCGCGATGCCTTCAAGGCCAGCGGGTTTTACAACTTCCCGACCTTTCCGCAACTGGTGCCCGACCTCAAGCAATTGATTGCCAACGACCCCAAGGCAACGCCTTCGAGCAAGTACGCGATCTTCAATGACGCCGACAAGTGGACTGTCAATGTCGGTTATCCGGGCTATGCCAATGCCGCGATCGACGAAATCTGGAAGTCGTGGCTGCTGCCGAAAATGTTTGCCGACGCCGCCTCAGGACGCCTGACGCCCGAGGCAGCGCTCGACCTCTACTCGGCGCAGTCGAAGGAAATTTTCGACAAATGGCGTGCCCGCCGGAAAGTCTGAGCGACGTCCGACGATTGCCACACACCCTTACCCGACCAGGCGCGCACGAATGAACCACCCGAATCGATCGACGCCATGGCTGCTGCGACTCCTTGTCTGTCTGCTGGTCATGACCGCGACCGGCGCGCAGGCCGCAGGCGATGCGGCACGCAAGCGCATCTTCATCGTCAGCAGTTATCACAAGACCTATATCTGGTCGCAATCGACCCAGAAGGGCGTCAACGCCGCGATGCTCAAGTTCGGCTATCTCGACAACGAGCAGCAGGCGCAAAAGCTGGTGCAGACCGATTCGGTGGAATCGTCGAAGGCGGTCATCCGCAAGGAATGGATGGACACCAAGCGCAAGGACAGCCGCGCCGACATGGCCAATGCCACCACCCGCATCCTGGCGCAGATCCAGGCCTTCAAGCCCGATCTGGTCCTGCTGGGTGACGACAATGCCGCCAAATACATCGGCGGCCAGCTGCTCGACTCACCCATTCCGGTGGTGTTCTGGGGCATCAACGGCCTGCCGCTCAAATATGGGCTGGTCGACAGCATGGATGCGCCCGGTCGCAATGTGACCGGCGTCTGGCAGACCGGCTATCACAAGGAAAGCCTCGATCTGCTCAAGCGCATGGTGCCGAACGCCAAGACCTTTGCTATCCTGGCTTGCGACTCCGAGTCGGCTCGACCCAATGTGAAGATGATCGAGCAGCTCGCGCAGCGCGGCGATCTGCCGATGAAGCTGGTCGACAAGGTGATGACCAATTCGCTCGATGAATTCAAGGCTCGCGCACTCGAGCTGTCAAAACGCGTGGATGCGTTTTTCGTGCTGAATCACGACACGCTGCGTGATGCCAATGGCAACCATGTCGACATGATGGAAGTCGGGCGCTGGTACCTCAACAACATCAAGATTCCGGAGGCTTCGCATGAAGACCAGTTTGTCTTTGAAGGCATGCTGCTGACCGCGAATGACTCAGGCTACAACCAGGGCTATCTCGCCTTCGAGATGGCCAACAGCATTCTGGCGCAAGGGCTCAAGCCCGCCCGCATGGCGGTCAGGACACCCGAGCGCGGCCCGTATCTGGTCAACCGGATGCGCGCCAAGGCCCTGAACATCAAGCTCGACGATTCGATGTACCTGATCGACGAAATCGTCGATCAGTCGCTCGCGCTCAAGAAGTAAGGATCCGTCGGGTGCCGATCATGTTGCAAGGGTGTGTGACGCCATCGTCTGATGCCGCAGGCAGGCTCACCTGA
>CAIVAS010000056.1 GCA_903903975.1 uncultured Burkholderiales bacterium
CGAGATGCAGCGGCGCCTGAAGGCACTCGAGACGCTGTCACAGCGCCGGGCAAGCGCTGCCGAAAAAAAAGGGGCACGTCGCGAACAGCGTCTGCTCGATGAATTTGCCAATGACATCGCAGCCCGGCGAGGACCGGGCAAGGAGCAGAGATGAGCATCGACACCCGTTACCTCGAATCCGGTGCGCGCATTCGAGCCGGTTCGCCCCATGCCAGCCCGAGTACGAACGGGCAATCGGACACCCCCTTCGCGCAGTTCCTGTCGGCCGCCGATTCGCGAACCTCAACGAAACCCGAATCGATTGCGCCGCGCGTCGATGACACCGCGGTGCTGCAACGTCGTAGCGATGAAAGCGCCCAGGCTCGCCGACAGGTCGAGCGCCAGCGCGAGGCCAGGACAGAGGGCAGCGCCATCGCGAAACCGGCAGACAAGACCGCCGATGATGCCGAATCGAAACAAGCGCTGTCATCAGCCGACAGCGACCCGGCAAACAGGCCGGGCATGAGCGCGCAGCGGTCTGCCGACAATCGCGACCTGGCGCCGAAACCCCAGGGTCGTGGTCCGCGCGATCAGCAGAATCCCGAGAAAGCCGATGCGTCGAAAGCCGACGCGCCGGCCGGCGCAAAGACCCGTGCGGGCGCCGCCCATCGCCATCGTGGCGGGCAATCGGCCGCAGGAAGCGCAAGCGCCGCAGCAACACAAGCGCCCAACGGCAGCGACAGCGCTGCAGCGCAGGCAGACACTGTGCCGACGACCGATGCGGCACAAGCCGCTTTGCCCGAAAATGCCTCGGCAAGCCTTCAAGCCATTGAAGGCCAGAGCGAGGATGACAAGGCCTCCATCGCGCGGAAAAAGCTCACATCCGACCAGGGCGAAGGCAATGCAGCGACCACGGCCGTTGCAACCATCACACAGCCCCTTCCGGATGCAAGCGTGGCCGCCGCGGCGCAGACGATGGTGACACCCGGATCCGAAAAATCTGTCACCGGAAAATCCGACGTCAAAGCCGACACGCCTGCGATCAACAAGACCAGCGAGACGGGCGACGCAGCGCAGACCGTCGCAACCGGTGCAAGCGCCAATGGCGATGCAATCGTTGCCAGCGGCGGCGCTGATCTTGGCGAAGGGCCTGAGACCCACGCGCAATCCGGCAAAGGCGCTGCGCGGGCCACCGGTGCAGTGGCAACACGAACAAGCGCAGCAACAAGCGCAGCCCTGCCGCAGGCGCTGCGCGATGCGCAAGCTGCCGACGCGGCCAGCGCACTCCGATCGCCTGCCATCGACAACACCCGGCCCCTTTCCGACAACGCCGCGATCAGCCCAACCGGACTGACCGACCGCCCCCAGGCCATCGGTCCGCAAGGATCCGGGCCTGCAGCCCTTGCTGATCAGGGCATGGTGCCGCCGGGCAGCTTCGCCGGACTGCTGAGGTCAGCCGAAGCATCGGGCGACGCCCGCAGCGAGGCGCTTGCCCGCCCGCAGAACTTCCCGATCACCGTGCCCTTCGACGATCCCCGCTTTGGCAGCGCGCTCTCTGAACGGGTGCAATGGCTGGTGAAAGAAGGCATCCAATCCGCCGAACTGACGCTTCATCCTCAGGACATGGGGCCGATCCGGATCGAAATGTCGATCGACGGCACCGCTGCATCGATCGACTTCGCAGCCACCCAGGCTGACACCCGGGCAGCCATCGAGCAGTCGCTGCCGCGTCTGCGAGACCTGCTCGCCGATCAGGGCCTGCAGCTCGGCGGCACCCAGATCGGCGCGGACACCAGCCGGCAGGACAATCCCGGCAGTCGGGCGCGGCAATCCGGGGGCGCAAGCCGTACGGCGACGGTCGGCATCCCGGAGGCGACCAGCGACGGCGCACCGGTGAGCGGCATGCCCTCGCAACGACGCAATGCCGCAGGCCGGATCGACCTCTTTGCCTGACCCGGCTGGCCGCTCGCGATGAGGCGTCGAAATGCACAGACCGCACAGCGCTTATCGACGCTTTACCTGACTCAAGGTTTCCTATGATCAGTTCATCCCTGCAGACCAATCCTGCCGCTGAACGATGGACACCGAATGAGCGACGCGAGCAAAAAGAAAGAAGACAGTAAAGACGGTGAAGAGGGTGCCAAGCCCAAAGCCGGCAAGAAAAAACTGTTCATCATGATTGGTGCGGTCGTCCTGTTGCTGGGCGGCGGCGGCGCGGCCTGGTTTTTCATGGGGCGCGGACACCACGATGAGCAAGCCGATGCGGCAGCCGCCGCAAAGGCCGAAGAAAAGCTCAAAGCGGCCCGCAGTTTCGTCACGCTGGACCCCTTCGTCGTCAATCTTGCCGACACCGATCTCGATCGCTATACACAGATCGGCGTGGTGCTCGAGGTTGAAAACGCCGAAGCAAACAAGAAAGTGGCTGACCGGATGCCAGCCATCCGAAACGGCATCCTGCTGCTGATCTCCTCGAAAATGGCCACCGATCTGACGTCGCGCGAAGGCAAGGAAAAACTCGCCGCAGAGATTGCCCTGTCGGCCGGCAAGGATCTCGGCTGGACACCGCCTGACCCGAACGCTCATGCTGATGACGGCGATGAAGAGCCTGAATCCAAGGCCAAGGACAAGGACAAGAAGTCGGACGACAAGCCCAAGAAGGATTCGGACAAGAAAGCCAAGGCCGCCAAACACAAGGTCGAACCGCCATCGAATCCGGTTACCGCAGTTCATTTCGCTTCGTTCATCGTCCAGTAACGCGCCATGGCCGAACAGTTCCTGTCACAGGAAGAAGTCGATGCCCTGCTCGAAGGCGTCGACGATGCACCGGTCGGACAACCCGAAGGCTTCAAGGGTCCGGTCGCTTATGACCTCGCGAAACAGGAACGCATCGTCCGCGGTCGGATGCCGACGCTGGAGATCATCAACGAGCGCTTCGCACGCAACCTGCGCATCGGTCTGTTCAACTTCATGCGCCGCAACCCCGAGATCTCGATCGGTCCGATCAAGGTGCAGAAATACAGCGCCTTTCTTCGCAGCATCGCGGTACCGGCCAATATCAATGTGGTCGCTGTCAAACCACTTCGCGGCAGCGGCCTGGTGATCTGCGACCCCAAGCTGGTCTTCACCGTCATCGACAATATGTTTGGTGGCAACGGCCGCATGCCCTACCGGATCGAGGGTCGCGATTTTTCGCCCACCGAGCAGCGCATCATCCAGCGCATGCTCGATGTGACGCTCGAGGAGTACCGCAAGGCCTGGGCGGGCATCTATCCGCTGAGCCTCGAATACACCCGCTCGGAAATGAATCCGCAATTCGCCACCGTCGCCACACCCGGCGAAATCGTGGTGGCAACCACCTTCTCGCTGGAGGTCGGCGAACTCGGCGGTGATCTGCAGATCTGCATTCCCTACTCGACGCTCGAGCCGATCCGCGACGTACTGTATTCAGCGCTGCAGGGCGACTCGATCGAAACCGACAAGCGATGGGTGAGCCTGCTCACCCAGCAGATCAAGGTCGCCGAAATCGAGCTGTCGGCCGAACTCGGCTATGCCAACGCCACCGTCGGGGAACTGATGGCGCTGCAGGCAGGCGACTTCATCGAACTCGAACTGCCCGAAAAGATCGTCGTCAAGTCCGACGGCGTGCCGGTCTTCGATTGCCGCTACGGCGTCTCGAACGGTCATTACGCAGTTCGGGTTCAGGACATTCTCAGCACACCGCAAGCGCAATGACGCCCCACCAGGCGTCGCGAGGGAGCACGACATGAGCACAGATCAGACCGGCGCAGGCGACCAGGACGCCCTCGCAGACGAATGGGCGGCCGCGCTGGCCGAACAGGAGCCTGCCGGCAAAGGCGCGGACGTCCTGCCGGCCGAACGCGTGTCGGATGCGAGCCATATGTTCCCGCAACTCGCCGGTGTCGCAGCCAGCCAGGATGCCCGCCAGGATATCGACATGATCCTGGACATCCCGGTTCAGCTGACGGTCGAACTCGGCCGTACCCGGATTCCGATCAAGCACATCCTGCAACTGGCCCAAGGCTCGGTGATCGAGCTCGATGCACTCGCCGGGGAGCCGATGGACGTACTGGTCAATGGCTGCCTGATCGCGCAGGGCGAAGTGGTGGTGGTCAACGACAAATTCGGTATCCGCCTGACCGATATCGTCACGCCCTCCGAGCGCGTGCGCCGTCTCAACAGCCGCAGCTGAGATGCAGGACGCGCCCTCAGTCTGGCCAGCGCTCGCAGCGTTTGCTGCGGTCATCGCGCTGATCCCGATTGCCCTGTGGATCCTCAAGCGACTGCAGTCGGGCAACCCGGGGGCGACTCGTTCGATCACGGTGACAGGTGGGCTCTCGCTCGGGCCGCGCGAAAGAATCGCGATCATCGAAGCGCAGGGACGCCGGTGGATGATCGGCATCACCGGGCAGTCGATCTCGATGCTCGCCGAACTCGATGCGAGCCAGTCCTCCGATGGCAAGGCTGACAACAAGGCCGATGGCGCAGGCGCTGCCTTGCAGACTGGCGCACTGCCCGGCCAGGCGGCGTTTTCCGAACTGCTCGATCGCTTCAAGCGGCGTGGGTGAGAACAAGATGCGCCGAAACGCCGTTGCACTGATTGCCACCTTGTCGATGCTGGCCCTTGCCGGCCCGGCCCTGGCGCAGAACGTCCTGTCGGTCAATGCCGCCCCATCGGCTGCCGGCGGCACGACCTACTCGCTGCCGATCCAGACGATGCTCGCCTTTGCGGCGCTGTCTTTTCTGCCGGCCATCCTGCTGCTGATGACCAGCTTCACCCGGATCGTGATCGTGCTGTCGCTGGTGCGCCAGGCGCTCGGCCTGCAAAGTGCACCGCCCAACCAGGTGATCGTCGGCATGTCGCTTTTTCTGACCCTGTTCGTGATGGGCCCGACCCTCGACAAGATCTACAAGGACGCTTACCAGCCCTACTCCGAGCAGAAGATCGGCTTTGAGGCTGCCCTCGACAAGGGCATCGATCCTCTGCGCGCCTTCATGCTGCGCCAGACCCGCGACACCGATCTCGGCGTCTTCGCCCGCATCGCCAAGGTCGACGCCAAGCAGTCTCCCGAGACCATGCCGATGCGGGTCCTGATTCCGTCATTCGTGACCAGCGAGTTGAAAACCGCCTTCCAGATCGGCTTTCTGGTGTTCATCCCGTTTCTGATCGTCGACCTGATCGTGGCGTCGGTGCTGACCTCGATGGGCATGATGATGCTCTCGCCAGTGCTGGTCGCCCTGCCCTTCAAACTGATGCTGTTTGTGCTTGCCGACGGCTGGACCCTGCTGGTCGGCTCGCTGGTGGCCAGTTTCGGCTGAATCAAGGAACCTACTTCATGACCCCGGAAACCGTCGTCACCATCGGCCGTCAGGGCCTCGAGCTGATGCTGATCGTCTCGGCTCCCTTGCTGCTGGTCTCGCTTGTGGTCGGCATCGCGGTGAGCTTCTTTCAAGCGGTGACACAGATCAACGAACAGACGCTCTCGTTTTTGCCCAAGCTGGTCGGTGTCGGTATCACGGCCATCATCGCCGGTCCCTGGATGATGACGACGCTGGTCGACTACATCCAGCGAACGATCACGAGCATTCCGCAGCTCGTGGGCGGCGGCTGACGCCGGGCAACGTGGTCTGCTTTACCGACGCGCAGCTTCAGGCCTGGCTTGCCGCCTTCGTGCTGCCCTTCTTTCGGCTCCTGGCACTTTTCAGCGCAGCGCCGGTCCTGTCGATTCGCAGCATTCCCGCCAGGGCAAGGGTCGGCATTTCAGCACTGCTGGCCGCGACCATGGCGCCGGCCACCCTGAGCACTGCGGGCATCGATCTGATCTCGCTCACCGGCCTTGGATTTGCCATGCAGGAAG
>CAIVAS010000057.1 GCA_903903975.1 uncultured Burkholderiales bacterium
AAGCAGAGGTCGAGGACATGAGGAACTCCGGCATTGCGTTCATTTGATACATCAGATTAGCGCATTTGCGCCATCGTGTCCATGAGCTGTCCGTGCGCCAGGGGCTAAAGCCGCCCGTTGCCCTCGACCGCTTCTGGCCGGTAAGCGCCCTACGTACAAAGGGCGCAATCCGACCCGAAGCCTTCATTCTGAAAGCACATTCATTTGCCATCTATCATCGGAGCTAAGTTATGCCAGTCTGGTCGCAAGCCATATGCATGGATCGCCCGTAGTCCTTGATCTTGACGGAGTCATCGTCAAGTCGAACTTCGTAAAGCACGACGCGATGCTTTCGTTGTTTGACGGTTATCCCGAGAAACATCATCAAATCAGTTCGTACATCATGGCCAATGGCGGTGTTCGCAGAGATCTCAAACTCCGGCATATCCTGAAGAACATCGTCGACGTGCCGCTTGCTGAAGACACGTTGTCTTCATATCTATCGAAGTACGCACGAGGGCTGGAGAACCTGTTGGCTGGCGCGCCAATGGTTGAAGGCGTAGAAACTTTTCTTGCTGACCGCGACCAGTCATTCTGTTTTTATGTCAGTTCTTCAGCACCAGAGGCCGAGGTCCAAGATCAACTTTCTCGGCGTGGCCTATCCGACCGTTTCCAGGCCGTATTCGGCGCCGACACCGAAAAGGAGATCGCACTACGGCGAGTTTCTGCGCGGCACCCCGATAAGGTCACAGTATTCTTTGGTGACTCGGTGGGTGACTTGAATGCCGCAAGGCAGGCGGGCGTCGCTTTCGTCGCTGTAATCAACGAGCGAGATAACTTCGCGGGGCTGCCAGTCATAAAGCTAAGCGACTTCACATCTATGCCTACAGTTCTCACAGCGATGAGTGCCGCGCAGTCCAGGACTTCAACCTAAATCTTCAATCCGGATTTACTCCCCGCACAATAGATCGCTTCTGGCCGGGACGAGCCAAAGCGGAGCTCAAATTGCCCGCCGTAAACCGGTCATCCAAAGCGGGTCAGCAGCGAAAATTCTGAGCAGCTCACCAACGACCGTTTCTGGCCGGCTGCAGGCGCTCGAGGCGAACCCGCTGGCGTGGCTCAGGCGACCAGCGCAAACGGCTGAATCTGTTTGGCGATGGCTTTGCCGCTCTCGATCTCGGCCACTCGCAACTCGTAGGCTGCCTGAAGGTTCAACCAGCCCTTGGCCTCGCTGCCGAAGTAGCGCTCCAGGCGCAGGGCCGTATCAGCCGACACGCCGCGCTCGCCCTTGGTGATCTCGCTGAGGCGCGAGTAAGGCACATGCAAGGCAATGGCCACGGCGCGCACGCTGACGCCCATGGGCTTGATGTAGTCCTCCAGCAAGATTTCACCCGGGTGGACAGGACGCATACCGTTTTTAAACATGATGCACTCCATTGCTGTTCATTATTCGAATGCCAGTCGGGACTGGGTTAGTGTGGGTCTTCGATGAGCACGTCATAGGGTCCGCTCTCACCCCACTTGAAGGTCAGTCGCCACTGGTCATTGATTCGCACATGCCAGGCACCGTCGTATTCCTTCAAGTCGTTCCCCGGTGGGGCCTTCATGAAACTCACAGAAGGCGCCGCGTCGAGCTGGGCCAATTTTCGTTCGGCCACGCTCTTGATATTGACGAACCTCCGACACTTGCCCGTGAGGAACAGGCTTTCCGTATCGGAGCAGGCAAACGACTGGATTGACATGCAAAAATATTACCTGTTGACCGGTTAACAGTCAATTCGGAGAATCCTTGGGTATCGCGCAAGGACGCAGCCACTACGCGCGGTTGGCCATGCCCAATGCACTTCCCGGAGGCGGTCTTCCATTCCTAATGACCAGCAAGGCGCCCCGAGGATCTATCCCTCGACGCCACAAACCCAGCGCTCCGGCGGCGACAGCGACTCCAGGAAGGACATCCAATCCGGCGGCGCCAGTCACGCCGTGGTCCGGGTGGCGGCAGAACTTTCTGTGGCGGCGCGTCCGGCGTGGCGCTGCAAAAGCGAAGGTCTTTCAGGCCCGAGTCCGGAGCCTCGGCCTCTCGTTCAGGCTGCCTGCACATGGAGCGGTCAACGTTCCATGTGCAGGCAGGCTATAACAGGCGGCGAGGCGCCACCCGCAGGTCAGACGGCGCTAGCCTCCCGGGCTTGTGTCGCCCCGCCCGTCAGACGTTGAACCGGAAGTGCAGCACATCCCCGTCGTGCACCACATAGTCCTTGCCTTCCAGCCGCATCTTGCCTTTCTCTTTCGCGCCCGCCTCACCCTTGCAGGCGATGAAGTCGTTGTAGGCGATGGTTTCGGCGCGGATGAAGCCCTTCTCGAAGTCGGTGTGGATGGCCGCGGCGGCCTGCGGTGCGGTCGCGCCGACGCGAACCGTCCAGGCGCGGACTTCCTTGGGGCCGCAGGTGAAGTAGGTCTGCAGACCGAGCAGGGTGTAGGCCGCGCGAATCACGCGATTCAGGCCCGGTTCGGTCATGCCCATGTCGGCCAGAAAGACCGCCTTGTCTTCGTCTTCCATGTCGCCCATCTCGGCCTCGATGGCGGCGCACACCGGCACGACCACTGATTTTTCGGCCTGCGCCATGGTGCGCACCGCATCGAGATGCGGATTGTTCTCGAAGCCGTCTTCGCGCACGTTGGCGACATACATGGTCGGCTTGGCGGTGATCAGGCAAAGCGGCTTGAGCAGCGCGCGATCGTCGGCATCGAAATCGATCGAGCGCACCGGCCGTGCTTCATTGAGCACTGCCAGGCACTTCTCGAGCAGGGGCAGCATGCGTGCGGCTTCCTTGTCGCCGCCGGAGCGGGCCTGCTTGGTGTATTTCGAATGCGCCTTCTCGACGCTGGCCATATCGGCCAACGCCAGTTCGGTGTTGATCACTTCGATGTCGGACAGCGGGTCGACCTTGCCCGAGACATGCACCACGTTCTCGTCGACGAAGCAGCGCACCACGTGCACGATCGCATCGGTCTCACGGATATTGGCCAGGAACTGGTTGCCCAGACCCTCGCCTTTTGAGGCACCAGCCACCAGGCCGGCGATGTCGACGAATTCGACTGCCGCCGGCAGGACGCGCTCGGGTTTGGCGATGGCCGCAAGCAGCGCCAGGCGCGGGTCGGGCACCTCGACGATGCCGACATTCGGCTCGATCGTGCAGAACGGATAGTTCTCTGCTGCAATCCCGGCCTTGGTCAGGGCGTTGAAGAGAGTGGACTTGCCGACATTAGGCAGTCCGACGATGCCGCATTGAAGACTCATTGAGATACTGTCCGCACACCGGTTAAAGATCGATTGTATCGCCGCGGGTCTTGCGGCCCGAACCGGAGAAGGTCCGGAAAAAGCAAACCGCCGACGTCCGTGAGGACAGCCGGCGGTCGCTCAAGGCGTCGACCGGCAGGCGCCGATCGCGTGGCTTGAGGTTTGACGCTGTCTTACTTGGCGACGCGGGTGACCGCAACGGCCACCGCCTCGACGTACTTCAGTTCGATCTGATCACCGACCTGCACCGCGGCCAGCTTGACCGGATCCTTGACCTTGAATTCTTTCAGGCCGTCGCGAGCACCACGCAGGGTCACGATCTGGCGCTTCTTGTCGACCGACCAGACATTGGCAATGATGATCGTCTCGCTGCCGGCCATCGCGCCAGGCATGCCGCCCTTCGGGGAGACCACAACGCCTTCGCGCTGAACCATTTCGCGGATGCCGTCGCTGCCCGGGCTCTTGATCAGGTCAACCGCCAGCGCCTGGAG
This sequence comes from uncultured Burkholderiales bacterium, assembly GCA_903903975.1. Lineage (GTDB taxonomy): Bacteria > Pseudomonadota > Gammaproteobacteria > Burkholderiales > Burkholderiaceae_E > UBA4615. The sequence continues at coordinate 3,766 of CAIVAS010000057.1, forward strand.
GTGCTTGAGCACGACGGTGTCGCCGACCATGATCTGATCGAAGTTGCGCACATCGGGGCCGGCAACCACCGACATCGAACGGCCTTCTGGTCCGGTCAGGACGATGCGGCGGGTGGCCTTGTCGATCGAGTCGACGCGCGCCTTGACGGTCACGACTTCGGCTGCGCCACGGCCTTCGACCATGGTTTGCGTCGTTTGTGCGGCCAGCGGCAGCGCCGTGGAGAACAGGGCAGCGACCACGAGAAGTTGCAGGGGGACTTGGCGCATAGGATCCTCTTTGATTTGTTGCAGGGTTGACAGACTGGAAACAGAAAAAATAGCGTGCGCGAGTATACCCGCGGGCTTATGACGCAATGCGTGTCGTGCGTGAAACCTCTGGTGCTGGCGTGTCGTCGGTTGGTGGGTGGGCCTTTGGCGCTGCGACGCCCCGGCTTGCGCTCAGCATGCCGGCAGCAAGGCCCGCACCCGCCAGCGCCATGAAGGTCGGCGACAGATCGGCCGTGCGCCCCGGAATCATCGTCTGGCTCCATTCAAGCAAGGCGGTGATGGCGCATGCGACGACGACCCAGACCAGCGTGCGGCCGCTGAGCACCTTGCCTGCGGCCACAACCGTCATGCCGAACCATCCGAAAAAGGCGGCCAGCTGCATGCCCGCAATCGGATTGCCCTGCAGAAAATGGATGCGCCACTGGAAGGGCATCATCAGACCAAAGCCTGGCTTGAGCTGATAGGCGCTGATCGCCACGATCGCTGCGATGAGGGTCAGTGCGGCGCGGGTGCGAAAGCTCGATCGCAGGATCACCAGCACCATCAGCAGCGCGCCCGGCAGCGTCAAAAGGCTCTCGGGGCCAAGCGGCATCGTGCCCGGAAGCATCAGCCGCCATCCCATCGCCAGTGCGGCCAGCGCTGACAGCCCCACGACCGGCAGCCATGCATCGCGCCGGGGCAGCGACAGCGCCAGGCCCAGCGCCAGCCATTCGCCGCCATGGCCGATCAGTCGCCAGACATCGAGTTGGCCGGTGGCAAAGGCGATCCAGGTGGCCTTGAGATTGGCGCGCATCAGCGCGGCATCGAGGCGGGGCACCCAGGGCGCGGTGTCTTCGATCAGCCAGCCGAGTGCGGCAAGCAGCACCACCGCGAGCAGCTTGACCTGCTGCGGGCGCATCGTGGGTCGCTGCTCGACCAGGTTCCAGGCGGGCTGCATTGCGCGTGCGCTGAACCAGCCGAGCGCGGCCCCAGTGGTGTTGTAAAAGAGATCCCAGGCTGACGAGATTCGTTCGCTCAGACAGGTCTGCACAGCCTCCATCGAGAACGACAGCAGCAGGCAGCCGCTGATCGCCCAGGCTGCCGCGGCAAGTTCGCGGCCTGCGCCGTCGGGGCGCTGGGCATCGTCGTTTGCGAGCGCACGGCGCTGCGCATGCGCAAACGCCAGCGCCGCGCCAAGCAGCAGGTAGGCAAAGACATTGCCCAGCGCATCCGAGCCCGAGACGGCCAGCGATTCGCGCAGCAGCGATTCGGGCGCGTTGCTGCAGTCAATCCGGCCGTAGCGCGAAAGGCTGGCGTAGAGGATGCCGAAGACCACCATCAGGACGGCGCCGTCCATCCAGTGGATGACCGGCCGGCGCAGCCTCATGTCGCCGATGGCTTGGGTGGCGGGGTGTGCAGCTTTTGTCCGGCCCGCTCCCAGTGTCCCTGCACCAGCAGCGGCACCAGCTCGAGCGCGGCGGTCGTACGGTCGTCGATCAGCTGCTGCTCGGCGCGCGAGGGGCGGGCGAGCACGAAGTCGATCACCTCGCGCCCGGGGTAGAGATCGCGCGGATGCCCGATGCCGATGCGAAGCCGTCCGTAGTCGGGGCTGCCCATGGCGGCACTGATGTCCTTCAGGCCATTGTGTCCGCCGCTGCCGCCGCCGTGCTTGAGGCGCAGCGTGCCGGGGGCAAGGTCGAGTTCGTCATGGGCAATCAGCATCTCGCCCACGCCGATCCGATAGAAGCGGGCCAGCGACGACACCGACTGGCCCGAGCGGTTCATGTAGGTCTGCGGCTTGAGCAGCAGCAGATCGTGCTCGCCGACTTTCAGGCGTGCCAGCTCACCGTGAAAGCGCGATTCGCTGCGCCATGCGGCGCCACCCTGACGCGCGAGCGCCTCCACCAGCCAGAAGCCGGCGTTATGGCGGTCGGTTTCGTGTTCGGGGCCGGGATTGCCCAGGCCCACGATCAGACGGATCGGGGTCATGCCGGGTCAGTGGCCTGCAGAGCGCGATCCGAAGCGATCGGACCGCGCATGGCCAGTCTTACTTCTTGGCCGGGGCCTTGGCGGCCGGCTTGGCGGCCGGTGCTGCGGCGGCTGCGGCCGGGGCGTCTTCAACGTCGCCGCCGCCCTTGACAGTGGCAACCACCAGCACCGGGTTGTCATTGCCGTGCAGGACCGCGGTCACGCCTTCAGGCAGCGTGATGTCGGACAGATGCAGCGGATGACCTGCGGTGAGGCCGGACAGATCGACCGCGATGAACTTGGGCAGATGAGCCGGCAGGCAGCTCACATCGATCTCGGTCAGGATGTGGCTGACGATGGCGGCCGTCTGCTTGACCGCCGGCGACAACTCCTGGTTGGAGAAGTGCAGCGGCACCTTCATGTGGATCTTGCGATCGGCGGCCACGCGCTGGAAGTCGATGTGCATGACCTGCTGCTTGAAGGCATGCCATTGCACGTCGCGAAGCAGCACCTGCTCGGACTTGCCGTCGAGTTCCATCTCGAGGATCGACGAATGGAAGGATTCGACCCGCATCGAGTGATAGAGCGGGTTGTGGTCGATTTCGATGGCGCTGGGCTCACCGTTACCGCCATAGATGATGCCGGGCACTTTTCCCGAAAGGCGCAGTCGGCGGCTCGCACCCGAACCATGCACCGTACGTGTTTTCGCGACGACTTTCATCGCAACTCCTTATAAATCCTGGCCTCCGCGACCAGAGCGCCAGGTTTGCACAACCCGCCGACAGGGCGGGAACCTCCCGCAAAATGCGGGTATTCGATTGACGGGCCGCAGCGCGACCCGCCGAAACTCAGAAATCTTCGTCGTTAAAGAGCGACGACACCGAATCGGCGCGGTTGATGCGCAGAATCGTTTCGGCCAGCAGCCCCGCGCAGCTGATCACGCGGATCTTGGAGCAGGCCTGCGCAGCGGCGTTCAACGGGATCGAGTCGGTGACGACCAGTTCGTCGAGCGCCGACTGGGTCACGCGCTCGATCGCCTGGCCCGACAGCACCGGGTGGGTGCAATAGGCCAGCACGCGGGTGGCGCCTTCGGCCTTGAGGGCGTCGGCTGCCTTGGTGAGCGTGCCGGCGGTATCGACCATGTCGTCCATGATGATGCAGGTGCGGTCGCGCACTTCGCCGATCAGGTTCATGACCTCGGAGAGATTGGCTTTGGGGCGACGTTTGTCGATGATCGCGAGGTCGGTACCGAGCTGTTTGGCCAGGGCGCGCGCGCGCACCACGCCGCCGACGTCGGGCGAGACCACGATGCAGTCGTCGAGATTGCGATTGGCCACGTCGGCGAGCAGCAGCGGCGAGGCATAGATATTATCGACCGGGATGTCGAAGAAGCCCTGAACCTGGTCGGCATGCAGGTCCATGGTCAGGACGCGGTCGACGCCGGCGACCTCGAGCATATTGGCCACCACCTTGGCGCTGATCGCCACTCGTGAAGACCGCACCCGGCGATCCTGGCGGGCGTAGCCGAAATAGGGCAGGGCGGCGGTAATGCGGCTGGCCGAGGCGCGCTTGAGCGCATCGACCATGACCATGACTTCCATGAGGTTGTCGTTGGTGGGCGCGCAGGTTGATTGCAGCACGAAAACGTCCTTGCCACGGACGTTCTCGAGGATCTCGACCATGACTTCACCGTCGGAGAAGCGTCCGACGGTGGCTTTGCCGAGCTGAATGCCGAGGTTGTCGGCGACCGCCCCGGCCAGTTGCGGGATGGCATTGCCGGTGAAGACCATCAGGCCTTCAGGGCGCAGGGTCTCGGAGGAACTCGGTGTGGGCCGCTGCATCATCATTATCCGTAACTATCGGGCTGGGGAGGAAGGACTCGAACCCTCGCATGCCGGAATCAAAATCCGGTGCCTTGACCAACTTGGCGACTCCCCAACGGGTGCCGGACCAGACCGTGACAGACACGGACCACTCCAACCTCGCTGCGCAGCACTGCTCCGGCCATCTGCCCAGCGAGGGCCTCGGTCGAAGCGGGGTAAAACACGCACGCGCCTGATCCGGACATCCGGGCCAGTGCGGGGTCGAGCCCCAGCGCGCGGGCGGCTTCCTGCAAAGACGCCAATGCTGACGCCACTTCCGGAAACCGCCGGATCACAACCGACTGGAGGTCATTTCTGCCCTGCCAGACGCGTGTGACCCGAGAAAGACCGTCGATTTTGAGGGGTTCGGTATGACGTGTCAAATCGGGTGCGGCGAAGATCTCGGCGGTGGCCACCGCGACCGGGGGCGCGACCACCACGAACCACGGCGCCGGCAGGTCCAGGAACTGCAGTTGCTCGCCCACGCCGCGGGCGTAGGCGGTGCGCCCGAAAATGAAGAAAGGCACATCGGCTCCGAGCGCCAGGCCGAGGGTGGCGAGCTGTTCGGACGGCCAGTCGAGCGCCCAAAGGCGGTTGAGCGCCATCAGGACCGTGGCGGCGTCCGAGCTGCCGCCGCCAAGTCCCCCACCCATCGGGATGTGTTTTTCAAGCCCGATGTCGACGCCCAGCGGGCTGCCGCTGGCTTGCTGGAGCAGCCGCGCCGCTCGGACTACCAGATCGGATTCGACCGGCACGCCCGCAATCGCGCCGATTCGGCGGATCTCGCCGTCTTCCCGGCGGTGCAGGTGCACCCGGTCAAAGAAGTCGATCAGCTGGAAGACGGTTTCGAGCTCGTGATAGCCGTCGGCGCGCCGGCCGGTGACATGCAGAAACAGGTTGAGCTTGGCCGGTGCGGGGGCATAGCGGATGTCGGTCAGCATGGCGGAGGGATCGCGCGGGAAGGTGTTGACGAGGTCGATACCGGATGTCGGGCAACGACAACGCGGTCAGCGGTCGAGGACCAGCACGACACGCAACTGGCCGTCGGGCCGGGGCCGGAACAGGATCCAGCGGTTCGGCTCACGGTTGATCTGCCAGCCGCTGTCGGTGGCTGAGGTGACCTGGCCTGCGCTGTCGCGCGCCAGCACCTGCTCGAAGCGATCATCGAGCCAGTCGGGCAGGCGTTCGACCGGCAGCGGCCAGCCGATGGCCTGCTCGAGAAGGCCATCGAGGCTGGAGGCTGTCAGTATCCGGCCATCGGACAGTCGCAGCGAGGCGGTGCCGTCAGGCAAGCGGCGGGCATTGGCCAGGGTCTGGCCAAAGGGCGACTGCAGCATCAGATCAAGTGTTCGACCCCCCGGGGTTGGCACGCTGGTCAGCAGGAATCGTCCGACGGCGGCGTCCTGACGGGCATCGGCGCCGTTTGATTGCGAAGACACCGCGAAGCGGCCTGTCCATTCGCGCGGCGCGAGCTCGGGCGGCAGGGTGTTGTCGATGCCGGGGGAGCGCGGCGGCGCGACCGCGCAGCCCGAGGCGAGCGCGGCCGCGAACAGCAGGGCGAGAAGCGAACTGAGCCGCCGGTTGAGCTGCCGAGTAAGCAGCGTCTGGCGCCGCCGCTCAGAGGGTGACATTCAGCCGGACGAGCGTCTCGCGAAGGGTGGTGTTGTCGGGCTCGCGGGTGCGGGCCTCACGCCACAGCTGACGCGCTTCGTCCTGTTTGCCGTCGGTCCAGAGCACTTCGCCAAGGTGCGCCGCAATGTCGACTTCCTGACGCGCCGCATAGGCCTGGCGCAGATAGCGCAAGGCTGCGGCGGTGTCTTTCTGCCGGTAGAGCACCCAGCCCATGCTGTCGAGAATGTGGGCGTCATTGGGGGCGAGCGACAGGGCTTTTTCGATCAGGCTGCGAGCTTCGTCGAGTCGCACGCCCCGATCGGCCAGGGTGTAGCCGAGTGCGTTGTAGCCGTGCGGCTGGTCGGGGCGCAACTCGATCAGCCGACGCAGCGATGTCTCCATCACCGGGAAGCGGTCGATCCGCTCGGCGGCCATCGCATAGTCGTAGAGCAGGTCGGTGTTGTCGGGCGACTTGGTAAGCGCCGCACCCAGGACGTCGAAGGCTTCCTGATTGCGACCGGCTTCGCGCAACAGCTGGGCCTCGGCGGTCACCAGCAGGGTCTGGTCGCGCGCAGATCCCGCCGGCGTGGTGCGCAGCAGCTGGCGAGCCTCGTCGGTTCGGCCGGCTTTGTTCAGCAGCAGCGCGCGGCGCACGGTTGCCGGCATGTAGTCGTCGCCCGGGGGCACCTTGGCCAGCCAGGCCACCGCCTCATCGGTCTTGCCGGCGTCTTCGGCGATCTGGGCCATCAGGAAGGTGGCAGTCGACCGGTCGCGGGCGGAGGCGGCGGGTAGGGCGAGATAGCGCTCGAGATAGCGCCTGGATTCATCAGGCTGCTTGGCCTGATAGGCGGCCTGGGCAACCGACAGCAGCAGCGCCGGATTGTCGGGGCTCTGGGCGAGCGCGGCATCGAACTGCGCGCGTGCCGCGTCGATCTTGCCCTCGCCAAGCAGCATGCGGGCATAGAGATAACGGGCCTCCAGCGACTTGGGCGAGCGTTTGATGAAGCCGTCGAGCAGATCGAGCGCGGCGTTCTTGCTGTCGGGCAGCTGCCACATGCTGCGTGCAGCCACCAGCACCGCGTCTTCGTCATCCGGGGCAAGGCGCATCGCCTGCCGGGCTTCCTCGACGGCGGCAGGGTAGTCCTCGGCAGCTGCGGCCAGCGTGGCACGAGCAACCCGGGCAGCGGGGATGTTGAGATCGGGTTCACTCAGGCGCTGGATCAGCTGCCAGGCGGCTTTGTGATCGGCCGTCCGGGCAAGCGAGCGTTGCAGCTGGTTGTAGACATCGGGCAGCGTGCCGTCGGCGCGCGCTCGCACCAGCCGCTCGCGCAGCAGGGGTTCGACCTCGGTCAGCCGACCGGTATTGAGCCACAGCGCTTCGAGTGCCTGGGCTGCTGCCGGCGATTGCGGCGCCAGTTCACGCCACAGCACCGCCGATTGGGTGGCTTCGTCGAGCGCCCTGGCCGAAAAGGCGGTCTCGGTGGCACGGCGGGCCAGCCGCGGGTCGCGGGTCTGCTTGGCGAGCGACATATAGGTGTTCCAGGCAGCGCCGAATTCGCCGCGCTGCACGGCAATATCGGCCGCCAGAATCTGGAAGAGGATTTCAGGAGAGAGCCGGACCGACGGCAGGTTTCCTTCAGGGTCGAAGGTGCCGGTTTGAGCGGTCGCAGTGTCGGGCAGGGGTGTCCGGGCGGCGGTTTGCGGCCCCGCGCCAGAATCGCCCGATGAGGCCGGCGATTCGGCCCTCGTGGGAGAGGAGGAGCCGGGCGCGGTGTGGCTCGCACATCCGGAAAGGGTTGCCGCGACAACAAGTGCGGCCAGCGCAAAGGGGAGATTCATCATGGGATAGTAGGCTAGCTTAAACTCACCGGCAACCGAGCCCCAGCCGTCCGATGCCTGAACTCCCCGAGGTAGAAGTTGTTCGCAGCGGACTCGCCGCGACCGCTGTCGGACGCCGTATCACCGGCGTCGTGAGGCGCGCGCCGGCCCTGCGCTGGCCAATTCCCGACGGTTTGCCCGAGCGGCTGACCGGCCGGGTGCTGCGGGCGGTGGAGCGCCGCGGCAAGTATCTGCTCTTTGCATTCGAGCCCGGATGGCTGATCGTGCATCTGGGCATGTCGGGCACGATTGCCTGGACGCCGCCGGATCGCCCGCTGCGCACCCATGATCATTTCGAGCTGCAGTTCGCAGGCGGCGTGCTGCGACTCAACGATCCACGGCGATTCGGCGCGGTGCTCTGGCACGACGCCACCGAGGGGGCGCCCGAGCATCATCCCCTGCTCGCCTCGCTCGGCGTCGAGCCGTTTTCGGCGGCCTTCGACGGCGATCTGCTCCATCGGGCCACGCGCGGGCGCAGGCTGGCGATCAAGCAGTTGCTGCTGTCGGGGACGGTCGTCGTGGGCGTGGGCAATATCTATGCGTCCGAGAGTCTGTTTCGGGCCGGTATCCGGCCGACCACCGCCGCCGGGCGCATCAGTCGGGCGCGCTGCCTGACCTTGGCGCAGGCGATCCGTCAGACGCTGGCGGCGGCGATCCAGGCTGGGGGCAGTACGCTGCGCGACTTCGTGGCCAGCGACGGGGCGAGCGGTTATTTCCAGAATGAATGCTTTGTCTACGACCGGGCGGGCGAGCCCTGCCGGGTCTGTGCCACCCCGGTGCGCGCGATGCGCCAGCAGCAGCGTTCGACCTTCTGGTGCCCGCGCTGCCAGACCTGAGGCGCGCGTCCCCGGTACGGCTCGGGCTTTCCTCGGGCTTGACCTGGGCTTGACCTGGGCTGACCCCAAGGCCGCCGTTGGTCGGGCCGCCACGCTGCCGGGCACAGGGTGAACAGCCGGGCGCCGGCCTGTGCTAGCCTCGGCAGCACTGGCGCGCCCGCATTGACCGGGTCGGCCACCCACCCCATTCAAGTGTCCCGATGACCGGTTTCAATGATCGGATCCAGGCCTACGGCGCCTGGCGCGCGGCGCTCGCCGAAGCGCTTACCCGCTACGCCCACTGGCTTGCAGAAGCCGGACTTGCGGATGCCTCGATGCATCAGCGTTTTACCCGCGCCCTCGAGCGCCTGGCCACTGATCGCATGTCGATTGCCTTTGTTGCGGAGTTCTCGCGCGGCAAGTCAGAGCTGATCAATGCCTTGTTCTTTTCCGACTACGGCCAGCGGGTGCTGCCGACCTCGGCGGGGCGCACGACCATGTGCCCGACCGAGCTGATGTACGACGCGGCCGAGCCGCCCGGCATCAGGCTGCTGCCGATCGAGACCCGCATGCACGACATGACGGTCACCGAACTGCGCAAGTCGCCTCGCGAATGGGTGACGGTGCCCTTCGAGCCGGGCAACCTGGCCAGCCTGCGCGCCGCTTTCGACTGCGTGCGCGAGACCAAGCGGGTGCCGGTGCATGAGGCGGTTCTGCTCGGCATGGTCGACGAAACTGACAGCGATTCGCCGCTGCGCCCCGATGCCGAGGGACTGATCGAAGTCTCGCGCTGGCGCCATGCGATTGCCAATCTGCCGCATCCGCTGCTCGAGTCCGGACTGGTCATCATTGATACGCCCGGCCTGAATTCGATCGGCGCCGAGCCCGAACTGACGCTCAACGTCATTCCGAGTGCGCAGGCGGTGCTCTTCCTGCTGTCGGCGGATGCCGGCGTGACGCGATCGGATATCGAGGTCTGGCGTGATCGGATCAGCCCGGCGCATCAGTCGGGACGCTTCGTGGTGCTCAACAAGATCGACGGCCTGTGGGATGGCATGCGCTCGGATGCCGAGATCGACGCCGAGATTTCGCTGCAGGTCGATTCGGTCGCCCGGGTTTTGCAGCTGCCGCGCGAAAACGTCTTTGCGGTCTCGGCGCAAAAAGGGCTGCTCGCCAAGGTGGTCGATGACGACGCGCTGCTGGCCCGCAGCCGCCTGCCCGAGCTTGAACAGGCTCTGGCGCTCGAGATCGTGCCGCGCCAGAAGACCATCGTGAGCGATCAGTTGCGCCGTGAATTCGACGAGGCGCGCGCGCTCATTCATGCCTTGCTCGCCACCCGCCGGCGCAATCTGGTCGAGCAGGTCTTCGAGCTCAATGGTCTGCGTGGCAAGAACCGCGCAACGCTCGAGCAGATCGCCCGGCGCGTCAAGCTCGAGCGCGCCGAGTTCGACGGCACGCTGCGTCAGACGCAGGCGCTGCGCATGGTGCTCGGTCGCCACGAGCAGTCGATCCACAACACGATTCGCATCGACCAGCTCAAACGCCATGTCCGCGAGGCGCGTCATCAGATGCGTGCGAGCTCGCTGTCGATCGGGCTGAGCCAGGGCATGAACAGCCTGCTGATGGCGGTGCGGGCCGACTTTCGCACGCTCTCGCATCATGTCACCGAGGTTCAAAGCATGATGGCCGCGATGTATGCCAGCTTCAATCGCGAGCACGGGCTGGTGCTGGGCGCGCCGTCACCTTTTTCAACCCAGTCGTTCATTGACGAGCTGGAGCGGATCGAGGCGCTGCACCGTCAGCAGTTTGGTGCGCTCAGCCTGGTGACCACCGAGAAATGGGCCCTGACGCGGCGCTTTTTCGAATCGGTGGCAGTGCGCATTCGGGATGTCTATGAACGCGCCGGCGAAGACATCCAGAACTGGCTGCGCGCACTGATGGCACCGATCGACAGTCAGGTGCGCGAGCATCAGGCGCAACTGCGCCGGCGAGTCGACTCGGTGCGCCGGGTGATGGAGGCCAGTGGCCATCTGCAGGAGCGCATCGCACAGATCGAGGAGGATCGCACCCGGGTCGATGCCGAGCTCGATCGCAGCGAGAGGCTCGCGGCCGAGGTCACGGCCTTGCTGGCGCACGAGGCGCCGGCAATCGCCGATACGGTGTCGGCCTGAGCCTGGCTGTGGGCGTCGATCGTCCCGATTCGGACGATGATTTTTCGCACCAGCTGATCGTCTGGCAGCGCCGCAGCGGACGCCACGCCTTGCCGTGGCAGCAGACTCGCGATCCGTATCGCATCTGGGTCTCCGAGATCATGCTTCAGCAGACTCAGGTGCAGACCGTGCTTGCCTACTATGCGCGCTTCCTCGAACGATTCCCGGATGTCCTGACGCTGGCGCGTGCCGAGCCGGACGAGGTGCTCGCGCTCTGGAGCGGCCTTGGCTATTACAGCCGCGCGCGCAATCTGCATGCCTGTGCCCGTGCGGTGGTGTCGAATCACGCCGGTGCATTTCCGGATACTGCGCCGGCGCTCGAGGCCTTGCCCGGCATCGGCCGCTCGACCGCGGCGGCGATTGCGGCATTTGCCTGGGGTCGGCGCGAGGCGATCCTCGATGGCAATGTCAAACGCGTGCTTTGTCGTGTGTTCGGCGTCGAGGGATTTCCCGGCGAGCGGGCGGTCGAGCAGCGCCTGTGGTCGCTCGCCTCGAGCCTGCTGCCTGCAGCCGCTGATCGGACGTCGGATGATCGACCGGCCGACGATGCGCGGGCTGCTATCGCTCAGACCGATGAGTCAGCCGATGCTGGCGGCATTGAGGTCTACACCCAGGGGCTGATGGACCTTGGTGCGACGGTGTGCCTGCGCGCGCGCCCGCGCTGCGAGCAGTGCCCGATGAGCGAGCGATGCGAGGCCCGGCGCCAGGGCCGCGTGGCCGAGCTGCCGACCCGGCGGCCCGCCCGGGCCGTCGAGGTGCGACTTGCCGAGATGGTGCTCCTGCGCGCCGACACCAGGGTGCTGCTCGAGCGAAGGCCGCCGCGCGGCATCTGGGGCGGGCTGTGGAGCCTGCCCGAGTTCAGGGCGCCGTATCGTGAGGGCGAAGCGCACGAAGCGCACGAAGCAGGCGATGCCGGCGCCGACATCGCGGCGCAGATCGTCGAATGGACCCGACGCCGGCTGGGGCTTGAGGTGAGCGCCGTTACCGGGCAGACCGAGGTCCGCCATGTGTTCACCCATTTCAGATTGCAGGCGCGCGTCTGGCGGCTGGCCGCCCGTGGCGTCGCACCGGCCGGATACACCTGGCTTGATTTGCGTGAGGCCGGTGAGGCGCCCTTGCCGCAGCCGGTCAGGACCCTTCTTGCCACCCTGGCTGCGCTCGACTGAACCGAATCAGGCTCGGCTCAGATGACCTGATGCTGATGCAGCCAGCGGTGCACGATCGACAGCCGGGCGACTGGTTCATCGAGGGTCATCAGCTTGTGCTTGGCCGGCGCCGGGATCGGCATGAATTCGGCGATCCGGTTGGCGACCCAGGCGGCCGACTCGAAGTCGCAGGGCTCGGCGATCATGCGCCGCTCCGGGTCGGGCTCGCGGGTGCGCAACTCGTCGACGATTCGCCGGATCAGCAACACGCAATCGGTCATTTCATCGGGTATCGGCATCTGCGGATCGTCGGGAAGCAACTCGACTTTCGCCCGGATCAGACCATTGGCGCCGACGTCGCGTTCGAGCACGCGCAGGCGCTGACCGCCCACCGCGCGCAGCTGCAGCACGCCGAGCTGCTCCATGTCCCAGCCGCGGATGTGGGCAAGGCAGCCGACCGATTCATGTTCGGCCGCCTCGCCGACCTCGCCGCCGCGGGTAATCAGGCAGATGCCGAAGGGCGCATCGCGCTGCATGCGCTCGCGCACCATGTCCATGTAGCGCGCCTCGAAGATCCGCAAGGGCAGCACGCCACCCGGAAAGAGGACGCTTGAGAGCGGAAAGATCGGCAGATCGTCGAGCATCGGCTGCTCCTGCGGGGCTCAGGCAGTCTGCGCTGCGTTCTGGCGCACGGCCAGTGCACGATGGCGGGTCAGTACGGTTTCGGCCGACTCGAAGCGGCGCGCCAGCTTCTCGACGACATAGACTGAGCGATGCTGGCCGCCGGTGCAGCCGATGGCCACCGTCAGGTAGCTGCGGTTTTCCTGCACATAGGACGGCAGCCAGGTCTGCAGGAAGTCGCCGATGTGATCGATCATCCGCTGCACCGTCGGGATCTCGCCCAGAAAGCTCGCGACCTCGGCATCCAGGCCATTGAGCGGGCGCAATGCCGGCGTGTAGAAGGGATTGGGCAGGCAGCGCACATCAAAGACCAGATCGGCATCGAGCGGCACACCGTACTTGAAGGCAAACGACTCGAAGAGGACGGTCACATCGGCCTGATCGAGGCCGACGACATCGCGCACCCAATGACGCAGAACATTGGGATGCAGATCGCTGGTGTCGATGGCCACACCGAGGTCTTCGACCGCGCTCATCAGCTCGCGCTCGCGCTCGATCGCTTCGATCAGGGTCGGCGCCTGGCACGGCACGCTGTGGCCTTGCATGGCCATCGGATGGCGGCGACGCGTCTCGGAATAACGCTGTACCAGAGCGTCGGTGCGGGCGTTGAGAAACAGCACTTTCACGTCGTGGCCAAAGCGCCCGAGCCCGTCGATGATCTGGCGCAGCTCGGAGACGGTCGTGCCGCTGCGGGCATCGATCGAGACCGCGACCCGGGTGTAGCTCTGGGTCTGCAGCGAGGCGATCACTTCGAGCAGGAAGCGGGCCGGCAGGTTGTCAATGCAGAAATAGCCGTCGTCCTCGAGCACATTGATGGCAATCGACTTGCCCGATCCCGAGATGCCGGTGACAACCACGATGCGCATGCTCATTCCTGTGGGTTGTCGATGGCAAGGCGCTGGCGCGCCATGAACTCGAGCTTGCTGTCGATGCCGCGCAGCTGGAGGATGGTGTTGCGCACCGCTGCTTCGGTGAGCACGGCAAGATTGCGGCCAGCCGCCACCGGGATCACCACCTTGCGGATGTCCATGCCGAGCACGTTCTCGGTCAGGTCTTCAAGCGGCAGGCGCTCGTATTCGTCGTCATGCGTGCTTCGCCTGAGCAGCTGAACGATCAGCTTCAGGCGCATTTTCCGCCGCACCGCGGTCTCGCCGAAAATGGTCTTGATATCGAGCAGACCCAGGCCGCGAACCTCGAGCATTCCCTGCAGCAGCGCCGGGCACCGCCCTTCGATGGCCGAAGGTCCGACCCGATGCACCTCGACCGCGTCGTCGGCCACCAATCCGTGGCCGCGGCTGATCAGCTCGAGCGCGAGTTCGCTCTTGCCCAGCCCCGATGCGCCCGAAATCAGCACGCCGATGCCAAGCACATCCATCAGGACGCCGTGCAGCAGGCAGGTCGGCGCCAGCGCTTTCGAGACCATCGTGCGCAGCAGCTCGATGGCCCGCGTGCTGCTCTGGCTGCACGACAGCAGTGCGATCGCGTGGGTATCGCAGGCTTGCACCAGTTCGCGCGGCGGCTCGCAGTCGACAGCCATGACCAGCGCCGGCGGTGCGCCGGCGGCCAGCTCCTCGAGAATCTGCTCGCGGCGATGCGTGCTCACCCTCTGGAAGTAGGCGATTTCGGCCTCACCGACCACCTGCAGGCGATGCGGATGGAAGAGGTTGAGGTAGCCGACCTGATCGACGGTATCGGCAGCCGGCACCGCCGCCTGGCGATCGGCGCCCGAGCGCCCGCCGATCCAGGCCAGATCGAGAATGCCGGCCGAGTTGGTGACGAGTTCGCTGACCGTCAGGCCGCGAGCAGCCGGGTCGATGTCGTTGTGGTGGTCGGATCCGGCTTGCGGGAGTGTCGCGCTGCCCGGTGATGTCGAAACAGTCATCTTCTGACTTTACACCCGCAGCACTATCGGACGTGTGTCAGCACGCGTCTCACTGGGCGTGTCAGGCAGCCGGCCGATAAGGCTCCCAGCCGGCCAGGAGTTGTCGGATTGGTGCGCTGTCGGTGGCGGTCATGAGCGTGTCGCGCACAGCGGGGTCGGACAGCAGTTCAGCCAGTTCGGAGAGGATCTCGAGATGCTCCTCGGTGGCATTTTCGGGCACCAGCAGAAACACCAGCAGACTGACCGGCAAGCCGTCGGGAGCATCGAAGGGAATCGGCTCACTCACCCTGACTACGGCAGCCATGGCTTCCTTGAGGCCCTTGATACGGCCATGTGGAATGGCGACCGCCTGGCCCAGGCCGGTCGAGCCGAGCCTTTCGCGGGCGAACAGGGAATCGAACACCTTGCCCCGCTCGATGCCGTGTTCGTTTTCGAACATCAGCGCGAGCTGCTCGAAGAGTCGCTTCTTGCTGGTGCTCGCTACATTCAGCAGGATGTTTCTGGCTGGCAGGAGCCTGGCAATTCGGTTCATCAGTCTGGAGCCTGAGACGGCCGGTTGTTGCGGTGCAAGTGGCGAATCAGACGTGCCGAAAGCGCACATCGCATGCAAGTATAGTCACGAAACTGTCTTTGTGAACGTGACGGATATTGCGCTGCGCAAAACGACACTGCACCGCAACAACTTCGGGTCAGGCGACGTCCTGATGTTTGATGGCGTCGTGCTGGTGATCCTGTCGCTTGTTCTTGTACTTCAGGACTTGCCGGTCGAGGCGATCGGCCAGCAGGTCGATGGCGGCATAAAGATCGGTATCGACCGCCTCGGCAAACAGATCCTTGCCCTTGACGTGCAGTGTGACCTCGGCCGTTTGCTGAAGCTTGTCGACCCCCAGAACGACACTGACGTCGATGACCTGATCGAAGTGACGCCTGATCCGGTCGAGCTTGCTCATGACGTATCCGCGCAACGCGGGGGTAACTTCGATGTGATGCCCTTGGATGGAGAGATTCATGAATGCTCCTGACGATGGCATGACGTACTGCAAAGGCGGCAAAGCGGGCGCGGCCGACACCTCACGGCTGGTTCTAGAGCGTTTTTCGCTGCTGGACAGGCGGGATTTTCATCGCTTCGCGGTATTTGGCCACGGTGCGACGGGCGACGACGATGCCCTGCTCGCCGAGGATTTCGGCGATTCGGCTGTCGGGTAGGGGGTTCTTGGCTTCCTCCGCAGAGATGAGTTGACGGATCAGCGCCCGGATGGCGGTACTCGACGCCGAGCCGCCGGTGTCGGTGGCGACATGGCTGCCGAAGAAGTACTTCAGCTCAAGGGTGCCAAAGGGCGTCAGCATGTATTTCTGTGTCGTGACCCGCGAAATCGTCGATTCGTGCAAGCCCAGCTCATCAGCGATTTCCCGCAGGACCAGAGGGCGCATCGCGACCGCCCCATGGGTGAAGAAGGCCCGTTGCCGGTCGACGATCGCCTGGGCGACCCGTTCGATGGTTTCGAACCGCTGTTGGACATTCTTGATCAGCCAGCGTGCTTCCTGCAACTGCGAAACCAGGTTGTTTGCTGCCGTTGATCGGTTGCGTTTGAGGATTTGTGCGTAGGCGTCGTTGACCTTGAGCTTGGGCATGACGTCGGGGTTGATCGCGGCTTCCCAGCCGTTGCGTCGCCGGCGAACGATGACGTCGGGTACGACATAGGCCGCCGCCTCGGTGGCAAAGCCGTTGCCGGGGCGGGGGTTGAGGCTCTGGATGAGCGCCTGGGCCGCGCGCAGTTCGTCGTCGTCGCAGCGGATCACGCGTTTGAGGCGCACGAAATCGCGGGCCGCCAGCAGCTCGAGCTGATCGCGCACGATCAGTCCGGCCAGTCGGGTAATCGGGTCGATCTTTTCGCCGCGCCCGACCCGGTCGGCCAGCTGCAGCATCAGGCATTCGGGCAGCGACCGGGCGGCGATGCCGCTCGGATCGAAGCTTTGCAGCAGCGTCAGTGCTCCGGAGAGTTCGTCCGGGTCGATCTCCAGCTCGGCCGGCAAGGCCTCGAGCACCTCCTCCAGGCTGATCCTCAGATAGCCGTCGGGGTCGAGCTCGTCGATCAGCAGGGTCATGAGAGCGCGGTCGCGCGGCGAGCAGCCGGTGCCGGTGAGCTGCTCGAGCAGATGGTCGCGCAGGGTTTCGCCGCCGCTCGAGACCTGGGCGAACTCGCGGTCGTCGTCATCGCCGTCGGGGCGGCTCGATCGGCCCTCGCTGCTCCAGTCGAGGCTCTCGCCATGGCCGCCGCCATCGTCGCCGTCGTAGTCGTTGCCCGAGCTGCCCTCAAAGCTGTCGGCGCCACTGTCGCCCGCCGGCTGGTCGGCCGAGGCGGCCTCGTCGGCCACGCTCTGGTTCTGGCTGCCTTCGACGGGGCCGGGCCGATCAAGCGAGCCATTTGGCGAGATCCGGGCGCAATCGGCCAGCGGATCATCCAGGCGCTCGAGCAGCGGGTTGTCGGACATCATCTGCTCGAGTTCCTGATTGAGCTCGAGCGTGGAAAGTTGCAGCAGCCTGATCGACTGCTGCAGTTGCGGCGTCAGGGCGAGGTGCTGGGTGAGTCTGAGCTGAAGCGATTGTTTCATCGCGTGACACGCGGCCGGCAACCTGCCTCGGGGCTACATTCTGAATTCTTCGCCGAGGTAGGCCTTGCGAACACGCTCATCCTGAATCAGATCATCGGGTCGACCGGAAGCAAGAACGATACCATCATTGATGATGTAGGCGCGGTCACAAATGCCCAGGGTTTCACGGACATTGTGATCGGTGATCAGCACCCCGATGCCGCGCTCTTTCAGGAAGCGCACGATGCGCTGGATTTCAATGACCGCGATCGGGTCGACGCCGGCAAAGGGCTCGTCCAGAAGGATGAAGCGCGGTGACGTGGCCAGTGCGCGGGCGATCTCGACCCGTCGGCGCTCGCCGCCCGACAGCGACTGGGCCGGGTTCGAGCGCAGGTGCTTGATCTGAAGTTCGTCGAGCAGCGTGTCGAGCCGCTCGAGCATCAGGCTTTTGGCAAGCGGACGGCCTTTCTGGTCGACCTGGAGTTCGAGCACCGCCTGGACATTCTCCTCGACGGTCATCTTGCGAAAGACCGAGGCTTCCTGCGGCAGATAGGACAGCCCGAGGCGCGCGCGCTTGTGAATCGGCAGTCGGCCGATCGCGGCCTCGTCGAGTTCGATGCGACCGGCGTCGGTCGGCACCAGCCCGGCGATCATGTAAAAGCAGGTGGTCTTGCCCGCGCCGTTGCGCCCGAGCAGGCCGACGACTTCCCCGCTGCAGACCTCGATGGTGACGTCGCGCACCACCGCGCGGCCACCGAACGACTTGCGAAGGTGACTGGCGAGCAGCCGGCTCGGGGGAGGGGCGGGTGGCGTGGGGGCGTCCATCAGCGCGCCGGCGCCGGTGTCGAGCCGGGCGCTGGTGCTGCAGCGCCCAGAGGCAAGGCCGGTTTGGCAGGCGATGGGGTCGCTGAGGGTGCCGAGGGTGATGCACCCGGTTCGCCCAGTCGCGGCTGGATCACGACCCGCACACGCCCGGCGCCGGGCGCCGGCGGACCTGCCGGGGTCTGTCCGTCGACCTCGAACTGCTCGGTGAGACTGTTGTAGACGATGACCGCACCGTCGATTTCATCGACCACCCGGTTGCCTTCGAGCCGGCGCACCTTCGCTTTCCGGGTCAGCCGAACCTTTTCGGTCTTGCCGTCGTATTCAATATCTTCGGCATAGCCTTCGACCCATTCATCGACGCCATCGCGCTTCTGACGAAAGCTTGCCAGACGCCCGGTGGCGGTACCGCGCTGGTAGCCCTCGGGGTCCTGGGAGAGGATCAGCCGATCGCCTTTGAGGGTGATCGTGCCGCGGGTCAGGACGACCGAGCCGGTGAAGATGCTGATCTGCTTGAGGTCGTCGTACTGGAGCCTGTCGGATTCGACATTGGTCGGCCGGTAGCGGTCAGCCCGCTCGGCCAGCGCTGGCGAGGTGGCGAACGCCACCATCCCGAGCAGAACGCCGGCTGCGAAAAAACGATTGATCGGACCGGCGTGGCAAGGCATGACGACAATCGGGGTCAGGGGCAATCAGGGCACCGCAGGCGCCTGCAGTACGGCCTGGACGCTGGAGTCTAACCGCAATTGCCGGGTCCGGCTGTTCAGTTCCATGCCGGTGCCGGCCAGCCGGTTACCACCCATGATGACCGTGACCGGCCGGTCGGTGAGCACGATGTCCTGCTCGGCGAGAACGATCGCGAAGTCGGTCGTGGCGGCCATTGGCGGGCGGTCGCCGACCGCAGCGCGGGTCAGCACCACGTTGCCCGAGAGCTGGGTTTCGTCGCTGCCATGGATCGCCCGGCCATGGTCGGCGACGATGGTGATGCGGGGCTGCTGCGGATCGAGGCTGACCAGGACCGGTGACTCGAAAAGGATCACATCGTCGGCGGGCAGGTGCTTCATGGTTCGGGCTTCGATTCGCAGCGCTGGCTCACCACGGGCGTTCATGGTCAGCAGGCCGAGATTTTCGACGAAATAGTCGGGGTCGTTCGAGACGACCCTGGCGCGAGGCGCGCGCGCCATGTCGCGTTCGGCGATCTGCGACAAGTAGTAAGTAAAGAGGGCGAGCGTTGTCAGCAGGACGAGCGAAATGGCGGCTGCCGCGCGCTCCTGCAACTGAGCCTTGATTCGGGTGCGTGCCATCGGGGCGGGGGCGTGGTCGGCGGCGCTCAGGCCGTGCGACCGTCAAATCGTCCGAGCGACGACGCGAGGCGGTTCTGGGCGCGCAGCACGAATTCGGCGAGTTCGCGGGCAGCGCCCGCGCCGGCCGGTGCTGTGGCGACGAAATGCGCGACGCGTTGAACTTCCATCGCGGCATCGGGCACGGCGGCGGCAAAGCCGACCGCCTGCATGGCCGGCAGATCGGGCCAGTCGTCACCCATGAAACCGGCCTGCTCGAGGCTCAGGCCGCCCTGCTCGCACAACTGACGCATGGCGTGTGCCTTGTCGGCGACGCCCTGCAGGACGGTATCGATCTTGAGCTCGCGAGCCCGCTGGGTGACGATCTCGGAGCGCCTCCCGGTCACCAGCGCCACCCGGATGCCCGCCTGCTGCAGCAGCACCAGGCCCAGCCCGTCGCGCACCGAAAAGCGCTTGAAGAGCTCGCCGCCTGCGCTGATCAGGATGCCGCCGTCGGTAAGCGTGCCATCCACATCGAAGGCCATCAGCCTCACCCGAGCAGCCAGGGCGAGCGCCCGTGCGTCGCCTGCACGCGCCGAATCGGGATGCCGGGTTTTTTCGCGGTCGGGTTTTGCGTCGGATTTGGCGTCAGCGTCGCTGTCAGTCATGGGCAATGTCGTGCGCGGCGAGTGGACGGATGGACAGGCGA
Source organism: uncultured Burkholderiales bacterium (assembly GCA_903903975.1). Taxonomy (GTDB): domain Bacteria; phylum Pseudomonadota; class Gammaproteobacteria; order Burkholderiales; family Burkholderiaceae_E; genus UBA4615. The sequence goes on from CAIVAS010000057.1 coordinate 23,467, forward strand.
TTCAGAACAATTCGGGGGATTCAGTCGGACGATCGATGATCGGCTCAGACGACGCGGGCGATCAGCAGATCGTGCAGATGCAGCGCGCCTACCATGCGACCGTCGGCGTCGACGACCGGCAGCTGGCTGATGCGCCGCTCTTCCATGCGCCGCACTGCCTCGACCGCCAGCGCATCGGGCGCAATCGAGGTGGGCGTGCGGGTCATGACGTCGTCGACCGTGAGGCTGCCGAATTCGGTGGTGCGCTCGAGAACCCGGCGCAGATCGCCGTCGGTGAACAGACCCGCCAGACGCCCGTCGGACGCGATCACCGCGGTCATGCCCATGCGTTTGCGGGTGACTTCGAGGATGGCCGCGGGCAGGCTCGCGCCGCTTGGCACCGCAGGCAGCGCCTCGCCGGTTCGCATGACATCGGCCACCAGGGTCAACAGCCGGCGCCCGAGCGAGCCGCCGGGATGCGAGCGGGCGAAATCGTCGGCATTGAAGCCGCGGGCATCGAGCAGCGCAACCGCCAGCGCATCGCCGAGCGCGAGCGCTGCGGTGGTGCTGGCGGTCGGCGCCAGATTGAGCGGGCAGGCTTCGCGGTCGATGCGGCCATCAAGGTGGACGTCGGACTGGCGCGCCAGCGGTGAGTCGGGGTCGCCGGTGATCGAGATCAGCTGCGCGCCCTGGCGCTTGAGCGGAACGATGATCGCCAGCAGCTCGTCGGTGTGTCCGGAGTAGGACAGGGCGATCACGACATCATCGCGGGTGACCATGCCGAGGTCGCCATGACTGGCCTCGGCCGGATGCACGAAAAAGGCGGGTGTGCCGGTGGACGCCAGCGTGGCCGCGAGCTTGCGCGCCACATGGCCCGACTTGCCGATGCCGCTCACCACGACCCGGCCCTTGCAGTCGAGGATCAGCCGGCAGGCCGCCACGAAAGGCTCGCCGATGCGATCGATGAGCGAGGCCACGGCGTCGGCCTCGATGCGCAGCACCTGGCGAGCCTGGTCGATCATCCGCTCGTCCGTTGGGGGGCTTGACTGGCTGGCTACAATGGCGGCGGACATCACGCCAGTATATCGTGGGCCTTGCGCGGGGGCCTGCGCGCGGGCCTGTCCGTTGCCTGCCTGCAGCCAGAGCTTTGGCCTGGGCCAGACGGCACCGGTCGTCAAGGCTCTACGCCGATGTCAACCTGCACCCGTCAGTCTTCACCTTTTCAGTCACCACCCCGGCATTCGCCACCTTAGCTTCAACTTAGCCGCACCTTAGCCGCCTACCCATGCTGACCGCCCTTGAGGTGACCCTGCTCCTGCTGGCTGCAAGCATCCTGTCGGTGCTGCTGCTGCGTCGGCTCGGCATGCCGCCGCTGGTGGCCTATCTGCTGGTCGGCGTGGTGCTGGGGCCGTTTGCCGCCAATCTGTCGGCCAGCTCCGATGCGATGCGCAACCTTGCCGAGCTGGGCGTGGTCTTTCTGATGTTCACGCTCGGTCTCGAATTCAACCTGCCCAAGCTGAGTGCGATGCGTCATTTCGTGTTCGGACTCGGCTCGGCGCAAGTGATTGCCACGATCGCCTCGGTGGTGCTGGTCTGGAAGCTGCTGAGTCTGTTTGGGCTGTCGGCGCTGGTGCCGTCCGAACTCGACTGGCGCGGTGCGCTGGCATTGGGCGGGGCGCTCGCGATGTCGTCGACCGCGCTGGTGAGCAAGATGCTCGCCGAGCGCCACGAACTCGAATCCGAGCATGGCAAGCGGATCTTCGCGGTGCTGCTGTTTCAGGATCTCGCCCTGATTCCGCTGCTGATCGTGATCCCGGCGCTTGGCGCCGGCCAGACCGACTGGTGGTGGTCGATCGGATGGGCCATCGCCAAGGCAGCGGTTCTGCTGGTGGTCCTGCTGCGTTTCGGCCCGCCGCTGATGCAGGGCTGGTTCCTGCGGGTGGCGCGCCAGCGATCGCACGAGCTCTTCACCCTGAACATGCTGCTGGCGGCGCTCTTTTTCGCCTGGCTGACCGCCAAGGCAGGTCTGTCGATGGAGCTCGGCGCCTTTGTGGCGGGCATGCTGATTTCCGAAACCGAGTACCGCTATCAGGTCGAAGAAGACATCAAGCCGTTTCGCGACATCCTGCTCGGGCTGTTCTTCATCACCATCGGCATGAAGCTCGACCTGGGCGTGGTGCTGCACTCCTGGCCGATCGTGCTGCTCTATGCGACCTTGCCGATTCTGCTGAAGTTCGCACTTGTGGCCGGGCTGGTGCGGGCCATGCACGACTCGGGGCCGGTGGCGATCCGCACCGGCATCTGGCTGGCGCAGGCCGGCGAATTTGCCTTTGTGCTGCTCGCGCTGGCCGATCAGTCGCAGTTGATCGCGCCGGCCACGCTGCAGCCGATGCTGGCGGCGATGCTCCTGTCGATGCTGGCCAGCCCCTGGCTGATCGGGCGCGCCGACTGGCTCGCGATGCGGGCATCGGGTCAGGAGTGGATGATGCGATCGCTGCAGCTGTCGACGATCGCGGCGCGCAGCCTGTCGCGCGACCGGCACATCATCATCTGCGGATACGGCCGCAGCGGTCAGAGCCTGGCCCACGTCCTGGAGGCCGAAAACGTCTCCTTCGTGGCGCTCGATCTCGACCCCGACCGGGTGCGCGAGGCGGCTTCTGCCGGCGAGTCGGTGGTCTACGGCGACGCCACCCGGCGCGAAACCCTGCTGGCGGCCGGCGTGCACCGGGCTTCGGTGCTGGTAGTCACCTACGATGACACCGTCAGTGCGCTGCGCCTGCTTCGCCTGGTGAAAGTGCTGGCGCCCGAGCTGCCGGTGGTGGTGCGTACCGCCACCGATGCCGATCTGGAGCGGCTTCGCGACGCGGGTGCCGCCGAGGTGGTGCCGGAGGTGGTCGAAGGCAGTCTGATGCTCGCGTCGCATGCGCTGGTGCTCAAGGGCCTGCCGCTGGCCCGCGTGCTGCGCCGCATCCGCGCGATCCGGGACGATCGCTACAGCCTGATGCGCGGCTATTTCCATGGCGCCGACGACATCGAAATCGAGTCGATCGAAGAGGATCACCTGCGCCTGCATGCGGTCACGCTGCCGGCGACCGCCGCAGCCGTCGGCCAGCCGATGTCGTCGCTGGCCCTGTCGGGCTGCAATGTGAGTGCCCTGGTGCGCCGCGGTCAGCGCCGGCTGAGCTGGCCTGCCGAGCTGACGCTCGAGCCGGGCGACACGCTGGTACTGGTTGGCACGGTCGAGCAGGTCAACGCCGCCGAGGCCAGGCTGACCAGTCGCTGAGCGCGTCCGCAGTGCTTATGACAGGCTGATCAGCACGCCGATCAGGCGCTTATCGAGTGCGTATCGTGCGCGTGTGCCGTTCGAACTTAGTCCGGTCCGATTTGCCCCCTGCGGCGCCTTCTGTCACG
>CAIVAS010000058.1 GCA_903903975.1 uncultured Burkholderiales bacterium
ACCCCTATGTGCAGCGCTGCGTCAAAGGGACTGCTTCGACCAGCACGCCGCCCAGACCCTGAGCCTCGCGAACCGCATGCGCTCCCTCAGACTGGCGACCCTGCCGCTGTTGGTCTGTCTGCTGATCGGCATGCCCCGCCCGTCCCCGGCGCATCTGATGGTCGCGCAACAAGGCACCATCAATCTGGTCGGCGACGGTGTATTCATGGTGCTGTCCGTGCCGGTCAGCGCTTTGGACGATTGGGATGACAACCGCGACAGCCTACTGAGCGCCACCGAACTGAACGCGCATCGGCAAGCAATCTCAGATCAGATACACCGTCGCCTGCAGCTTCATGACGATGCCGGACCACGACCGCTGCAAGGCATGATGATGTCGCTGTCCCCTGGCGATGAGGCGCCTGATTCGCCGGCCTCGCAACTCGTCATCATGGGTCGCTTTCAGCTTGATTCGCCCGATCGGCATGACCGGGCCCTGCGCCTGCGAACTGATCTCTTCGGGGCGGCCGAATCGGAGCGGTCGCTTGGCATCACTGTCTCCCGAGGGCCCGAAACCGGCCTGATCATCCTCACGCCGCAGCGATCACAAAAGGCACTTTTTGCTTCAGGGTGGCAGGTCATCGGCAACTATTTTGTCGCGGGTCTCGAACACATCCTGAGCGGCTATGACCACCTGCTTTTTCTGCTGGTGGTCCTGTTTTTTTGCGCCAGCTGGCAAAGCGTCCTGATGACGCTCACCTGTTTCACCATCGGCCATGCCATCACGCTGTCGATCAGCCTGTTCGCAGGCCTCACCGTGTCGCCGGTGATTGTCGAACCGGCAATTGCGGCCACCATCCTCGGCATGCTGATTTTCGAAGCCCTGCAGCATCGAGGGGCGAAATCAACCCGCAGCGCAGCGCGACTCGGTCTGGTGTTTTTTTGCGCGCTGATTCATGGCCTCGGACTGGCCTCCTCGCTGCAGAACATCGGGCTTGACACGACCCACCGATTGCAAAGCCTTGCGGGTTTCAATCTGGGTATCGAGGCCGGACAAATTGCGGTGGCCATGGTGGCCTGGACGGCGCTGCTCGGTCTGCGCCGCGCGGGCCTTCTTCCTGTGGCAGCCGTTGGCAGTCGCTGAAAGCATCTCTTCAACCGACCCTGGCCCGAGCAGGCACCTTATCGCGGCGACTCGACCGGGTCGACAACACTGATCACTGAATAGTCCAGATGATCGACGCCATCGGGCGTGCGGGTCAGCATCTCCCGGTAACAGTAGTTGAAGCGGATGACCTCGGCATCGTAGTGATGCCGTGCCATCAGAACCTGCCCTGTCGTCTCATCCGTCCCGCTGAGCGTGAGGTTGATCATCGCCTGAGACGACGCCAATGACTCGGCGGTTTCGCCTGCCAGCGGACTCGACTCGTCGATGATGTGCATCAGGTTCCAGCCAAAGATGAAGATCGGATAGTCGCTTCGCACGAGCTTCAGGTCGTCGACTCGCCTGAGCATGAAGTCTTCACCGGTGCGGGTCTGTCTCACCAGCCGCAACTGCGCGGTCGTCTCCATGACGATGTTCTGCCGGGAATTGGCTGCGCGAATCATCAGGACCTGCTTGCCATCGACCGGGGTGATGACACAGACCTCGGCAAATTGAACCAGTGCCCTCGGACGCGAGAACCTCGCGAACATGACGCCGGTCATGACGGCGACGCTGACGATCCCGCAAAAGATCTCGAGGCTGGAGATCACGTGGCCGTAGACAGACCCCGGGTGCATGTCGCCATAGCCCACGGTCGCAATCGTCTCAACGCTGAAGAAAAACGCACCTAGCAGGTTCGGGGGATTGAGGTTGGCGACCGACCCGGGCACCGCGTGAAACAGCAGTGCAAAGAGCAGGTTCAACACCACAAACACCGAGGCCATGAGGGCGATCAGCGCTGGCCAACTGACCATCATGCAGAAATGAAAGAGGTCCCGCCAGGGCTGCGCCTGATGATTCGAGGTGTCGACCTTGAAGGGTCCGAACGTGATGCGTCGGATCGAGGACTTGCCTTTCGGATGCATCAGCGGCGGCACTTTCATCGAGTTGAAGCGTCCAATGCTGGTCAGGCCAGACCGACCATCCGCTCGCTGTACGACCACAGCCGGCTTGCGCGAGCCTCGTCATTCGCTTTGGCCGACAGCGGCTGCGAGAACGCTTCGCGCCCCGCTTTCTGCCGGTTCCCCCAGCTCCAGTGCACTCCCGAGGTCTTGAAACCTTCATCGGCCACGACCTGCGCCACCCGATCACCGGCGAGCGCCTGACTCACATAGCCTTTGGTGATGTTCTTCTGGAACCACGGAAAGATACGCTGGAAAGCCTGCGGCGTGTGCCGGAACAGTGCAGTGTCGGCCACGCAGCCGGGATACAGCGTGCTGAAGACGATGCCGGTTTGTGCGTGATAGCGACGATGCAGTTCACGACTGATGATCATGTTGCAAAGCTTGCTGTCCTTGTAGGCTTTGCCGGCCTTGAAGGGCTTGCCGTCAATCATCGCCACCGGCGCCTGGAAGCCAGCTTCCAGGCCTTGCAGTTCGCCGAGATCGGCAGGCGCGGGAATCGGCACTTTGCCGCCAAATTCCTCCGAGTTCGCGGTCACCGTGCCAAGCGTGATGAGTCGGGGCGTCGGACTGCTTGCAGCGCCCAGTTTTTCGAGCAGGAGCATGCTCAGCAGGAAGTGGCCCAGATGATTGGTGGCCACACTGATCTCGAATCCCTCAGGAGAACGCGCCGGTTCGGTCAGTCGCGGCAGGTAGACCGCCGCATTGTTGACCAGCGCATGCAGGGGCAGGCCGGTGGCGATGAAGTCTTCGACGAACTTGCGCACGCTGCGCTGAGAGCCAAGGTCGATCTGCATGATCCGGTAGCGTTCTGGATCGATATCGACCGAACGCGCGGCCGCTTGCGCCTTGGCGACATCCCGACAGGCCATGATGACCAGCCAGCCTCGGGCTGCGAGCGACTTGGCGGCATACAAGCCGACCCCGGACGAAGCGCCGGTGATGATGACGGTGGAAACGAAAGACCTTGGCATTGAAAGAATCCGGAAACGGGCAGATCAGAAAACAGGCAAATCAGTTACCCGGCGGATCAGGAAACCGGCAGTCGGCGAAGGCCGCGCATGATCATCGCGTTGGTCCATTCGGGCGGATCCGAATCGACCAGGCCAAGCGACGGAAAACGTCGAATCAGGGTGTCGAGTGCGATGCGGCCTTCCAGGCGGGCAAGTGATGCACCCATGCAGAAATGAATTCCCTGGCCGAAGGTGAGATGACGGTTGGGCGTGCGCTCGATATCGAAGGATTCGGCCCGGTCAAACTGGCTGGCGTCACGGTTGGCCGCATTGACCATCGCAAAGACGCGTTGGCCAGCCTCAAGCCGCTTGCCACCGAGTTCATGGTCGGTCACGACGATTCGAGCACTTGAATTGCTCGGGCCATCGAAGCGCAGCACCTCCTCGATCGTCGAGCCGATCAGATCGGGCCGGGCAAGCAGCTTGGCCCGCTGCTCGGGATGCTGGATCAGCGCATGCACCGCATTGCCGATCAGGTTGGTCGTCGTCTCATGACCGCCAAAGAGCATGAGCATGCAGGACGCCACCAGTTCGTCTTCACTGAGGGCCTCGTCATTGTCGCGGGCCGCGATCAACCGGCTGATCATGTCGTCACAGGGTTGAACGCGCCTTTGGGCAATCAGTTCGCGAAAATAGGCCGACATGTTTTGCGCCCCCGATCGCGCCCGCTCGTATTTATCGGGTACACCCTGGGCACTGCCGATAAAGAGCAGCATGTCATCAGACCAGGCTTTGAGGCTGGGCAGCATCGACTGCGGCGCGCCAAGCATGTCGAGAATGACCATCGCCGGCACCATCATTGCAAACGAGGCGATGACATCGGCCTGCCCGTTCGACTGTAGTTGTTCATCGAGCTGATCGGCCAGCGAGTCGACGATCTGACGGATACGCGGCTCCAGCCCCTGGATCACCGGCATCGCAAAGCCAGCGCCCAGCAGCTTGCGCAGCCGCGAATGCTCAGGCGGGCTGCGAAACACCAGCCAGAGGTTGAGATAGCGCACCACATCGGCCAGCACCGCCTGCTGCGTCGCCGGCAGCTTGTTGTAGAACGGCGTGATCCTGTCAGAACCCAGTTCGGGCGCGACATGCGCGCGACGTACATCGTCATAGCGGGTGAGCAGCCAAGCACTGAGCGCCGGACTCCAGTGCACCGGATCCTCACGGCGCAGTCTGGCAAAGACCGGATAGGGATCGCTGCGAATGGCCGGGTCGCGCAGGTCATAGCGCAGCGATTCGCCGCTGACAGTCATCGAATTTCCTTGGTGAGTACTCGTTAGTGGGCCGAGGGTAGAGACGGCGCTTGTACTCGTCAAGGCGCGCGAAGCCGCTACACTGAAGGGCAATCCCAGACCAACACAGCAATAAGCACATCGACGGGCGCGCCTGGCGCAGACCCGAGACAGGAGACGCAATGGACGAGAACACCATACCGGTGCTGGTTGGCTGCGGCCAATTCACACAACGCGAGACCGACCCCCTGGCGGCCATGGGCCCGCTCGATCTGATGGCGAAAGTGGCCGCGATCGCGGCAGATGACGCCGGTCCGGGCAAGCGACTCATCGAGGCCCTCGATACGCTGGTTGTGGTCCGATTGTTTTCCGATACCAGCCCGCGCTTTGCATCGCCCTTCGGCCGTTTCGCCAATCCACCCAAATCGCTCGCCCAGCGTATCGGTGCGAGCAAGGCGAGTCGGCTGATCTATACCCACCCGGGCGGCAACATGCCGCAGTGGTCGATCAATCAACTGGCCCAGGCCATCACGCGAGGCGAGCTTTCGGCAGGCATGGTGGTGGGAGCCGAAGCACTGGCGACCCAGAAAGCCGCGCAGCGGGCCGGCATCACACTCGACTGGAATGAAGACCCCGGTGGCAGTTCGGAGTCATGGGGCGTGGCAAAGCGCGGCTGGTCGGATGTCGAAGAGGTTCATGGTGCGCGCGCTGCGATTTACATGTATCCCTTCTTCGAGAATGCGATCAGGGCGCATGCCGGACACAGCCTGGCTGAGCATCAGCGTGCGATGGGCCAACTGCTGGCGCGTTTTGCCAAGGTGGCCGCTGGCAATCCGCTCGCCGATCGTCGCGACGGCTTTGACGGCGAGCGAATTGCCCAACTCGCGGCCGACAATCCCTACATCGCGTTTCCCTATACGCGCTACATGAATGCGAATGCCTTCATCGATCAGGGTGCCGCGGTGATCGTCTGCAGTCTTGCCAAGGCGCGCAGCCTCGGTATTTCGAGCGACCGCTGGGTGTTTCTGCATGGCTGCGCCGATGCGCACGATCACTGGTACGTGACCGAGCGACGCGACTTTCACTCTTCGCCGGCGATGAAGATGGTCTATGGCAAAGCACTTGCCATGGCCGGCAAATCGGTCGCCGATATCGGCATCTTCGATCTCTACAGCTGCTTTTCGTCGGCGGTCGAAATCGGCTGCCAGGAGCTCGGCCTGTCGCCTGATGATGCGCGCGGCCTGACCGTCACCGGTGGGCTGCCCTTCTTTGGCGGACCCGGCAACAATTATGTGACCCATTCGATTGCCGAGATGATGCAAAGACTCAGAGCCGCGCCCGGCCAATATGGACTGGTGACCGCCAACGGCAACTATGTGACCAAGCACTCTGCAGGCGTCTACAGCACCGACATGCCAAAGACCGCCTTCAAGCCCGAGGATCCGGCGATCTATCAAGCACAACTCGACAGCATTCCCAAGCCGGCATTCAGCGCCCTGGCAAGCGGCGCCGCGAAGGTCGAGACCTACACCGTCTTTCACGATCGCGACGGCCCGGCTGGCGGCATCGTCATCGGGCGCACGAGCGATGGCACGCGATTCATGGCCAACACACCGAATGACCCCGGGTTGCTTGCAGACATTGAGCGCCAGGAATTCATTGGTGTTGCCGGCCAGGTCAGCAACGACGGCACGCGCAATGTCTTCGTTCCATGAAAGAGCGGGAAAAAGAGTTTTTCAACTAGACTCACCGGCTAAACTGATCTACTAAACTCATCGACTAAACTCGGCGTTCGGCAATCTGCAAACCGCAGATGCACCCGAAACAATCAATGATTCGGCCACCAGATGGCCAACGTGAGGAGACTCGAACATGATGCTCAGCAAAATTCTGCCCACAGTCGGCGCGGCGATGGTCATTGCTGGCGGCCTGCTCGCTTCGGCGGCAATGGCCCAAGGCAAGGGCGAATCCGTCAAATTCCAGGACTACCCCGGTACCGGCAACATGCTTGCGCGGGTCGCGATCAGCAAGGGCTACTGCGAGAAATACGGGATCAAATGCACGCTGCAGCGCATCCCCTCGGGCCCGTTGGGCGCACAGGCCCTGCTGGCCAAGTCGATCGATGCAGGCCTGTTCGGGGCCGAAGTGATGACACCGGCGATTGCAAACGGCGCGAAGATCAAGCTCATTGCGGGTGGCGCGGTCACCAACGTCGCCATCGCCATCGCGGGCAACCATGTTGACGCACCGAACGCCGGCAAGCCCTTCCCTGCCTTCATGCGCGACATGAAGGGCAAGAAGATCGGCACCACGGCAAGGGGGTCAGGACTCGAAAAGATCGCCTCGGCGATGCTGATCAAGGCGGGCCTATCACCCGATGATGTCACCTTCGTCGCGGTCGGCGGCCCCGATACCGCCTACGGCGCACTGGTCAGCAAGCAGGTCGATTTTCTGTTTCTCTTTGATCCGGCAGGCTCGATGTGCGATGTGCTCAAGACCTGCAAGACGCTCTGGCGAGGCGGCGTGGACAAAGAGCCGGCTGAAACCTATGCAATGAACGGCGGCGGCTCGGGCACGGTTGTTCGTCAGGAAACCATTGATCAGAGCCCTCATGTGGTCGAGGCCATCATCAAGGCCTTCCGGGACGCCGACACCTTCCTCAACAACCCGGCGAATTACGCCGAAACCAAGCAGATCGCCGAGCAGTACTTCAAGTTCGACTTCCCGAAAGGTGATGAGGTTCTCGACCGTGTTCTGAGGCTCGCCATCGACACGAGAACCTACACCGTCGGCATCGATCGCACAGCGGTCACCGGCGCGCTCAAGTTCTACGCCGATCTCAAGGTGCTCGACCGGGTCTTGCCGATTACCGATCTGGTCGACCCCCGTGCACCCGAGTGGACTCGCTGATCTCTCGCCAGGATTGACGACACGATGAATTCATCCGGCAAACTGGGGCGCTATGCAGGGCATGCGGTCTTCATCGCATGCTTTCTCGCGGTATGGGAGTTTGCCTCCCGGATGGAGTGGCTGAATCCGACCTTCTTCGGGCGCCCCTCCGGCATCGTGAGCTATCTCTGGGATGGACTCTTCGTATCGCGCAAGATCTGGCTTGAGTTGGGATATACGGTCGCGGGCACGCTGATTTCGTTTTTTCTGGGCAGCGTGCTGGCGATTGCACTCGGACTGATGTTTGCCATCTTTCCGAAACTCGAAAAGCGTTGTGAGCCCTACCTCACTGTGCTCAATGCGATGCCCAGGCTGGCGCTTGCACCGCTGTTCCTGCTGTGGTTCGGCCTTGGCATCGGCTCGAAGGTGGCGGTCGGCACCAGCCTGTCTTTTTTCATCGTTCTGGCCAGCACAACCGCCGGTATTCGCGGCGTGTCGTCCGATCACATCACGCTGTCGCGCAGCCTCGGGGCAACGCCGTCCCAGCTCTTTTTCAAAGTCACGCTGCCGTCGGCCGTACCGGTGATCGCCTCCGGTCTGCGCCTTGGGCTGATCTACTCGATGCTGGGTGTGGTCGGCTCCGAGATCATCGCCGCGGAGCACGGGCTCGGACAGACGCTGTCTTATCTGCAATCCACCTTCAACATGAACGGCGTGATGGGCATCACCCTGCTGCTCGCCTTGCTCGGTATGCTGGTGACGATGGGTATGACCCGACTCGAGCGATCACTGCTCAAATGGCAGTAAGGCGACCCTCCATTTCTCATTCAATCAAGTAAAGGTCGCTCGAATGCAATCGATCGGCGCCGGTGATCCGGGCAAACAGCCTGCATCCTCCACGAGACAATCGCTGATCGATGCCCGGCATCGATTCCTCAGTCCGTCGCTCGGCACGGCATCGATCTACCCGGACAACCCACTGATCCTGACGCACGGTCAGGGCCAGTATGTCTTCGACGAGAACAACAAGCGCTACCTCGACTGCACGGCTCAGAACCTGTGCATCAGCCTGGGCGCCGCCCATCCGGTCACGATGCGCATGGCGGGCGAGCAGATGCACCGCATCCAGCACACCACCACGCTCTTTTTCAATGAGCAGCCGATCCGCTATGCCGAGGAGCTGGTCGCCCGTCTGCCTGCCGACGTTGATTGGGTTGTACAGCTGGTAAACAGCGGCGCCGAGGCCATCGATCTGGCCTACATGATGGCCCGTGCTCACACCGGTCATCTCGAGATGGTGGCACTGCGCAATGCCTATCACGGCCTGCAGTTTGGTGCGGGCGGCAGCACCTCCTTCAGTGGTAACCGCTGGATCTCGCCGAGCACGCAGGGCTTTGTGCACGCGATTCACCCCGATCAGTACAAGGGCGTCTTCGGCCCCGGCGTCACGCCCTATCTGGACGAGCTCAAACGCCTGATCGCGGCGTCTACCTGTGGGCGGATCGCGGGCATGATCATCGAGCCGATCCAGGGCTCAGGCGGTGTGGTGCCGATGCCGGCGGGCTACATGAAAGGCGCTTTCGAGATCGTGCGCGCGGCCGGTGGCGTGTGCATCAGCGATGAAGTGCAGACCGCATTCGGGCGGCTCGGATCGCACTACTGGGGCTTCGAGGCGCACGAGGCATCGCCAGACATCATCGTGCTCGGCAAGGGCATGGGCAATGGCTTCACGATCGCGGGTGTGGTCTGCCGGCGAGAGATCGCCGAGTCGTTCGCAAAGATGCGCTGGTTCAACACCTATGCCCACAATCCGATGGCGGCAGCGGCCGCCCGCTCGGTGCTCAAGGTCGTCGAGGACGAAGGTCTGCAGGCCAATGCGCAAGCCTGCGGGGATCGCCTGCTGGTCGGGCTGGCAGCGCTCAAAGCCCGTCATGATCTGATCGGCGACGTCCGGGGCAGTGGCCTGATGCTGGGCATCGAGGTGGTCCGCAACCGAACGACCAAAGAGCCTGCGGTCGAGGAAGGCTCACGCATTCAGGCGCGCCTGCGCGAGTCGGGGTTCATCATGGTCAAGGGGAGCCCGACCCGAAACACCTTCCGGATCAACCCATCGCTGTGCATCACCTTCGAGGATGTCGACGGCCTGCTCGATGCCTTCGACCGGGCGCTGGCAGCAGGCTGAGCAGCCTCACTTCAACCGACACTTCCTCGATCGAGCGCCCGATGAGCCAACAGCGACACCCCTCCCACCCCGGCCGGCTGATCGATGCGCCTACCTTGCGTCAATGGCTCAGTGACGGCAATGAAAACGCGCTTGTCGACGTACGCGATGGCGG
>CAIVAS010000059.1 GCA_903903975.1 uncultured Burkholderiales bacterium
CGCGACCGAAAGTTCCAGGCCATATTGCCGCTCAAGGGCAAAATTCTGAATGTCGAAAAAGCACGCTTTGACAAACTGTTGTCGTCGCAGGAAATCACAACACTGATCAATGTGCTCGGTTGTGGCATTGGCAAAGACGAATACAACGCTGATAAATTACGTTATCACCGCATCATCATCATGACCGACGCTGACGTTGACGGCAGTCATATCCGCACACTGCTGTTGACCTTCTTCTATCGTCAGATGCCGGTGCTGGTTGAGCGCGGGCATATCTACATTGCGCAGCCACCGCTCTACAAAGTCAAACACGGCAAAGACGAGCGATATCTGAAAGACGATCACGAGTTCAATCAGTACATGCTCAAACTGGCGCTCGATGCGGCAGTGCTGCTGCCAAGCGAGCAGGCTCGTAGCGATTACGAAGTACGGGTGGGCTCGCGTGGTGCAGGCTCGGCAGCGGTTGCTGCCACCAACGCTGCGCTCGATTCACCCGGCGCCATCTCGGGTGATGCCCTGGGCGAACTGGCGCGCAAATATCTGCTGGCCGAAGCAGTCATCGATCGGCTTGCCCGCATCATCGACCAGGACGCCCTGCGAACCATTCTCGACGGCATCGAACTCGATCTGTCGGATGAAGTCAGCAGTACCCAGACCGCTGCGAAACTCGAAACCGCCATGGCGCGTTACCAGAGCGCGGCGCAAAAGATCGACAACGATGCCGGTGCAAGCGTGAAAGCACGCTTTGACGAACGCGAAGAGCAGTGGCATTTGCGCATTGAGCGCAAGCATCACGGCAATGTCCGCGTGAGTGTCATCGATTCGCATTTCCTGCTGTCGGCTGACTATCAGACGCTGGTTGAATGCGCGCAAACGGTCGGCGGTCTTATCAGCGACGGGGCTGAAATACGGCGGGGCGAAGGGGAAAAACAGCGCAGTCATGCCGTGGTTGATTTCCGCGATGCCATGCGCTGGTTGCTGACCGATGCCGAGCGCAATGTCGGTCGTCAGCGCTACAAGGGCCTTGGCGAAATGAATGCTTCGCAGCTGTGGGAGACGACCATGGATGCGTCGGCACGCCGATTGCTCAGGGTACAGATCGAAGATGCGATTGCGGCCGACCAGATTTTCACGACGCTGATGGGTGACGATGTCGAGCCCCGGCGCGCTTTCATTGAGCTCAATGCTCTGGGCGCACGCAATATCGACGTGTAATTTTTTAACGATCAACTTCAGGGAGACCCAATGAAACTTGACTCATCCATTACCGCCATCATCACCGGAGGCTCATCCGGTCTTGGTGCCGCAACCGCCCGCCGATTTGCAGCCCAGGGCGTGCGTGTGGCGATCTTCGATTTCAACGAGACGCTCGGTGAAGCGATCGCGGCCGAAATTGGCGGGGTTTTCTGCAAGGTCGATGTGACCAAGGAAGCCGAAGTGGACGCGGCGTTTGCGAAAGCTCGCGCAGCACTCGGTCAGGAGCGTGTCCTGGTCAATTGTGCCGGCACGGGCCTGGCAATCAAGACCGCCAGCAAAGACAAGCAGACCGGTGAAATCAAGCATTTTCCTACAGCTGATTTCGACCGGATCATCCAGATCAACCTGGTTGGTACTTTTCGGTGCATCGCCAAATCGGCTGCCGGCATGATTGCGCTGCCGCCCCTCGAACACGGGGAACGTGGTGCGATGGTCAACACCGCCTCGGTGGCGGCAGAAGACGGTCAGATCGGTCAGGCTGCCTACAGTGCCTCCAAGGCTGCGGTCGTCGGCATGACCCTGCCGATCGCCCGCGACCTGATGGGCAATGGCATCCGGATCAACACCATCCTGCCGGGCATCTTTGACACACCGCTCTTGCAGCGTGCACCCGACAATGTCAAGCAGGCACTCGCTGATTCAGTGCCCTTCCCGAAGCGACTGGGTATGCCTGACGAATATGCTGCGCTGGCCGAAATCATGATCACCAACGGCTATTTCAATGGCGAATCGGTTCGCCTCGACGGCGCCATCCGGATGGCACCGCGCTGAACGATCAACAGGCGTGCATGCGCCTGTTGCGATCATCAAAAAGGGCGCTCAGGCGCCCTTTCTTGTTGGCATCTCGATTTGCTGCCTGCCTTAGCGATTGGCAAACAGAGACTGCAAAACCTCATCGGTGCGTTTGACGGTTTGCAGATTGGCCAGAACCGCGTTGCTGGCCACCATCAGATTAACCATCGTGCGAGGCAAGTCCGCATCGGTCGGCGTTGCCATCAGCGTCAGACTGCCTGATCCGGAATCAAGGCCGGCGGCACCGGGCGACAGCCCTGATGCGACTTGCGCAGGTCTTTGGGTCGAGGCGCGAGCAATCTCGAAAGCGGCCGCGTCCATCTGCCGCGAAGCCGCCGCCAGTCCGTTGCGTCCAATGGTCATGTCCATCTGCGTGTCCTTGTTCGTTCCCCTTTGTTTTCGACCGAAGACCCGTTGACTTCAGGACTTATTTCACACCTTGAGCAAATCAAGGCGGCTGTCGGCGTGAGTCATACTCGACGCTGTCCGAGCTGATGTCCCCCTGACGTGTTGAAGAAAAGCATGATTGCCCTCCTGGCCTTGATTGTCGTGGTGGTGGTGGCCGCCGCCTGGCTCTGGACCCCCGATCTCAAGCGGGCCGATCTTGAAGCGCGCTACGCCAGCGGTCCGGCTGATTTCATCGAGGTCGCCGGTCTGCGGCTTCATATGCAGGACAAAGGACCGCGCGATGCGGCAGTCGTGATCCTGCTGCACGGGTTTGGTGGCAGCCTTCAAACCTGGGACGACTGGACCAAACTCTTCGAGCCGACGCTGCGCGTGATCAGCCTCGATCTTCCCGGGGCCGGCCTCACTGGCGCCGACCCCAGCGGCGATTACACCGATGCTCGCGGCATGGTGGTGTTGCTGGCGCTGATGGACACACTGGGCATCAAGCGCGCCAGTCTGGTCGGCCATTCGATGGGAGGACGGCTGGCCTGGCAATTTGCAGCAGCGCATCCTGATCGCATGAGCAAGCTCGTCCTGGTGTCGCCCGATGGCTTTGCCAGTCCGGGCTTCGAGTATGGCAAGACACCCGAGGTGGGTCTCAGTCTTAAAGCCATGAAATATGTGCTGCCCAAGTCACTGTTGAAAACGAGTCTGGCGCCGGCTTATGCCAATCCTGAGGTCATGACGCCCGAGCTGTTGACCCGCTATTACGAGATGATGATCGCGCCAGACGTGCGTTCGGCCATGATCGCGCGACTCGAACAGTCGGTTTTGCAGGATCCGGTGCCGATCCTTTCGCGCATCACCGCGCCGACATTGCTGGTATGGGGCGATCGCGATGCCATGATCCCGATTGCCAATGCCGACGACTATCTCAAGGCGATTCCCGGGGCACGGCTTGCCAGGTTTCCCGGTGTTGGCCACTTACCGCAGGAAGAAGCGGCGCATCCCTCAGGCCAGGCGATCCTGCAGTTCCTGGCGTCCTGATCGATCGGCCGATCAGCTGATCAGCCGATTCGGCGCGGCCAGCGATTTTTCAGGTCGAGCAGGTGGACGGCACCAGAGGCTGACAGAGCCAGCGCAATCCAGGGCCAATCGGCCCCGGTCAGGGCGGCGCGCAAACCCAGCATCAGCAGCAGGCCACTCGCCAGGGCGATCACCAGTTTTGAGGCTTCGATACCTCGACCGGTACGAGCGCGATAGACGATCAGACCGACGAGTTCGAGCAGGGTCAGTGCAATCGCCAGATCGACGATCAGACCGCTGGCTACGAACTCGCGCATGACAGGCAAGCGGGCATTTGGCGGTTCGGATCAGACGCGCGCAAACCCCAGCAGATGGGCCATGTCCTTGAAGAAGATCCGAACATGGGCCATTGGCTTTTTGCGCACCAGCGCCTTGTTCATATACGACTCGAAGGTCAGCTGCTGCACATCCTTGTCCTTGCAGATGCTCACGAAACGCTCGCGACGCTTGTCGCTCGAATACCAGAAGCGCTGCATGATGCCGAGCACCAGAAAGACCGTGCCATGCGCCTTCATGAAACGCTTGCGTGCCATGGCCAATGACTTGACGTTGCCGGTGGCAAGCAGCCCTTCAATCGCGTCGGCGGCAAGCGATCCGCCGTACATCGCGTAATAGATGCCTTCGCCGGAAGCCGGCGCCACGACGCCCGCGGCATCGCCGGCAAGCACCACGTCACGACCGTTATCCCATTTCTTGAGGGGTTTCATCGGCAGCGGCGCGCCTTCGCGACGCAGGGTTTTGGCGCCGGTCAGGCCGGTTGCTGCACGCAGGTCGCCGACCGCGCCGCGCAGCGAGAAACCCTTGTCGGCGCTGCCGGTGCCAATCGACAGCGTATCGCCGTGTGGAAAGACCCAGCCGTAGAAGTCGGGCGACAGGCGACCCTGATACCAGACATCGCAGCGTGTGCCGTCGTAGCCGGCCGGTTTGACCTCGGGCGCTGCCACGATCTCATGGTAGGCAAACACATAGTGGACATCCTTGGCGCCCGGAATCGCCTGACGCGCGACGCCAGACTTGGCGCCGTCGGCGCCGATGATCGTGCGTGCACGAATGCTGTCGGGTGTGCCTTCGCCGCGCCGTTGATCGTCGCGGGCCTTGAAATGGATGGTGTTGATGCCATCGGCATCGCGGACGAGCTTTTCGAAGGTGCCGGTGCGGCGCACCGCGCCAGCAGAGGCCGCCCGCTCACGCAGCCATTCGTCGAACTGGTCACGATCGACCATACCGACGAAGCCACCCTCGATCGGGATATCAACGTTGGCCGTTTTGGGCGAGACCATCCGGGCCGATGTCGCACGGGCGACCAGCAGCGAATCCGGGATCGCATAGTCCTTGATCAGACGGGGCGGAATCGCGCCGCCGCAGGGCTTGATGCGTCCAGCCCGATCGAGCAGCAGCACCGAACGGCCTTTGAGCGCCAGCTCATGCGCGGCGGTCGCCCCTGCGGGTCCGCCACCGATCACGACAACATCGAAGATTTCACTCTGATCCATGTTTTTATCCCTGTTCCATTCGAGCGACCCGATAGTCGCCAGCCCGACCTGCGGGCACGTTGTCAGACACCGGTTGATCAATTCTGAATTCACCGGTCTGTGAGTGACCGATCTGCGATGCGAGACGCGCCGATACGATAAAGAGCACGGCTTCGATGCCGAAGACCAGCGCGTAAGCCGCACCGGTCGAGCTGATGACCAGACGCGCCAGGTCGCTCGCCGCCGCGCCGGCCAGACCACCAACGCCGAAAGCAATCGCCTGTGCTGCGCCCCACAATCCCATGCGCACCCCTTCGCGCGAACGACGGCCTTCGCCAGCCAGGCGCATCATCGACGCGATCGCGGCAATCGCAAACGCGCCATTGGCAGCACCGAGTGCGAAGACATTGGCTTTGAGCG
>CAIVAS010000060.1 GCA_903903975.1 uncultured Burkholderiales bacterium
ATGCGCGGTAGAGGTCGGCCGCAGCGCGAAAGCTTGGCTTGCTGCCTTCGGCTGAGCCGCACCTCCTTTGTCCAAGCTTTGCCCGTCTTGTCGGTGTGTGCCCAACCGCTCTGCGTCCAGTCAGTGTGCAGCGTGCGCGGAGGAGGTGATGCGGGCGTGCGAGCTCGTTGGCATCGGGTGCCGGCTGGCCGGCGGCGGCCGCCTCGGCGATCACAGTCGCCTGAGCCGACTTCTCGAGGGTGCGGATGAGCTGGGTGCGCTCCTGCTTGTTGCGGGTGCGATAGGCATCGCGCATGCCGGTCTCGGCCAGCGCCGAGATGCGGGCAATCAGGGCTTCATTGCGGGCCGGCGGCTGCCATTCCCATTCGGGTTTGCCGGCAATCTCGACCAGCTCGTCGATCGCCTTGATGACCGACTGCATCTGGTCGTGGCCATAGACCACCGCACCCAGCATCACGTCTTCGGGCAGCTGGTTGGCCTCGGACTCGACCATCATGACCGCCGAATCGGTGCCGGCAACGATCAGATCGAGCTTGCTGGTCTTGAGCTGCGTGGCCGTCGGATTGAGCAGGTACTGGCCGTCGACATAACCGACGCGGGCCGCGCCGATCGGGCCGTTAAAAGGCAGGCCGGAAATGGCCAGCGCGGCCGAGGTGGCGATCATGGCCGGAATATCGGAGTCGACCTCAGGGTTGCTCGACATCACATGCACGATGACCTGCACTTCGTTATAGAAGCCATCGGGAAAGAGCGGTCGGATCGGACGGTCGATCAGACGGCAGGTGAGGATTTCCTTTTCGGTCGGACGACCTTCGCGCTTGAAAAAGCCACCGGGGATACGCCCCGATGCATAGAACTTCTCGACATAGTCGACGGTCAGGGGAAAGAAGTCCTGACCGGCCTTGACCGATTTGGCACCGACCACGGTGGCCAGCACCACGGTGTCGTCCATGGTGACCATCACGGCGCCACTGGCCTGACGGGCGATTTCACCGGTTTCCATGGTCAGCGTGTGCTGACCCCACTGAATGGATTTCTTTGCGATATCGAACACTTGTTTATCCTCTATTTGGTCAATGACCCGCGCGATCGTTCGGCGGCGCGGTTCGCCTCGATGTCAGACAAGCTGAAAACAAAAATGCCCGCCATGAACGACGGGCATCGTGACGCCAAGCCAGCAGGCAGAGCCCCATTCCGACCGTTCCCGAAGGCGCGTATCGAAGGGCACTGCCCCGGCAAACGTCATTACTTGCGCAGACCCAGGCGCTCGATCAGCGCCTTGTAGCTCGGCGGGCTGGTGCGCTTGAGATAGTCGAGCAGCTTGCGACGGCGGCTGACCATCTTGAGCAGACCGCGACGCGAGTGGTGGTCTTTGGTGTGGGTCTTGAAGTGACCCGTCAGCTCATTGATGCGGGCGGTGAGCAGGGCGACCTGAACTTCCGGAGATCCGGTGTCGTTCTGGGCGCGCTGGTAATCGGCGACGATCTTCGCCTTGTCGATTTCAGCAACGGACATGATTTCCCTTGATTGACTTGCGGCCGCGCCGGGATGCGCGCCGTGCAAAGTGACGTCTGCGTCGGTCACGAGACGTTCACAGACCTTACAAACGTAAAGCCCGATAATGTTACGTGAATTTGAATGCCGTCGCAATCAGCCCCGGGCCCTGATCGGCAGTCTTGTCAAGTCGTTACCACTTGCCGAATACCCTCGCTTCCGACTGTCAACC
Organism: uncultured Burkholderiales bacterium; assembly: GCA_903903975.1. Lineage (GTDB taxonomy): Bacteria > Pseudomonadota > Gammaproteobacteria > Burkholderiales > Burkholderiaceae_E > UBA4615. Next base: position 1,727 of record CAIVAS010000060.1, read on the forward strand.
CGATGCGTCCGCAATGAACCGATCGATCCTGCTTCAGTCTGTCCTCGAATATCTGCCGGGCATCCGGACCCTGCTGACCTATCGCCTTGCCGATCTGCCGGATGACGTTCGCGCCGGCCTGACGGTCGCAGCGATTGCCCTGCCAATCAGCTTTGCCAATGCCCAGATTGCCGGTTTCAGTCCGATTGTCGGGCTGTATTCGTTTCTTCTGCCGATGGCAGTCTATTTCCTTCTGGGCACCTCGAGGCACCTGATCATCGGCCCCGATGCCGCGACAGCCGCCCTGGTCGCATCGGCCATCGGCCCGATGGCCGCAGGCGACCCCAAGCTCTATGCAGCCTTGGCGATGACGCTCGGACTGATGGTGGGGGTGATCTGCATCGTGGCGAGTCTGATGCAGCTCGGCGGCATCGCCGATTTTCTGTCGAGACCGATCCTGATGGGCTTTTTGCACGGCATCGCCATCGCGCTGATCGTCGGTCAGATACCGACGATCATGGGATTTCAAGGCACAGCCTCCGATTTCATCCCGTCGGTGCTCGAGATCGCCCGCAACATCGCCCATGTCCAGCCATGGACATTGGGGCTGAGCGCGATCTGCGCTGCGATGTTCGTCGGGCTGGCGCGACGATTCCCGAAGGTGCCGGCTGCGCTCGTCCTGATGGCTGTCAGCGCATTGCTGGTTGCGGTCTTCGATCTGGAGTCCAAGGGAGTCGCCACCATCGGGTCGATGGCGGCAGGGTTGCCAAGCCTCAGCTTTGACGGCTTCAAGCCGGAATTTCTGAAGCAATTGCTCGGTGTGGCAGTTGGCGTTGCCACCGTCAGTTATGCCGGAGTCATCCTGGACGGACGTGTGTTTG
>CAIVAS010000061.1 GCA_903903975.1 uncultured Burkholderiales bacterium
CAAAGTCTGAATAACTGGGTATCGCGATGGCGGCCAGGATCGCGACGACCGCGACCGTGATCATCAGTTCGATGAGTGTGAAGCCTGATTGTCGGGAAGATGTCATGGTCATCAGCTTTATAAAAGTGTCGGACTCAGCGGACCTGCTGGCGCCAGACCCGCATCGGCGCAAAGTTAGGGCAGTTGACCGCGATCACGTTGGGGCGTCCCTGGATGCTGGTGCTGTAGAGACGACATTGCGATGCGGTGCCCGGTGGGAGGGTGGGCGTCCCTGAGCCGCCGTTCGCGGCGCTGCTGATGCCCGAACTGATGTTGACGCCGTTGGTGTTTGCACGCGTTGTTACCGTGGGCGCGATGGTGAGCGGCGTCACCGCACCGACCACCCCTGTCACCTGCATGCCGCTGACGATGCCGGTCGCAAAGTTGAAGCGATAGACATACGACACCCCTCCCCCATTGCAGGGATCCAGTGCAGCCGACGGTGCGTAGGACGTGACGGTGAGCGAGCCGGTATCAGCAGTCGGATCGGAGATGATGCGTTCTCCGCCAGTCAGCTGCACCGACCATCCCATGTAGGTGTTCCAGTCGACCGCGGTATTGATGGTTCGGGTGGCGTCGACAGCGGTCGACACCGTGAGCGACCTCACCTGCGCGATCGCGACCGTACCGGACGTGTACTGGGGTTTGTCCCAGATGGCATACATGCCCTGCGATGCGGTGTCGATGCCGTCAGTCGTGTCATAGAGCTTGCCGGTGCCAAAGACGATCAGCATGCCGCCAAGCGGATGGGGCACCAGACGCGGCGCAGCGCTGATCGGACGGCGAACGGCGCCGTTGACCGCGGTAAAGAGCGGCGTGCTGGCATTGTCGAAACCCTTGGCGCCTGCGGGTATGCCGCTGCTGAAGTCAAAGCGCCACAGATTGCCCTGACGATCGCCGCCGTATACCAGCTTGATGTTGCGCTCGGAGTCGTACATCACTGTGATGCCGCCCATGCCGTTGCGACCGGCATCACCGCTTGCGACGGTCCAGGACGTGCCGACCGGGATGGAAGTCATGGCGCCGGTGGCCATATCAAAGACCAGCAGTGCTGCCATGTTGCTGGTGCTTTCATAGCCGTTGCCCACCATGTAGACCCATTGAGTCCCACCGGTCGATGAATTGATCCGGCCAACAATGCCGCGATTCAGGATATGACCGAGATAGCTTGCCGACTGACTATCGGCAGGCGTGGTGTCCCAATTCACGTTGCTCTTGGTAATGCTGCCCGGGTTGGTGACATCGATGGCAAAGACCGACGAACCGCCGTTGGCCCCGCCTGCCCCGGTGGTGCCGATCACCATCGAGCGCCACGTTGAGCCGTCGTACCAGTCGCCTGCCGTCACCGGACCGTCCACATAGTAGTTGTGCTCGTAGCCCGGGTTGAGCAGGTTTGCCAGCGTCGGATAGACGCCGCGCGGCACATACGCAAATCGTTCCACACCTGTCGAGGCATCGAAGGCATGGAACATACCGTCGTTGGCGCCGACGTAGACGGTCGCGGGTGAGGTCGATGCGCGCCGTGCAGCCACAAAGGCGGCGTAGCTTGAACCGATGGTCGGCATCGCGCCATAACCATAGTCCGGTGCCTTCACATAGAGCGGCGCCGAGTTGACGATATCGCCAATTTTCGACTCACGCCGGCGAAACTTCGTGCCGACAGCGATGCCGGTCGCAGGCAGCTCCTGGGTACTGTCACCGCGCAGATAGTTCACCGCTTCGGCCGCGGTGTAAGAAAAGCCTGCGGCGGTCGAGGTCAGGCTGCTTGCCTGCGGCGCATTCAGCGATCCGACATCGAAGGTGGTCGAGACATTGAGTGCGCTGCTCGACAGAATATTGCGGGCACTAAAGGCCGGCAGGCTCGCTGTCCAGTCCGGCGTCACGACATTGCCCGCAGCAAGCGACTCGAGATCGGCCGATTTATAGGCTTTCAGGGAGCCTGTCCATTTGCCGGTGGTGTAGCTCGGGAAAAACGCCTGCGACAGACTGGTGATCGCCGGGCCGGTAACCGCCACACCGCCTGCCGAGCCTTGCCGGGTTGCGATCTCGCGGAAACTGCCGAGCACACCGCTCTTGAGTTCTGCCACCGTCTGGGCTGCATAGAAGTTGCCGCGCGAGGCGAGCGCTGCCCGCAGGCTGTCATTCACCCGATTGCCACCGGTCGACAGCGTGCTGGTCAGATCGACCGTGGGCCAGGTCACCGGGGTGTTGTTAGTCACGGCTGTACGCGTCGCCGCGGTATCCATCGATGCCGACAGGCCATAGCCGATGACATAGGTGCTCATTGATTGCCAGAACGCCGGATTCGGGCGCAACGAGTCGGTAACCGGCAGGATGACGTTGGGCAGATCCGGGCGCAAGTCGCGGTTCCAGTAATAGACCGCAGCATCGGTCAGCGTCTGCGCCTGATTGACGCCACCGCTGAACTGCAACCAGTTTGCCGGTTGGTAGGTGAAGCTAGCCCCAGTATTGACGCCGTCGCCGGTGATGGTCGGCCCGGCAACGTTGTCCGATTCCTGCGGCCCGCCGTTGCCTGCCACCGGACCGGTGGCGCCGATCAGGGGCTGTCCGGCGGCAGAATTGGTCCATTCGCCGTCGGTGGTCAGAAACAGGCTGTTGCGCCGGCAGGCGAGTTGCGGGGAGGTGTCTTCGGTCCCAGGGGTTGCGCCCCAGGGCCCTTTGTTGTCGGTGCGCGCAAAGTAGCGTCCGACCGAATCAATGGCCTCACGATTGGGGGTCGATCCGACCCAGGCCAGGCTGAAGAGCCAGTTGAAGAAGTCGCTGCGATCTTGCGTGCCCACAATAAAGGGCCGCACCCCTCGCACCAGTGCACCCGGATTCGTCTGGCCATCGATTGAGGGAAGCGCGCTGATCGTTTGCAACTGCTGCGTCAGCCACGGGTTGTAAGCGCCCGAGTAGTAATTGATCCGACCGTATCCGAGGCGCAGCTTTTGCTGGCTTGTCGAGGTCATGCTCGAGAGCGAATCGGCCACCACTGCCTGGGCTGCGAAAAGGCGGTTGCGATAATAGAGGTACCAGTTCGCGTAGTTCTGCGCTTCTTCAAGCCAGGTGCAGGAGGTGATCGCGGCGCAGTCAGAGCGTTGAGAGGTGGCATTGGTGACCGCCGCACCGGTGGTCGCATCGATCACCGGATAGGTATAGGTCGAGGGACGTGTGCGGTCGATCTGCACCACGCGATAGCTCGCCGGCAGGCCCTTGTCGCCGGTGCCGATGTAGGCGTAGTAGCGCGCAGGCGTCAGTGCGGCCGGGTCGGGCACGCCAGGCAAGGCCGGAATCACGCAGCTCATCGGGCTGGTGCCGGTGGGGCAGGATGCGGCATTGACCTGAGACGCAGTGTAGTTGGTTGTCGTCACGGTCTTGGTGGTCGCGACCGGGGTGATCGACGAGGCGCCCAAGGCCGTTCTGGTTGTCGTTTGCGTCATCGGCCAGACCGATGACTGATTGAGCGCGCCCCCGCTGACATAACGGTAGACCGGAGTCGTGGTCTTCGTGATCAGCGACGACGCATTGAGCTGTGTCGACGGCGTGTAAGTCGGCTGCGGCTCGGTGGCAGACGGGCAAGTGATCGTACTCAGGACCGTCGATGTCCAGCCGGTGCTGCTGCCATCGCAGTTCTGTCTCCGATAGCAGGTCAGGGTGCCGGGGTCAGTCGTGGGCGGAAAAAGGGTGGCGCTTGATGCACCGCAATCGGTACGCGAATAGTTGCAGGCGAGGGTCGCGGGGTCGGGGGTGCTCGAATAGATGGTGTTTACGCCCGCGCAGTCCTGCCGCTGATAGCAGGTCAGCGTCCCGGGGTTGGTA
>CAIVAS010000062.1 GCA_903903975.1 uncultured Burkholderiales bacterium
CACACGATAGCGGTTGCAATAAGAGTCGTGGCAGAGAAAGGACCCGCCGCGCAGCGGCCGCTGCCGGTCTGCCAATGTCTCTGCACACCACTCCCAGACGTTGCCGCAGACGTTATAGAGGCCAAACCCGTTCGGTTCGCCTGACCCGGCATCAACCGGCTGCGGTGCCCACCCTGCAACAGGCGCATCCGGAAACCGGCCTCTGAACACATTGCAGCGCGGCAGCCCTGCCGCGTCATACAGCTCGTTACCCCAGGCAAAGCGAAGCCCTTCGTGGCCGCCGCGAGCCGCCCTTTCCCACTCGGCTTCATTCGGCAGACGCACACCGGCCCATTCGCAATAGGCCATGGCATCGTTCCAAGAGACATGGACCACCGGGTGCGAGGGACGATCGCGCACATGCGATCCGGGCCCTTCCGGGCGCTGCCATGAGGCGTTCTCGATCGGCAGCCACCACGGCAAGCCGCTCACGACATGGCGGGCCGCCTGACGCACCGATTCGCCGACCTGCAGGTAAAACACAAAAGACGTCCCCTGGGTCTCGGCATCGGTGATGTAGCGCGTGGCACGCACGAAGTCGGCGAACTCGGCATTGGTCACTGTGGTCGATGCAATGCGAAAGGCACCGAGCGACACCAGCCTCGTCGGCCCTTCGCCATCGCCCGGCACCGCATCGGGCCCCTCATTGCCCATGGTGAAGCTTCCGGCCGGGATCTCGCACCAGTGTCCGGAGATGGGAGCATTGCCCTGATACGCTGCGGGCCGGCTCTGGGGTGTGACAGGTACCGGCGCAGGTGCGGCAGTGTTTTCGGCCCTCGGGCCGCAGCAGGATGCGCCGCTTGCTGTCATGCCCGCTCCCCGATGGCTCAGGCTATTCGTCCTTTTCCCAGAAGGCGCGGGTCACGCCCTGGCTGCTCATCAGCGCCACGATCTTTTCGCGCGCAATCACGCCGCAGCGCGCCGCCCAGGCATCGTACTGAGCGCCCATGTCGGCCACCCGCGCTGGATGCTGCGCAGCGAGATCATTGAGCTCGGTGCGATCTGCGTCGAGATCGTAAAGCTCCCAGTCAAGGGGATAGCGCTTGACGAGTTTCCACTGGCCGATCCGCACTGCGGCATTGCCCTCATGCTCCCAGAACATCGGCGGTCGGGTGCCGCCGTCCTTCACGAACACCGGCATCAGACTGCGGCCTTCGAGCGGATCAATCGCCCTGCCCTCGAAGCTCGCCGGGTATGTCGTGCCGGTGACATCGAGAACGGTGGCCATGATGTCGGGCAGATAGCCGGGCGCATGGCGGATACCGCCCTTGTCGGTGATCCCGTTCGGCCAGTGCACGATCAGCGGCGTGGAGATGCCGCCCTCGTGAATCCAGTGCTTGTAGAGGCGAAACGGTGTGTTCGACAGATTGGCCCAGGCCGTGCCGTAGCTCTGATAGGTGTTCTCAGGGCCGGGCATGCGACCGGTGTCGTTGCCGAAGTGCACCGGCTCGCCGCTGCGCGTGGTGGCGCGCGCGATCATCAGCTTGTTGACCAGCTCATCGATGGTCACGCCTTGCGGAATGTCCTCGGCGCAGGCACCGTTGTCGGCCAGAAAGATCACCACGGTGTTATCGAGCTGCCCGGTGCGCTCGAGTGCCGCGATGATACGACCGATCCCCTGATCCATCCGATCGATCTGCGCTGCATAGACCTCCATGCAGCGCAGCGTCCAGGCGCGAAATTGCTCATCGGCTTGCGCCTGCGTCCAGGGAGGCTGGCTCGGGTCGCGATCGGTCATTTTCCAGGCGTCTTTGAGAATTCCCGAGGCGACCAGCTTTTCAAGACGCGCTTCGCGCAGGGCATCCCAGCCGGCATCGAAGCGGCCCTTGTACTTGGCAATGTCGGCCTCGTGCGCATGCAAGGGCCAGTGCGGCGCGGTGTAGGCGACATATTCGAAAAACGGCTGACCGGCGTGCCCTGCTGCATGCTGCTCGATATACGCGACCGCCTGATCGCTGATCGCATCGGTATAAAAGAAGCCCTCGGCGCGTGCCTCATGCTCGGCATTGGCATTGCCACGAGTCAGCGTATTCGGATCGTAGAAGCTGCCTGCCCCGATGATGGTGCCGAAAAACTCGTCGAATCCGCGCTGCAGCGGCCAGGTGTCGGTCGGCTTGGTCAGACTCGAGGCCACATGCCACTTCCCACTCATATAGGTCCGGTAGCCATTGGTCTTGAGCGCCTGCGGAATGGTCACACAGCGCTGATTCAAATTGCCGGCATAGCCCTCGGGCCCGGAGTCATAGGTGAGGATGCCCACGCCGGTCTGGTGTGGATGCAGACCGGTAAGCATCGAGGCACGCGACGGGCTGCAGCGTGCGGTGTTGTAGAACTGGCTGAATCGCAGGCCGTTCGCGGCAAGACGATCGAGGTGTGGTGTCTCGACTTCGCCGCCATAACAGCCGATATCGGAAAAGCCCATATCGTCATTCAGGATCAGCACCACGTTGGGCTTGGCTGTTGTCATCTCAGTATCCGGTTGAATGTCTGGCTGCTTGATGGGTCACGAGGACTGGGTCACAAGGACCGGAACCTCACCGAGAACCGATGTCCGGTGAAGCTCCCGGCGATAGCCGTCGTAATCATTGACTGCAAGATGCTGCACCACCCGGTTGTCCCAGATGGTCAGCATGTTCGGGCGCCAGCTCACTCTGACGATGAATTCAGGCCGCACCGAATGTTCGGTCAGATAATTGAGCAAGGGCGCGCTTTCGGCCTCGGTCATGTGCTCCAGGCGAATCGCATAGACCCGGTTGACGAAGAGTGCATCACGCCCGGTGGCCGGATGCGTGCGAACGATCGGATGGACAAACTCGGCCATTGCCTCGGGACCGGTCTTGATCTTCATCGAACGAAGATGCCCGCCGTTGGCATTGTGGCTGTTGGGGCCATAGGGGCGGCGCGCGCTGTGGACCGCTCGCAGACCCTTCGTGAGTGCCTTCATCCCCGGGGACAAGGATTCGAAGGCGAGGTATTGATTCGCGAAGAGGGTATCGCCTCCAAAAGGCGGCAGTTCGCGGGCATGCAACAAGGTATAGCTCGGCGGGGTTTCGAGAAAGCTCCAGTCGCTGTGCCAGTTGCCGCCGAAATTCAATCGCCGCACTTCATCGGCCTCCTTGACCACAGCGATCACATTAGGATGTGTCGTGTCGCCTTCGACGAAAGGCTCCAGCCCGAAGGGCCCAAGGCGCGAGGTGAATCGCGCCAATTGCGCATCGTCGAGCGGCTGATCGGGCAGGGTCACCACCAGAAACTCATGCATCGCCCGCTGAATTTCGGCAATCGCCTCATCATCGGCCAAGGCCAGATCGACGCCGGTGATTTCGGCGCCGCCTGCGCCTCCCAGTTGCCGCACCCTGATTTTTTGATAAGTCATCTCGGTCTCCTGTCTTGTCAATTGATTGACAACCGGCCTTGCAGCCTGTGATGAATCATGTCTTCAGTCCGGCGCAAGCGCCTGCGCGGCTGCAGCAGCGCGAAGTTTGGCCTGATAGGCTTCTTCGCTCGGCTCGACCAGGCTGCCAGGCGCCATGTCGCCAGGCTCGATGCGAATCCGATCGATCTGCCCGCTGTATTCAAATGCGCCACGGTGTTCATAACGCTCACTGACCGCCAGACGCCGCGACACACCGATGCTCATGCCGCAACTCGGAATGCGCATCAGCGTGGGCGACAAGTCGACGCCTTCGAGATGGCGGGTGCCATTGAGCGAGACCGTCGCATGGCCTTTTCGCCCGCCGGTTGCGCGGTAGTCAAATTCGAAATGCTGCGCGCCGGCGGATAGTGCAATCGGCCTGAGCGTCTTGGGGTTGTGCCACTGCTGATAGATGCAGTGCAAAGTGCCATCCTCGACAAAGAGCACGAGGCCAAAAAACCGGTCGCCCAGCGCGAAGATGATGCCCTCGTTGCCCGGCTGCCAGTCAAAGCGTGCGGTGAGCATATAACTGCGATCGGCAATCAGTGGCGTGATGACAACCGACGGAATCGACTGACCGGCGCGAAAGAATTCGCGAGGCAACAGCACGCGGTCAAGCTCATAGGGCGGCAACTGAAGCCCGCGACGCTCATCGCGCAGGTCGATGGGATAGACGTAGTTCGCACCGGCCTCCTGATCGAACTCGTCCACCAGTCGGGCGACGATCTCGGGATGCTTTGCGGCCAGATCGGTGATCTCGGCCGGGTCATTGGCCAGATCGAACAGCATCCAGTTGTGCATGTCCATCGCCTTGTCTGGCGACTGCAGCGAGACGATCTTCCAGTGTCCAGAGATATAGGCCCGATTGCCCTGCAGCTCGTAATACTGACGATCGCGCAATGATGGCGCCTGAGCATCGTTGAGAAGACTGGCAAAACTGCGGCCATCGAGCGGACGGGTTCGATAGCCCTTGAAATCCTCGGGCAATGTCGCGCTCGCCAAAGACATCAGCGTCGGCAGCACATCGGTAACATGGACCCACTGTTTGCGCAGGGTGCCCTTGTCGGCGATGCCGGCCGGCCAATGCACCACCAGCGGCACGCGGATGCCGCCGGCCATCGGTGTGCGCTTGAAAAAGCGGTAAGGGGTATTGCTGACCTGAGTCCAGCCGGTGGGATAGCAGATGTAGGTGTCTTCACCTCCCACCTTGCCTTCCTTGAGCAAGCGCTGATTCAAGGCCATGTCTTCGACCGCACCGACGCGCCGCCCGACCAGATTCATCACACCGCCTGGGCCAGCCACGGCATTGGCGCCGTTGTCGGAGGTCAGCATGATGATCGTGTTGTCGAGCTGGCCGGTCTGGCGCAAAAAGCTCACCAGTCGGCCGATGTTCTGATCGGCGTTATCGATGAGCGCGGCATAGACCTCCATATAGCGCGCAAACAGCGCCTGCTCATCGGCACTCAGATCGGCCCAGACCGGAACACCCGGATTTCTCGGCGCAAAACCGGCATTCGGCTCGGTCAGTCCGGCGCTGTGCTGCCGCTCGAAGCGCTGCCGTCTCATCGCATCCCAGCCGGCATCGTAGCGACCCTTGTAGCGCGCGAGATCCTGAGGCTTGGCATGCAGCGGCCCATGAGGCGTCTGGAAAGCCAGATAAAGAAAGAAGGGCTTGTCGGGCGAGGACGTGGTGTGCTGCGAGATCCAGTCGATGCTGCGGCTGGTGTAGTCATCGGGTGCGAAATAGCCCTCCGGATAACGCAGCACCTGGGCGGGCTGATTGCCCTCCATCATGTTGTCAGGCTGAAAATAACTGGTCTCGGCCGCCATGAATCCATAGAACTGGTCAAAGCCGCGCTGAACCGGCCAGGAGCTGGTGTCACCCCCCTGAAAATTGTTGCGATCGTAGGTGTTGTGCCACTTGCCGGCGGCCATCGTGGCATAGCCATGCAGGCGAAGGAGCTCGGCACTCGTCGGCGCATTGAGCGAGATCTCTCCCTTGTAGCCGGGATAGCCGGGATCGTTATGCGACAGCCAGCCGCAGCCGACGCTGTGCGGATTTTTGCCGGTCAGCAGTGCTGCGCGTGCCGGCGTGCACATCGGCACCGTGGTGTAGTTGGTGAAGCGCAAACCATTGCCGGCCAGCGCGTCGATATTCGGCGTGTTGATCTCGCCGCCGAAGCAGCCGAGGTCTGAATAACCCATGTCATCCATCAGAATCACGATCACATTGGGGCTGCCTGGCGCGGCCCGAACCGGCGCGATCCAGTGCGGCATCGAGTCGGCAAAGGTCTTGCCGATATGGCCGGTTGAGGAAGCTTGATCAGGACTGGACTGTGTACTTGCGGACATGACGAGGCTCCCTGCCTATTCCGGCTTGATGTTGGCCGACTTCACCACCGACAGCCAGATCTCGTACTCGCGATTGAGCACCGAAGTGAATTCGGCGGGTGTCGACGCCGCCGCCGCGGTCATGCCGCTTTGCGACAAGGCTGCCCGAACATCGTCCCGGACAAGCATCTTGTCGATCTCAATCCGAAGCCGTTGCACGACTGCGGGCGGCGTGCCACGCGGCGCGAGAATCGCCAGCCACTGATCGGCGTTGAATTTGGGCAGACCTGCTTCGGCCATGGTCGGCATGTCGGGCAAGGCCGGGAAACGCTGGGCACTGGTCACTGCCAGCGCGCGGACGCGTCCGCCTTTAATCTGTGGCAAGGCAACCGCGGCATTGGCAAAGAGCACATCAACCTCACCCGCGATCAGGTCGTTGATCGCCTGGGGTGCGCCCTTGTAGGGCACATGCAGCATCTCCACGCCCGCCAGCGATTTGAACAGCTCGCCGTAGAGATGGGCCGGGCTGCCCTGCCCTGCCGAGGCATAGCTGAGCTTGTCCGGTTTGGATCTGGCCAGCGCAATCAGTTCCGCCACCGAACTGACACCGAGCGAGCTTCGCACCACCAGCACCGAGGGTGCATAGGCCACGGCAGCGATCGGGATGAATTCATTCGCAACACTGTAGGCAGGTGTGCGCTTGATCGCGGCATTCATGTTCAAGGCCGACGTGGTCAGCAGCAGGGTGTAGCCGTCGGGTGAGGCCTTGGCGACCGCATCGGCACCGATGCCACCGCCGGCACCAGGCTTGTTCTCGACCACAAACGGCTGACCCATCGCGGCCTGCAAGCTCGTGCCCGATGTGCGGGCCGCAATATCGACCAATCCGCCTGCCGGCCAGGGCACGACCAGGCGCACCGGCTTATCGGGATATTCACTCGCCGCAGCTGGCAGCGTGAAAGCCGTGGCGAGCCAGGCCGAGGCAACAAGGATCGATCTGAGAAACCACTTCATTAGGGTCATTCCTTGAATGATTGGATGAACTGCCGCTGCGATTCAATGAGCGGTCCGGCGGTGAACCGACTCAACGCGTCACATAAATCGGACTCGACCAGATCAGATGCCCGTCTTCCTGGGTGATACAGACATACAGCGCATTATCGATGCCAGCATTGAGCCGGATGCGACGGGAGAGCATAAGCTCCTTATGCCGATTCTCATCGGGCAGGCGAAAGACTCTGATGTGTCGACCGATTCCGCCTGCCTCAAAGACGAGGTCGTCACGACCGATCTCGGCAATATTGATGCGGCATTTGACCAGCGGCGTGTCGATGCTCAGAACCCCTGAATGCGCATCGCCCAGCCAGGCATCGAAGCCACCAAAGCCGCCGGTCGTCAGCGCGCTCCATTCAAGTGCCCCAGGGCTGGTCTGAACGATCTGCTTGTCGAGATTCCAGAGGTTGATCGGCGCAATGCGTTCGAAGCGATTGCCAGTCAGCGTGCAGCCCCCGTCCCAGACGGTCTGACGCCCTCGTCCGCGGTACTCGGAACCCTCCCAGATCACCCGGATGCGTCGACCGAGCTCATTGTCAGCATAAGGTCGCCAAGTCTCGAGCACCTCGAGTCGGTTGCGGATCTCGATGCGCTCGATCGGCGCGGACGCCACCGCATGCACACTGAACTCGAGCTGCTCGTCGACCGCATGCAGGATGTCGCCCATCATCGCGTCGCGCACCGGCTCGGCAGCGCTCGCGCCAAGCTTCGGATCGTCGGCAAAGCGCTGCGCATCGGAGTCGAAGCGCGCCTTGACGTCGAGCATCATGCGGCAACCGGTCGTGGCGTAATGGTGGCGCTTTCGCAGGGCATCGAAGAGCGCCTCGCGCGTCAGCGCTGACGCGATCAGGCAGGACAGCCCGCCATAGGCGCCAAAAAGCGATGCGCCCGGGTGACTCGCACCATGGCGGCCCTTATGACCGTCGGAGTTAGCCAGAATGCCAACCCGATAGCCCTGCTCCATCGCGTCATGGACCAGCCATTCAAAGGTGCCCCAGTCGGAATGAACCTCCACCGAGCGCTCGATGCGCAGATCGTGCGCCATCTTGATATTGGCATAACGTCCGCCGATATGCGCAAACACCACGGCGTTCTCGTCCTTGAGCGCCTTGAAGAGATCGGTCGCACTGTTGGCATCAGTCTCGAGATCCGACAGATCATCGAGCAGCGCATGCGATGAGCGATGAATCTGCCGGCCCTCATGCATGAACATGACGTTGCGATCGCCGCCCAGTCCGGTATTGCCTGACCACTCATAGCCCGGATAAATGATGAAGCGCCCATCTTCATTGAACTGCGCGGTCAAACGATTGAGCTCCTCCCAGAAAGGCGTGGTGATCTGGAAGTCATTGCCCTGATGGCTCATCGCGTCGAGAAAGGCGCGGTCGCGCGCAAACTCGATCAGTTCACGGGCGGAGTTGGTGCCAATCGTCTCCTCCGATTGCCCATGCAGGTCAGCCCAGAAATGCAAGAGCGGCACCTGGGCCGCGATGCGCATCGGATTGCTGACGCAAAGGCGATCGCCTGCGGCGTTGAACACCTCGATTCGCACATCGCCGGGTTCGCTCACCGACAGATCCTCGAAGACCCGGGCATGCTCGCCGGCCTTCATCGAAAAACCGGCAGGCAGGCCATTGATCGGGTGGCTTGATCGAAGGGTGAAGGTGCCTTCGACCTGATCGCTGGGATTGCCCCATTTGTCTTCGCCCTTGAACCCCAGCCTGAAACGCTGGCCGCACTGGCGCAAGGTGGGAACGACTGCCTTCCAGAGCACCGGCGGGCCGGCCACCACCGAAATGACCGGTTGCACCGGCAGCGCGGTGTAGTGATAGGTCGCAAACGGATCGACCAGCACCCGAAACTCGAAGGTCGGCTCGCTGAAGGTCTGCACACGCATTCCCGGCGACCCCTTCGAGCGATCACCGAAGCGCACGGTGATGGTGTCGCCTTCGCGCAGGAAACCGCGAATGATGCGAATAAAGAGGGTCTTGTCCCAGGGCCGGATATTGCGTTTGCCGTCGTACTGCACTTCGAGCACGGCGCCATTGGAGGCCTCGACCGTCGTGTAATTGGGCGCTGCCGGATCGCTCCATTGCGGACGCCCCATATCGCTTGCAAACCGGTGCACGATCTTCAGGGAGCCAGTGTCGTCAACGCCGAAATAGCCGGCGGTATAGACCAGCTCGAACGATTGAAAGGATCCGGCCTCGAAGCTGCCTTCGGGCGAGATCCGGGCGTGTCCCATGCGCTCAGGGAAATAGTTCGAATGCTGCATGTGTCGTGGGTCCTGTGTTGAGCCAGATAAGCGTCAGGGACGGATCGCCCCGGAGCGCCGCGCGAGTGCATCGGCAACATTGACCTTGCTGCCCACCTTGAACGCGTACTCATACAAATCCGCATGGGCGCAATAGAGGTCGTATTCGACCGGCGTGCCATCGGCCAGATATGAGACGCGCTCAAGCGCCAGGATCGGCGTGGAAGGCGGCATCCGAAGCAGCTTGCGGGTCTCGGCCGTCGAGGCCTGGGCCCGGATCGAGATATCGGCGCGATCGATCTTGAGCTGTTTGAGGTTTTCGATGATGTGATAGGACGTGTGCGTCGAGGCCATCTCGCGGGTCACCTTCCCGACGATCGGCGCGAGATAAACCCAGGCCACCGCGAAGGGTTCGCCGCCGCGACGATAGAGCCGCTTCCAGCTCACCAGCGGCTGGCTGCCGCTGCGCAGACGCTCTGCGACACGCTGCTGCGGTGCGCGCTTGTCGAATTCGAGCAGCTCGATCTCGGGATTGACGCCACCGGCGACCAGTTCGTCGTAAAAGCCGCGCAGATCGACCAGAGGGTGCTGAACCGGCG
>CAIVAS010000063.1 GCA_903903975.1 uncultured Burkholderiales bacterium
GACGATGCCGTCAAGCTCGACATGAAGGGTATCGTTCGGCGGCTGGTCGATGCAACAGGCGCTATCGATGCGATCATGCTGTCGGCCAGCCAGCAGCGGAAATCCCGCGCAGGCTACTCGTTTGAACACCAGATCGAGGCGATGCTGGTCGCTGGCGGAATACCGTTTGCCAAGCAGGTAGTTGTCCCCCGTCAGCACCAATGGCACAGATTTGAGGTTGTGATTTAAGGAGGATTGGGGCTTCGTCGTAGTGACGAAGGAACGAAGATGAAGCCCCAATCCTCCTTTAAAAAATCGCCGGTAAAGGCCCCTGCAGAGCGGGTGGTGAAGGACATCCGGCGCGCAACCCGCCGGCATTTCTCGGCCGAGGACAAGATCCGTATCGTGCTCGAAGGCCTGCGCGGCGATGACAGTATCGCCGAGCTGTGCCGCAAGGAAGGCATCGCCCAGAGCCTGTATTACGTGTGGTCGAAGGAGTTCATGGAAGCTGGCAAGCGCCGCCTGGCCGGCGACACCGCCCGTGCTGCGACCACCGATGAGGTCAGGGATCTGCGCCGCGAGGCCAGCGCGCTGAAGGAATGCGTGGCCGACCTGACCCTCGAGAACCGCCTGCTTAAAAAAAGCATGATTGCGGATGGGGAGAGCGGCGAATGAGGTATCCTGCATCGGAGAAGCTCGAGATCATCCGGATCGTCGAGCAGTCGCACCTGTCGGCCAAGCGCACGCTGGACCAGCTCGGCGTTGCCCGCCGGACCTTCTACCGCTGGTATGACCGCTACCTCGAGGGCGGCCCCGAGGCGCTGGCTGATCGACCCTCGGCGCCGAGCCGGGTGTGGAACCGGATCCCGGCGGACATCCATGATCAGATCATCGAGCTGGCGCTGGAGCAGTCCGAGCTGAGCCCGCGGGAGCTGGCCGTGCGGTTTACCGACGAGAAGCGCTACTTCGTCTCCGAAGCCACGGTTTACCGCCTGCTCAAGGCCAACGACCTGATCACCAGTCCGGCCTATGTCGTGATCAAGGCCGCCGACCAGTTCCATACCAAGACCACCAGGCCGAACGAGATGTGGCAGACCGACTTCACCTACTTCAAGATCATCGGCTGGGGCTGGATGTATCTGTCGACCGTGCTCGACGACTTCTCGCGCTACATCATCGCCTGGAAGCTGTGCACCAACATGCGGGCCGAGGACGTCACCGACACGCTCGACCTCGCGCTCAAGGCCTCGGGCTGCGATCATGCCACGGTGCTGCACAAGCCCAGGCTGCTCAGCGACAATGGCCCCAGCTACATCGCGGGCGAACTGGCGGAATACATCGAGGCCAACAAGATGAGCCATGTGCGCGGCGCCCCGATGCACCCGCAGACCCAGGGCAAGATCGAGCGCTGGCACCAGACCCTCAAGAACCGCATCCTGCTGGAAAACTACTTCCTGCCCGGCGACCTCGAGACCCAGATCGAGGCCTTCGTCGAGCACTACAACAACCAGCGTTACCACGAGAGCCTGAATAACGTGACGCCCGCCGACGCCTACTTCGGCAGGGCCCCAGCCATCATCAAACAACGCGAAAGGATCAAGCGAAAGACCATCGAACATCGGCGCTTGCAACACCGCAAGCTCGCCGCTTAACATCAGCCCCCAGACGAGGCCCGCACTCCGCTAATCTAAGCCACGAGATGCGCCAAATGTTCTGACGACGGACAGTCGCGATGTAAGTGATGTCGTGCCCTGCTTGCAGCGCGCGCGGCCCCTGCTGCCCCCATCCTGTGCAACGCCCATAGACTAAGCGCGGATTTCTCGCGAGACATACATCCGGCCCAATCCCCAACCGCTCCATGACGCCGGGCCGCATCCCCTCCATCAGCGCATCCGCCCGCGCTACGACTTGCAGCAAGGTTTCGCGATCGCGCACATCCTTGAGATTGAGTTCGAGCGTGCTTCTCCCTCGAAGGAGCACGTCTTCGCCGAGATCATCGAAAGCGGCATGGCCGCCTGGACGCCCGATCCGGATCACTTCCGCGCCGAGGCCGGAC
>CAIVAS010000064.1 GCA_903903975.1 uncultured Burkholderiales bacterium
CGCCGCAGCCCATGCCCAGCACAATCCGCACGCCATGCTGCGCGATCCGGTCACGGTGCAGGAGGTGCTCGATTCACCGATGATTTCCGATCCACTGCACAAGCTCGACTGCTGCGTGGTGAGCGACGGCGGCGGTGCACTGGTGGTCACGCGACCCGAGATCGCCCGTTCACTCAAGCGCCCGGTCATCAACCTGCTGGGCGCAGGCGAAGCCGTCAAAGGCCAGCTCGGCGGGCAGGTTGATCTGAGCTGGTCGGCGGCAGCATTGTCGGGCCCCAAGGCCTTCGAGGAAGCCGGCGTCAAACCCGCCGACATCCAATACGCCTCGATCTACGACAGCTTCACGATCACGGTGCTGATGCAGCTTGAAGACCTGGGCTTTTGCGAAAAAGGCCAGGGCGGCAAATTCGTTGCCGACGGCAACCTGATCTCGGGTGTCGGCAAGCTGCCCTTCAACACCGACGGCGGCGGCCTGTGCAACAACCATCCCGCCAATCGCGGCGGCATCACCAAGGTGATCGAGGCGGTGCGTCAGCTGCGCGGCGAAGCCCATGCCAAGGTCCAGGTGCCGAACTGCACGCTGGCACTGGCGCAGGGCATCGGCGGATTGCTGGGCTCGCGCCACGGTTCCGGAACCCTGATCCTTGAGAGGGCATGACCATGAGCACGATGAGCCAGGATCGCCCGCTGGGCGCAAGCATCACCGATGCCGCAACCGGGCCCTTCTGGGCGGCGGCCAAAGAAGGTGTGCTGAAGTTTCGACGCTGCACCGCGTGCGCCAAACCCAACTGGTATCCGCGCGCGGTCTGCCCCTATTGCTTCGGCGACACCGACTGGGAAGCCAGCAAAGGCACCGGCGAGATCTACAGCGTGAGCGTCACGCGCAGGGCAGGCCCCATTCCCTACGCGATCGCCTATGTCAGGCTCGATGAGGGTGTGACGATGCTGACCAACATCACCGATTGCGATCTCGATGCCTTGAAAATCGGTCAGCGTGTGAAGCTGGTGTTCAAACCGACTGAAGACGGCAACCACCTACCGATGTTCACCCCGGTTTGAGTCGCAGCAATCGAAATCGCCCGTGCCCGCATCGGGCACGGTTAACATCGTGCCCTTCTCACGCGGGAGGCGAACATGGCCCTCAGTAATCGGCGCGGTTTGATCATCGGCGGCACCGCTGTGGCGGCGGTGGCAGCGGGTGGCTTTTACGCCTGGACATCGCGTCATGGCAATCCGGCGGCCACCAAGCCGGTGGTGCGTCCGGGCAATGGCACAGACGGCCCGAAAGGCATGGCCTGGGTGCCCGGCGGCGAATTCCTGATGGGCAGCGATCACAAGCTTGCCCAGGCCAATGAGCGGCCGACGCACCGGGTGAAAGTCACCGGCTTCTGGATGGACACCACGCATGTCACCAACGACCAGTTCGCCGAGTTCGTCAAGGCCACCGCCTATCGCACGACCGCAGAAAAGGCACCCGACTGGGAAACGCTGAAGGTGCAACTGCCCCCCGGCACACCCCGGCCGCCGGCAGCGGCGCTGGTGCCGGGCGCCATGGTCTTCACCGGGACGAGTCGCCCGGTCAGGCTCGATGACTACTCGCAGTGGTGGGCCTATGTGCCCGGCGCAAACTGGCAGCATCCCTTCGGCCCCGACAGCAACATCAACGGCAAAGGCGACCATCCGGTCGTGCAGGTGAGTTTCGAAGACGCGCTGGCGTATGCCAAATGGGCCGGCAAGCGGCTGCCAAGCGAAGCCGAATGGGAGTTCGCCGCGCGTGGCGGCCTCGATCAGGCCACCTATGCCTGGGGCGATCAGTTCGAGCCCGAGGGCAAGATGCTGGCCAATATCTGGGACGTCAAGGCAAAGCCTTTCCCGGTGATCAGCGCCAAGGCAGGCGGCGCCACCGGCACCACACCGGTCGCCACCTTTCCGCAAAACGGCTACGGCCTCTTCGATATGACCGGCAATGCCTGGCAATGGGTGGCCGACTGGTATCGGGCCGATTACTTCACGCAACAGGCAAGCACCGCGGACAAACGACCGATCACCGATCCGCAGGGACCGCAGGACGCCTTCGATCCGGCCGACCCGGGTGTGCCGCCGAACGCACCCAAGCGCGTGATCCGCGGCGGATCATTCCTGTGCAACGAGGACTACTGCATGTCGTATCGGCCGAGCGCGCGTCGCGGCACCGATCCCTTCAACCCGATGTCGCATATCGGTTTCCGGTTGGCCAAGTCGGCCTGAAATCGGACCTCCCAGGGCGAGTCGTGCGGATGCCCTAAACTGTCGGGCGCCGGTTGTGCGACGACATTGCGCAGCGGTGCTGCGGCACTACGACGACCCCTAAGTCACTTTTCAAAGTCATCACACGTTCAAGCGCCAGCTCAACGGGACCTCACCTGATGCCCATCGGCTCGATCAGCACAGCTATTGATGACATCCACGCATCCGCGCGGCGCTACTCGCTGGTCGGCATGCTGGGCTGGCAGGATGTGCGCCAGCGCTATCGACGCTCAGCGCTCGGGCCTTTCTGGCTCACGATCAGCATGGGGATCATGATCGGCTCGATGGGGGTAGTGTTCAGCCAGCTCTTCAATTCGCCGATGACCGAGTTCTTTCCCTTCCTGTCGGTCGGGATGATTCTCTGGGCTTTTGTCGCGCAGATCCTGACTGAGGGCTGTACCGGATTCATCTCAGCCGAAGGCATCATCAAGCAGATGCCGATTCCACTCTTCGTGCACATCGCACGAATGATCTGGCGCAACCTCATCATCCTGGCTCACAACCTCATCATCTTTCCAATTGTTCTGATTGCAGTCGGCAAACCAGTGGGCTGGATCGCTCTGCTAAGCATTCCTGGTCTGATTTTGCTGCTGCTTAACCTGACCTGGGCCGCATTGGTGTTGGGAATTCTTTGCGCGCGTTATCGCGACCTGCCCCAGATCGTGACCAGCCTGCTGCAGGTGATCTATTTCGTGACGCCAATCATGTGGATGCCTTCGCTGCTGACGGCGCGCAGTGCTACCTACCTGCTCGACTACAACCCCTTCTATCACCTGCTCGAAGTCACCCGCGCACCCCTGCTCGGGCAGGCACCCACCGACATGAACTGGATCGTTTCGCTGACCATTGCCCTGGTCGGCTGGCTGGTAACGCTTGCGATGTACGGCCGCTACAAGCGTCGCATCGCCTATTGGCTCTGAGCAGGCCCTGATCACAAGCCATGGCTCATATTGAATTCAAAGACGCGAACGTCGAATTCCCGATCTATAACGCCAACGGACGCTCGCTCAAGAAGCGCCTGATCCAGGTCGCGACCGGCGGTCAACTCGGCTCCGACGACCAGGGGCGGGTTGTCGTGCGGGCACTGGACAGCATCAGCTTTACGATCGGCAACGGCGAGCGGGTTGGGCTTCTCGGACACAACGGCGCCGGCAAGAGCACCATGCTGCGCATGCTCAGTGGCGTCTATGAACCGTCGTCGGGCTATGCCCGCATCGAGGGCACGATCGGCTCCTTAATCGACATTTCACTCGGCATCGATCCGGAAGCGACTGGCCGTGAAAATATCTTTTTGCGCGGCGGGCTGCTGGGCATGAACCGCGCTGAAATTACCAGCCATGTCGATGACATCATCGATTTCTCGGAGCTCGGCGACTTCATAGACATGCCTTTGCGCACCTATTCAACGGGTATGCACATGCGATTGGGCTTTGCGGTCTCGACAATCGTGCGCCCTGAGATTCTGCTGATGGATGAATGGCTGTCGGTTGGCGACGAAGCCTTCACGCTCAAAGCCGAGGCAAGACTGACCAACCTGGTCAAGGCAAGCAGCATCCTGGTCATTGCCAGTCATTCTCAGGAATTGATCTTGCGCACCTGCAATCGGGCGATGTGGCTTGAGCACGGCAAGATCCGCATGGATGGAGCGCCTGCCGAAGTCTGCAGTGCCTATTTCACGACGCCACCCGTTGCGGTGCAGGCATTGCAAACGGATCAATGACGCTGACTCACAAGCACCTCTGATCCGGGGCAACCGATGAAGCGTTCGGAACACCGCCTCAAACCGCGATTCGGTCGCCTTCTCTCGACTTGTCGAGCCCATTCAGACACCTGATGTCGCCCTGCGCCATCTTGGCCTTCATCAGGGCGATGTTGATCGCGACCTCGGCTTCCGAATAGAACTGGTGATGATGCAGGTGGTAGAGCAGGCAGGCGTGCTTCACGTTGCGCAGCGTGATGCCGCGCTTGAGCAGTCGCCACTCGATATCGGTGTCCTCGCCGATCCCGGCACGCATATAGTCTTCGTCGAATCCATTGAGTTCGAGAAGGTGGGTTTTCATGATGCCCCAGTTGCATCCCCAGATCGCCGACTCGCGAGGCTTCTTCTGAAGCCATGGCAGATAGAGCGCGCACTCGATCTTCTTTGAACCCGAGAACACGATATCGAGCAGCGAGGGCGGGTTCGCGCAGGCGCCGTCGATCAGCCTGCGGCTGATCGAGGCCGACAGCATCACGCGACGGCCATGCAGCGCCACGCCCGGGGACGCATGGCGTCGATAGGACTCGATGAACCGACGATGGGGAATGCAGTCGCCGTCGATGAAAACAATGAAGTCACCCTGCGCGACACGGATGCCTTCGTTCAATGCCTTGTTCTTGCGAAAGCCCTCATCCGGCTGCGAGACATGCCTGATGACAAACTTTGCCCGGTTGTGCCAACTGATGATGCAGTCGCTGATCGATGTGTCCTGATCGTCTTCACACAGGACGACTTCAAAGTCGGTATCGGTCTGCCGATTGAAGGCCTCAAGAATCAGCTCGAGGTTTTCGCGCTTCTTGTAGACCGACACGAATACCGATAGGGACAGGCTCATGATCCGACCGAATTCAACAGGACAGAAATTTAGGGTTCACAAATGATTACACGAGCGCGACTCGCGGGCGCAGCTTTCACGATGCCAGCCATCGGTTTATTCGCCGACGCGATCAGCCGGTGCAATGTCGGCCGGGGTTGAGTTCAGAACCGATCCGAATTCTTGCAATTTATTCCGATCAGTCACACGCTTGCCCGCCATCCCAACAGACTTCGCCAGTGCCTCGCACCGGCCGCCATAAGGAATTGACCAATGAGTGATCCAAGGGTTTGTGTTGTGACCGGTTCATCAGCCGGTATCGGCGCGGCCACCGCGCGCCTGTTTGCGAGCAAAGGCTGGCGCGTGGTGATCAACTATTCGCGCGACCCGGCTCCCGCACAGGAAGTGGCTGATGCCTGCCAGGCACTGGGCGCCGAAACCATGATGATCAAGTGCAATGTGGCCAGCGACGAAGCCTGCCGCGCACTGTCGGCTGAAGTCGAAAAGCGCTGGGGCCGGGCCGACGTGCTGGTCAACAATGCCGGCACCACGCGCTTTGTCGATATCAAGAATCTCGATGGCCTGTCGGCCGAAGACTTCCACTCGATCTACGACGTCAATGTGATCGGCGCCTATCAGATGACCCGCGCGCTGCTGCCGCTGCTCAAGCGTCATCCGGTGACCGGCGTGGTCAACGTGTCCTCGATCGCCTCGATGATGGGCACCGGCTCGTCGATCGCCTATATGGCCTCGAAGGGGGCGTTGAACGCGATGACCTTTGGCCTGGCTCGCGCGCTGGGGCCGGATGTCAGGGTCAACGCGATTGCACCAGGACTGGTCGATTCGGCCTGGCTGCGTACAGGTCTGGGCGCCGAACGTTTCGATGCCTCGGTGAAGTCATACAAGTCACGGTCGGCGCTGGCTCAGGTCATCGACCCGGAAGATATCGCCAGGACTGCCTGGTATCTCGGTGTGGAAGCGACCAAGACCACGGGTGAAGTCTTGCTGGTTGATGCCGGACTGAGACTCACCCGGGCCTGATCGCAGGTTCGCGCACGCGCTCAAAAAGAAAGGGCGCCGGGGCTCAGGCCGCCGGCGCCCTTTTTTATCGGACCGACCGATCAGGACTTGTTCGCGTGCGCCGTGCACCAGCCGGCTGCGGACACGACCTTGCCGGCAAACAGGGGGCAAGCACCGGAAGCATCGCCTGCCTTGCCCTGATAGAGCGCGCAGTTGCTGCACATCGCGCCGGCCTTGTATTTCGGGTCTTTGGAGGTGGACGCCTTTTCCTTGTAGCCAAGGCTTGTGGCAATCGCATCGGACTCCTTGACCATGGCAGGCTGGGCTTTGGCGACAGTACCGGCGGCCAGGGCGGCGCAACCCACGCTGAGCTGAACAACAAATTCACGACGTGATGACATGGACGAACTCCAACAATAAGTGAGCCAGTCGGCCCGGGCAGCGGGATTATAGCCACGCAGGCTGGTTTTAGGCGAGCCGGCCGGCCTGGAAGTCGGCGACCGCCTGACGGATCTGATCGGTGGTGTTCATCACGAAAGGGCCGTATTGAACGATCGGCTCGCGCAAGGGCTCACCGGCGAGCAGCAGCACTCGGGCATTCTCGGTCGCACGCATCGCCACGCCATCGGCATCGGCGGCATTGGCCAGAATCGCCATCCGGCCGGCGGGCACGGCCGTGCCTTCAATCTCGAGTGCACCGCGATAGACATAAACGAAGACGTTGCGCGAGGCCGGCAGCGACTGCGTGAACAGGCTGCCTGCGGGCATCTCGAGGTCGAGGTAGAGCGGCTCGGTGCCAGCGCGCAGCACCGCACCGTCGATGCCATGGCTGCGACCGGCGATCACGACCACCCGTACGCCGGCATCGGTCGTGAAGACCGGCAGGTCTGCAGCGGTGAAATCGCGGTACCAGGGCGGGCGCATCTTGTCTGTGGCCGGCAGGTTGAGCCAGAGCTGAAAACCCTCCATCAGGCCATCGCGCTGTTCGGGCAACTCGGAATGAATCACACCGCGCCCGGCGGTCATCCATTGGACGCCGCCGTTTTCGATCAGACCTTCGTTGCCGGCACTGTCGCGATGACGCATCCGGCCTTCGATCATGAAGGTGACCGTCTCGAACCCGCGGTGGGGATGATCGGGAAACCCGGCCAGATAATCATCAGGGTTGTCGCTGTGAAACGCGTCGAGCATCAG
This sequence comes from uncultured Burkholderiales bacterium, assembly GCA_903903975.1. GTDB lineage: Bacteria > Pseudomonadota > Gammaproteobacteria > Burkholderiales > Burkholderiaceae_E > UBA4615. Next base: position 7,074 of record CAIVAS010000064.1, read on the forward strand.
GAAGGGGTCAAGCCGGCGTTGCAGCGACTGGGTCAGTACCCGATCGAGTTTGACCCCCGCCCCATCCGAGGTCGGCTGACCGGCGACCAGGCGCTCGACGCGCCGCGGCAGGGACAGGACGTCTCCCGGGGCAGTCGGGTTGGGCAAAGCAGCGGATTCGGCGTTCATGGCGTGGCGTCCTTTGCGCGAGGCTTCAAACCTAAGGCTTGTGTCGTGGGGTCGTCAGATTGAGGCCTTAGTCAGCGGCCGGAAGCTTAGCAGGCCGGCGATCGACCACAGTCACCTGCCGACCATCCGCCCCAGTCGCCGCCGGGCGAGGCCAGGCTCACAGAAACAGGCTGATCTGGGATCCAATCTCAACGGATCATCGTATCCTCATCGACACAGTCATGCCCTGACGGCAAAGAGGAGCTTCAAGCATGCGTATTTCGTTTCGACTCGGCGCCCTTGCGCTGGTTTTGGGTCTGTTTGCAGCAGGCGCCCAGGCGCAATCCGGCTCGCCAGCCAGCAGCGGGCATCTCGAACGCATCAAGGCGAGCGGCACCCTGCGGGTGTGCATCTGGCCCGATTACTACGGCATCTCGTTTCGCAACCCCAAGAACGGGGAGTTGTCGGGCATCGATGAAATGCTGTCGGCGCAGTTTGCCCGCGAACTCGGTGTCAAACCGGTCTATGTCGACACCACCTTTGCGACCTTCACCGACGAGCTGCTCGCCGACCGCTGCGACATCGCGATGTTCGGCGTGGGGATCCTGCCCTCTCGTGCCGCCCTGGTGAAGTTCTCCCAGCCCTATCTGCGCAGCGACATCTACGCGGTGACCACCAAGAACCATCCCTCGCTCAAGACCTGGGACGACATCGACAAGCCGGGGCGCGTGGTCGCGGTGCAGGCCGGCACCTTCATGGAACCGGTGATGAAGGCCAGCCTCAAGCAGGCCGAACTGATGGCGGTCAAGCTGCCCAATACCCGCGAACGCGAAGTGCAATCCGGGCGCGCCGATGTCTTCATGACCGACTATCCGTATAGCCGGAGAGTGCTCGACAACGCCGATTGGGCACGGGTGATTGCGCCCGAGCGTCCGGTCAGCCCGGTGTCCTACGGCTATGCGGTCGCCCCGGGGGATGACGCCTGGCTGGCGCGCATCGACAAGTTCGTCGCCGATATCAAGCGTGATGGGCGACTCTTAACTGCCGCCAAGGCCTTCAAGCTGGAACCGATCGTCATCACCCAGTGACCGAGCCCGACCGTCAAGTTCCGGAACGCGTCAGCCGCCTAGAGCGGCTGATCGTGCTGGCCGGCATTCTGTGCGCCCTGGTGATCATCGGCGCCACGATCGCGCACAGCCTGCAACTGCGCGACGAGATGCGCAGTGACGCGCAGGGCCATGTCAAGACCGTCACGCGGATCCTGACGCAGGAGGTCAACCGAAGCCTGATGCGAACCCGCGGGCTGCTGGAACAGGTCGATGAGTTGACGGGTGGCTCGATGGCGGTCGCATCGGGCGAATTCAGTGCAAAGCTCGATGCGATGACCCGCCAGCATTTCCTGCTGAGAGAGGTCGCGATTGTCGATCGCGATGGCCGAATCATCGCGTCTTCAAACCCCCGCAGCGTCGGTGTCGATGTCTCGGGCTATGACTTTGCCGCAGCCGAGGCCCGCCAGCGACTGTTCATCGGGCAACCCAAGGCCGGTCGCAGCTTCTATCGCAATGCCCAGGGACTCGAAGGCCCGGCTCATGCGGTCGACGGCTTCATCACGGTGTCGCGTCCGATGGGCGGCAATCCTTCGGGCCTGCTGGCGGTGGCGGTCATCGGCGCAGACAGCCTGATCGGCGATCTGCGCTTCATGGCGTCCATGCAGTCGGACGAGCTCACGCTCTATCGCTACGACGGCAAGTCGCTGGCGGCAAGCAATGCGATGGCGACGCAAGGCAACCAATCTCATCCGATTTTCACGGACTTTCTGCCGAACATCGAGGCCGGCAACTTCACCCACACCACCTCCGACGGCAAGGACTGGATGGCCTATTTCGCGACCACGGCCGACTTCCCGGTCCTGGTCGAAGTCAGGCTGCCGCAGGCGATGGTGGCAGCACGCTGGCATAAGGAGCTGATCGCGCCGCTGTCGATCCTGCTCGCCACATTGGCGGCATTGTTCGTTTTTACACGGACCGCGCAGCGGGCCATGCAACAGCGCGCCAGTTCTCAGGAAGAGTCTGCAAGCCAGGCGCAGCGCCTGCGCAATATTCTCGATTCGGCGGCTGACGCGATCATCACGATTGATGTCGAGAGCATCGTGATCGAGTACAACCGTGCGGCCGAACAGGTGTTTGGCATTCCGGCCGATGAAGCGATCGGCCGCCATGCCTCGGCGCTGCTCGCGCCGGACGAGTCCGCCGGTTATCAGGCACTGGTCGACTACTACCTGCGCACCGGTCTGGCCCCGGTCTTTGCGGATGGCCAGAAGATCCAGACAAGGCGCCGTGACGGCACCGAGATGGTCCTGTCGTATGCCATCAGCGAAGTCACCATCAAGGACGAGCGGCTGCTGACCTGCATCTTTCGGGATGTGACCCGCGAACAGCAGGCCAACGATCAATTCAGAACGCTGTTTCAGCGCTCCGGCCAGCCGACCCTGCTGTTTGCAGAGGGCGGACTTCTCGATTGCAATCAGGCCGCGATAAGACTGTTCGGCGCCGAGAATCGGGGGGTTCTGCTCGGGCGCCGGATCGAGCATCTGGCGGTCGAGGAAATGAACGGTCTGCGTCTGGTCGACGAACTCGACAAGGTCAGGGCGATCGCCCGCAAGCTCGGTGCCTGCCGTATGAACTGGGCGGCACGGGCGTTCGACGGGCGAGAAATTCCGCTCGAAATCACGATGACGCCGATCTACCTTGACAGTGCCGAAGCCATGCTGCTGACCTGTTCAGACATGACCGAGCGGCGACGCTACGAGGACGGCTTGCGCCAGGCGCGCGATGCCGCCGAAGCCGCCGCGAAAGCCAAGTCACGCTTCCTGGCAGTCATGAGCCATGAGCTGCGCACACCGATGACCGGCATCCTCGGCATGATCGAGTTGCTGGGCGAAGCGCAACTGCCCGATGTCCAGCAGCGTCAGGTCGAAATCCTGGACAAATCGGCCAATGCGCTGATGTCGGTGCTCAACGACATTCTGGATTTTTCAAAGATCGAAGCCGGCCGCCTCGAACTCGAACAGATCAACTTCGATCCGGCGCAAATCGTTCGCGAAGTGATCGAGGGGCTCGGACATGCGGCGACTCGACGCCAGAACACCCTGCAGGCCGAGTGGGGTGACACCCCGCTGCCGACGCTCCATGGTGATCCGACGCGGGTCAAGCAGGTGCTCTTCAATCTGGTTGGCAATGCGGTCAAGTTCACCGAGCGGGGCTCGATCGTGATTCATCTGGCAGTGCAACCGCCTCGGGGCGACGCTCAGGTGGCACTGTGCATCGAGGTCCGCGACACCGGCATCGGTATTCCGCCCGAGGTGCAGCAGACGCTCTTTCAGCCCTTCCAGCAGGCCGATACCTCGACCACACGCCGCTTCGGCGGAACCGGTCTGGGTCTGGCGATCTGCCGGCATCTGGTCGACGCGATGCACGGCAAGATCAGCGTGACAAGCGAAGTCGGCAAGGGTTCGGTCTTTCGCGTCGAACTCTCCCTGACTCAGGCCAAAGGCCAGGCAGCCGGCGCGCCCGTGGGCATTTCGGCTGACGCTGCGCCTAAACTGCGCAGCCTGCGCATCCTGGTCGCCGAAGACAATCCGACCAATCGCCTGCTGATCGAGACCCGCCTGCGCCGCGCCGGGCATCGACCCGAGATGGTCGACGACGGGCAGCAGGCGCTTGCTGCAGCCTCGAGCGAAGACTTCGACCTGATCCTGATGGACATGCAGATGCCGGTGCTCGACGGCATGGGCGCGACCCGCGCCATCCGCGCGCTGCCCGATGCCAGGCGCAACCGGATTCCGATCATCGCCCTGACGGCCGATGCCCTGCCCGAGTTGCGCGACGAGTACATGGCCAGCGGCCTGGACGACTATCAGACAAAACCGATCGACTGGGTCGCGCTCGATGCGGCCATCCTTCGCAATCTGCCCTGGGCGGCGGTGAATGCGCCGACAGCCATCGCGTCCCCGCCGGTGCGCGACAGCGTGCCCACAGCGACCATGCAGACCTCGCAGGATCTTGAGACGATCGTCGCCCGCGAAGACAGCACACCGATCGATGCCGACAGCGTCGGCCGGATGCGCGACGAACTCGGACTCGATGTCTGGACGGCGGTTGCCGAGATCTATTGGCCGCAAAGCGATACCGATCTTGCGGCCTGCCGCGCGGCGGTCATGGCGCAGGACGCGGCCGCCCGGCGCAGCGCCGCACACAGCCTCAAGGGAGCATCGGCGAGTCTGGGCTTCGCATCGATTGCCTCGCTCGCCGCGGTGCTGGAGCGATGCGAACCGGGCGTGGCCGCCACCACAATTGCGCAGCTTGAAGCAGCCTGTTCGCAAACCCGCACCGACTGGTCGATCGCGGCAAGCGTCGCCGATTGATGGCCGTCAGTCCGGCGTGGCTACAATGCCGGACATGAACCGACGCTCCCTTCTACTCAGTGTCACAGGCCCTCTCACCGGCACGCTGATGGGCAGCGTCACGAACACGCTCGTCGGCACCCTGCTGGCAACGCCGCATCGGTCGGCAAAGGCGCAGCCCGACGGCGAACTCGATGTCCCCTATGTCACCACGCCTCAGAACGTGGTCGATGCGATGCTCGAGCTCGCACAGGTCGGGCCGGGCGACCGGCTGCTCGATCTCGGCTCGGGCGACGGGCGCATCGTCATTACCGCGGCTCGCCGCTTCGGCATCAGCGGGCTGGGCATCGAGATTGATCCGAGTCTGGTCGAGCTCTCGCGAAAAAGCGCCCTCAGCCAGGGAGTCGCCGAGCGCGCCCGCTTCGTGGTGGATGATCTGATGACCGCTGATCTGAGCCGCTTCAACGTCATCACGATGTATCTGCTTCCCGATGTCAATCTGCTGCTGCGCCCGAAGCTGCGCCGCCTGCCTGCCGGCACCCGCATCGTCTCGCACGACTGGGACATGGGCGACTGGCTGCCCGAGCGCACCGTCGAAGTGGTCGCGCCCGACAAGCGGGTCGGGCTGCGCAAGGTCAGCCGACTGATGCGCTGGACCGTCTGAGCGCGGCAGGCCAGCCTTGAATCTGCTCAATTGAATCCGCTGAATTGAATCCACTCAGTCTGCGCCCCGATTACTTGCGACTGGCCCTGACAGGTCTGGCCGCGCTGCTCATCCTGTGGCAACGGCTGCTGGTGCCGGTGCTGCTCGGCATGCTGGTCTATGCCTGGAGCTGTCTGCTCGCCGACCGTCTGGCCGGGCGCTTCGGCGTCAGTCGCGCTGTCTCGAGCCTCAGCGGCGCCATCGTCGGCACGCTGGTGTGTGCCGCCTTTGCCGGGCTGGTCACCTGGACGGTGACGCTTGCCTCGGGCGAAGAGTTGCGAACCTTTCTGATGCGCATCGAAGATTCACTCGATGCCCTGCGCATCGCCCTGCCGGCAAGCCTTGCCGAGTCGATCCCGAATGACCTGGTCGAGTTGCGAAGCCGGGTCTTCGGCTGGCTGCGCGAGCATGCGGCCAGCATCGGCGGACTGGGCAGCAAAGTGGCGCATGCGCTGGCACAGGGCATCTTTGCGATTCTGGTCGGAGCCATGGCCGCGGCGGCTACCTGGCGCCCGGGCATGCTGATGACCAAAGACCGCTTCCTCGGCCGGCTGCTGCTGGTGCTGGAGCGGGTGGTGCTGGCGCAGGGCCGCATCGCGCTCTTCAACACCACGATGACCGCGCTCTACCTCTATGCAGTGCTGCCGGCCTTCGGCCATGTGCTGCCCTTTCGCGGGCTGCTGTGCCTGTTCACGCTGGTGACCGGGATCATGCCGGTGGCCGGCAACCTGATGGCCAATCTCCTGATGACGATGATTTCGCTGGCGGTGTCGCCAAAGGTGGCTATCGCCTCACTCGTCTTTCTGATCGCGATTCACAAGGCCGAATACTTCATCAATGCCCGCACGGTCGGCTCGCAGGTACAGGTCGCGTCATGGGAGATCCTGGCCGCCATGCTGGCCGGGGAGGCGCTCTTCGGTGTTCAGGGACTGGTGGCCGCGCCGCTGCTGTATCCCTTTTTCAAGCGTGAGATCGCACGATTGAGGAAACCGGGCTGAGGCCCGAAGGCCGGTGACTCAATTGGGTGGCTCAGTTGGGTGACTCAGTTGGGTGACTCAGTTGGGTGACTCAGTGGGTAGCTCAATGCCGCGACTTATTGCGGCGTCCAGCGCAGCAGGATCATCCCGATGCGCTGCGGATTGAGCGCACGAGGCTCAAGCGGCGCGGTGAATTCAACCGTCCTGACTGACAACGAATAGTCGGCCGACCAGGCCTTGCTGAAGGCCCAGGACGCGCCGCCAATCGCCTCGGCCACCCACTGCCGATGTTGAATGAGCGAGTCGTAGCCGTAAGTGGCGCCGTCGATCAGGATGTTGCGCGCGACGCCACGCACTTCGGCGCCAGCATAGACATGAAGCCCCTGCGGGCGGCGCGACAGCGCCATCTCGCCCGGCCATTCGGGGCCCTGCGGCAAGGCACCGGCGCGCACCATCGCGCCCACACCGGCCTGCGTCACCGGATTGCCGAGCTGCACCAGCGCGCGGCTAACCAGATCGATTCGACCCGCAGAAATCGGGGTTGCCACCATCCCTGTCCAGTTGAGCTCGACCACCGGCTGGGCCCTGACCTGCAGCCCCCAGCCCAGCGGCGGAGGATTGTTGATGATCTGGTGGACCATGTTCTGAACCGGCTCACCCAGTGCTGCCGGACCGACCACACCGAGCGACAGGCCAAGACTCTGGCGCGTGCGCTCGCCATGGACAACGCTCGAGAGCGTCGCCGACAGTGAGGCGGCATAGGGCCAGTCGTAAGGCTGAGGTGCGGTCGTGCTGAGATAGGCAGGCGTGTACATCGCCTGGCCGAGGCTCCAGACCCGCGCGGTGCGAGCACCGGCGTCGCAAGCGATGACATTGGCGCACCAGGCGGCCGACAGGCGGGCATCGAGGTCGGTCGGGTCGGATTCGAGCGCCCAGCGGGCAAAAACGCCGCTGGTGTACCAGCGCTCTTGCGAGCCCGGCGTGAACGCGAACTGATCGTTGTCGAGCTGGAACTCGATGCCGAGCAGACGGCTGTCGTCGGCATGCGCCATGGGCAGGCAAAGCACCCCGGCGAGCAGCAGCACGGCCGTCTGACCGAGCAGATCGACCAGACGGGCCAGACGGTCCATAGGGCCCGGCTGGCTGCTTTGGCGGCCGATTTTGCGGCTCATCCGGCGGCTCCCTACCCCGCCGACCGGGAACGCTGCTCGAGGGACTCCCACTTTTCGAGCAGTTCGAGCAACTGGTGATCGATTGCCTGCAGCCGGTCCTGGTCGAGGCGCTGAGCCTTCACATCGCGGCTGTAGTAGGCCGGATCGGCAATCGCGGCGGTCAGTGCCGCCTGCTCGGTTTCGAGCGCGGCGATGCGGGCCGGCAACTCCTGCAGCTCGCGCTGCTCCTTGAAGCCGAGCTTGCGCGCACGCACGGCCGGTGCGGCCGGAGTCGGTGCGGCGGCGGGCGAACCGTCGCGCCCCCGCGCACCGCGGGCGCTGTCGTTTGAATTGATCTGCGGCGACGGGGCGGCGCGCATCCGCAGCCAGTCGGAATAGCCGCCGACATATTCGCGCCAGTGGCCGTCGCCCTCGGCGACCAGCACCTGGGTGGCAACGTTATCGAGAAAGGCGCGGTCGTGGCTCACCAGCAGAAGGGTGCCTTTGTAGCTCTGCAGCGTGTCTTCGAGCAGCTCAAGCGACTCGATGTCGAGATCGTTGGTCGGTTCGTCGAGCACCAGCAGATTAGCCGGACGGGCAAAGAGGCGGGCCAGCAACAGGCGGTTGCGTTCGCCGCCCGAGAGCATGCGCACCGGCGACTGCGCGCGGCGCGGCGGAAACAGAAAGTCGCCGAGATAGCTCATGACATGCTTGCGCTCGCCGCCGATCTCGACCCATTCGGAGCCGGGACTGATCGTCTCGGCCACGGTCTTTTCGGGATCGAGCTGTTCGCGCATCTGGTCAAAGTACGCCACCTGCAGCTGCGTGCCCAGGCGCCGCTTGCCGGCATCGGCGTCGAGCGTGCCCAGGATCAATTTGAGGATGGTCGACTTGCCGGCGCCGTTGGGCCCGATCAGGCCGAGATGATCGCCTCGCATCAGGTTGAGCGAGAGGTCCTTGACCACCGGACGCCCGGCAAAGGACTTGCTGATGCCCTCGAGCTCGGCCACCAGCTTGCCGCTGCGCTCGCCCGGGTCGATCGCCATGCGCACCGTGCCCATCTTGTCGCGGCGGGCATCGCGGTCGCGACGCAACTGCTCGAGACGACGCACTCGGCCCTCGTTGCGGGTACGGCGGGCTTCGACACCCTTGCGGATCCAGACTTCTTCCTGCGCCCAGAACTTGTCGAACTTCTGGGCTGCGGTGCGCTCGGCGGCGAGCTGGTCGGCGCGCAGGCGCTGATAGGCCGTGAAATTGCCGGGAAACGAGCGCAGCACGCCGCGATCGAGCTCGACGATGCGGGTGACCACCGAGTCGAGAAAGAATCGGTCGTGGGTGATGATGATCGCTGCCGGGACGCGCTTGAGCAGCTCTTCGAGCAGCTCGATGCCGGCGATATCGAGATGGTTGGTCGGCTCGTCGAGCAGCAGCAGATCGGGCTCCAGCGCAAAGGCGAGCGCCAGTGCCGCGCGCTTGCGTTCGCCGCCCGAGGCGGTCGCCGGATCGGCGGCTTCGTTCAGACCGAATCGCTGCAGGTATTCGGCCAGTCGCGCCTGCACGCGCCAGCGCTCGCGTTCATCGTCGAAGGCCTCGAGCTGGCCGCGCTCGAGCAGACTGTCGTGCAGCGTGTCGGCCACCGGCAGCACCGGCTCCTGCTCGACCGCACTGATCTTCAGACCGTCACGCCGCTGCATCAGACCGTCGTCGAGCGGCAAGCGCCCGGAAATGACCGACAGCAGCGAGGATTTGCCTGTGCCGTTGCGCCCGATCAGGCCGATCCGCTCACCGGAGAGCAAGGAAAAACCCGCGGAATCGAGCAGGGGGAGGTCGCCGAACGCCAGTTGGGCGTCGACCAGGGTCAGCAGGGAGGAGGCACTCATTGGCCGCACGATACCGGAACTTCGTTGCGTCACGTCGGCTCGCTATAATCGAGAGTTGGATCGTCGCTTCAATTCCTTCAAGCGGCCGCAACCGTTGCGCCAGACCAGGCGGCGCGGCAGGCTGTAATCCCGAATGGCCAATCTACTGCTCCTGCTGCTGGTCAGCCCCTTTGCCGGCGCACTGCTCCTCGCGGCGTTGGCCGCAAGGCCTCGCCCGGCCGAGCTCGCGCAAGCCATGGCCGCCGAGCAGGCGCAACTGCAGCGATCGGCCTGGATCGCTGGCGCGGCGGCCGGGCTGTCAGCGCTGGCCCTGCTCGCGCTTGCCTCCGATGTTATGGCGGGGATACCGGTCCGGGCCCGGTGGTCGTGGCTGCCGGCGCTCGGCGTGGGCTTCGGCCTGCGCCTGGACGGCCTGGCGCTGCTCTTTTGCGGCCTGATCGTCGGCATCGGCCTGCTGGTCGTGCTCTATGCCCGCTACTACCTGTCGGCCGACGACCGTACCGCGCGCTTTTATGCGCTGCTGATGGCTTTCATGGGGGCAATGCTCGGGATTGCGCTGGCCGACAACCTGATCGTCCTGGCAATGGCCTGGGAACTCACCAGCCTCATCTCGTTTTTGCTGATCGGCTTCTGGCAGCACCGAGTCGATGCCCGTCAGGGTGCGCGCATGGCGCTGACCATCACCGGGGCGGGCGGCCTCGCGTTGCTGGCGGGCCTGCTGATGCTCGGCTCGATCGCCGGCAGTTTCGAACTCGACACCGTACTTGGCGCAGGCGACGCCGTGCGCGCGCATCCGATGTATCCGGTGTGCCTCGGCCTGATCCTGCTGGGCGCCTTCACCAAGTCGGCCCAGTTTCCCTTCCATTTCTGGCTGCCGCAGGCCATGGCGGCGCCCACCCCCGCGTCGGCCTATCTGCACTCGGCAACCATGGTCAAAGCCGGAATATTCCTTCTGGCCAGGCTCTATCCGGTGCTCTCGGGGACCGACCTGTGGTTCTTCTGCGTGACGATCACCGGGGGCATCACCCTGATGGTCGGCGCCTGGAATGCGATCTTCAAGCACGACCTCAAGGGCCTGCTCGCCTACTCGACCATCAGCCAGCTCGGCCTGATCACCATGCTGCTTGGTCTCAACTCGCCGCTGGCCGCGGTCGCAGCGCTCTTTCACCTGCTCAACCACGCCGCCTTCAAGGCCTCGCTCTTCATGGCGGCAGGCATCATCGACCACGAGACCGGTACACGCGACATGCGTCGCATCAACGGCCTGTGGCGCACGATGCCGATCACCGCAGCCCTGGCGATCGTTGCCGCTGCGGCCATGGCCGGCGTGCCGCTCCTTAACGGTTTTCTCTCGAAAGAAATGTTTTTCGAAGAGGCGCTTGCCGTCGAAGGAACCCGCACGGTGCGTTTTCTGGTGCCGGCAGTCGCTGCGCTGGCTGCGGCGCTTTCGGTCGCCTATTCGGCGCGCTTCATCCACGATGTGTTTTTCAATGGCGAGCCGGTCAATCTGCCGCGCACACCGCATGAGCCGCCGCGCTTCATGCGCGTGCCGGTCGAGTTGCTGGTCGTACTCTGCCTGGTGGTTGGTCTGCTGCCCCAACTGACGATCGGCCCGCTCCTGACCATCGGCGCGCGCGACATGCTGGGCGGCACGGTGCCCGAGTTTTCGCTGGCGATCTGGCATGGTTTCAATGAGCCGCTGGCGATGAGCCTTGCAGCACTGATTGGCGGGGGGCTGCTCTATGGCTGGCTGCAGCGCCAGTACAGCCTGCACACCACCGATGACGACGAAGGCGCGGGCAAGCGGCTGTTCGAGCAGACGATGGCTGCTCTGGTGGCCGCAGCCCGTCAGATCAATGCATCGCTCGAGCGCATCGGCACGCGAACCAATCTGTTCCTGACGATCTGCGTGGCGATAGCAGCCGGCGCCCTGCCCTGGCTGATCGGCCCGTCGCCGCTTGACGGCATCACCACCCATCCCTTCGAGGGCGTCGCGCTGGTGCCGCTCGCTCTGTGGGCGATTGCGGTGGCGGCGACCGTGGCCAGTGTCGTCCTGGCACGGGCGAGGCTGCCGGCGCTGGTGACGGTCGGTGCACTCGGCCTGGTGGTGAGTCTGTGTTTCGTGTGGTTTTCGGCGCCCGATCTGGCACTCACCCAGTTGCTGGTCGAGGTGGCCACCATGCTGGTCATGATGCTCGCGCTGCGCTATCTGCCGTCTCGATCGCCGCGCGAACTCGACGATCGGCGCAAGCTGCGCGATGGCGTGATCGCCGCAACCGCCGGCATCGGCATCGGCGTGCTGGCCTGGGCGACGATGCTCAGACCGGCGAGCAGCCTGTCGGATTTCTTTCTGACGCGGGCCCTGCCGGAAGGCGGCGGCACCAATGTCACCAATGTGATCATCGTCGACTTTCGCGGCTTCGACACCTTCGGCGAGTCCTTCGTCATGGCCGCCGCTGGCCTGGTGATCCATGATCTGATCGCCCGGCTGTCGCTTGCTCCGGTGACCGGCCCGGCCCGCACCGGCCGCCTGGCTGCCTTCGAGCAGCGCTATCCGCTGATGCTGGCCACCACCTCACGGATGCTGCTGCCCTTCGCCCTGATGGTGTCGGTGTATTTCTTTTTGCGCGGCCACAACCTGCCTGGCGGCGGCTTCATTGCCGGACTGATCACCGCCATCGTGCTGATGCTGCAAACGGTCTCCAATGGGGCGCAGACGCTGTCGCCAGGTCAGGGGAGGCCAGGACAGGGGATCAGCGGCTCGGACCTGACCCGCAAGCTGAGCAGGCTGCACACCACCATCGGCCTGGGTCTGCTGATCGCCTGCCTGACCGGTCTGGGCAGCTGGCTGCTCGGCTATCCCTTTCTGACCTCGAGCTTTGTTCATCCCCATCTGCCGATCGTGGGCGAGCTGCCGCTGGCGAGCGCTGCCGCCTTCGACCTCGGCGTTTATCTGAGCGTGGTGGGCGCCACCGTGCTGGCGCTGGCTGGCATCGGTCGACTGGCAAGAGGATCCTGAACATGGAACTGCTGATGGCCAGCGGAATCGGCGTGATGATGGCCGGCGGCATCTATCTGGTGCTGCGCCCGCGCAGCTTCGATGTCGTGCTCGGCCTGACCCTGATCTCGTATGCGGTCAATCTCTTCATCTTTTCGATGGGCCGCCTCACCGTCGGCGCCGCCCCGATCGTCACTGAGGGCCGCACCGACAATCTCGCCAGCCTGGCCGATCCGCTGCCGCAGGCACTGGTGCTGACCGCCATCGTGATCGGTTTTGCGATGACCGCCCTGCTGCTGGTGCTGGCGGTGCGCCAGCATGCCGCCGGCGACAACGACCTGATCGACGCGCCGGCGCCGCGCGATGCCGACACACCCGATCGGCCACCTGTCAAATGAACCACGCCCCGATCGTCCCGGTGATCCTGCCTGCCCTGGTGGCGGCACTGATGCTGATCGACCGGCGGATCGGCTCGCAGCGGGCGCTGGCCTGGCTGTCGGCTGTCCTGCTGGCCGGCTGCTCGGCCTGGATGCTGGTACTGGCCGCTGACGGCTGGCGCAGCGTCTATCTCGTGGGCAACTGGGCGGCACCCTCGGGCATCGTGCTGGTCGCCGATCGGCTGTCGGTCCTGATGGTGGGATTGACCAGCCTGCTGGCCCTGATCACGCTCGCCTCTTCCGTGCAAAGCGGCTGGGACAGCCGTGGCGAGCATTTTCATCCTTTGATGCAGATCCAGCTGATGGGGCTGAACGGCGCCTTCCTTACCGGCGACCTGTTCAATCTCTTCGTCTTTTTCGAGGCGCTGCTGATTGCCTCTTACGGTCTGCTGGTGCACGGCGACGGCTCTGCGCGCATCCGGGCAGGGCTGACCACGGTCGCCCTCAATCTGGTCGGATCGGCGCTCTTTCTGATCGGCGCGAGCCTGCTCTACGGCGTGACCGGGACCCTCAACTTCGCCGATCTGGCGCTTCGGGTTTCGCAGCTCGACGGCGCTGGCGTCACCCTGGCCCACACTGGCGCCCTGCTGCTGCTGACGGTCTTTTGCCTGAAGGCAGCGATCCTGCCGCTGGGCTTCTGGTTGCCCGGCACCTACGGCCCAGCCGGGCCCGCGGTGGCCGCCCTCTTTGCGGTGATGACCAAGGTCGGGATCTATGCCGTACTAAGGCTGTTCACGCTGGTCTTTGGCAACTCGGCCGGCGCGCTGGCCGAGGTCGCCTTCCCCTGGATCGTGTTGCCGGCAGCGGCGGGCTATCTGCTGGCGATGTTCTGCTCGCTGGCGGGCACCGATCTGCGCAAGCTGGCATCAATGCTGGTGATGGCGTCGGCGGCGTTTCTGCTGATCGGCATCGGGCGGGCGAGCGAAGCCTCAATCGCCGCAGCGGTCTACTACCTGCCGCACACCACGCTGTCGGCGGCGGCGCTTTTCCTGGTGGCCGGACTGGTCACCCGCAGCCGTGGCGAACGCGCAGGCGACCGACTGGTGGCCGGCCCCGCCCCGCTCAGCCCGGCGCTGGTCGGCGGCCTGTTTTTCGTGAGTGCCGTGGCGGTCGCCGGAATGCCTCCCCTGGGCGGCTTCATCGGCAAGGCGATGCTGCTGCTGTCGATGCTGCCGGACGAAGGCCTGCCGGCGGCCATCGGCACAATCGGCTGGCTCTGGCTCATCATTCTGGCGGGCAGCCTCTTCGGCCTGATTGCGCTGGCGCGCGCCGGCAGCACGCTGTTCTGGAAGTCCGACGGGCCGACCGCGCCCGACGCCACGACCGTCGGCTGGCGCGAGGCACTGCCGGCGGCGATCGCGCTGGCGGCCGTTGCCGGCATCGCGATCGGCTCGGCGCCACTGCAGCGCTATGCGCAGGCCACCGCACAGGATCTGCTGCAGACCGATGCCCTGATTGACGAGGTCCTGACCACCCGCCCTCGCCCCGGCCCGCATCAACCCTCACCGCAAACCTTCCGATGACAGTCACCGGTCTGCTGCGAAACCTGCTGCCCCGGCCCTGGACCGCCCTGTGGCTGTGGCTGACATGGCTGCTGCTCAACCAGTCGCTGGCGCCCGCGCAACTGCTGCTCGGTGGCGTGCTGGCGATTGCCCTGGCCCGCTGGACGAGCACCCATTTCCAGATTGCCCACCGCTTCGACCGGGCACCGCTTGGACATCGCATCGCCCTGTCCGCGCGACTTTTCGCCACCGTGGTCAGCGACATCGTGTCGTCCAACCGCCAGGTCGCGGGCCTGATTCTCGGTCGTCCCGATCGCGTCAAGCCCTGCTTCGTCTGGGTCAGGCTCGACCTGCAGCAGCCCGGCCCGATCACCCTGCTGTGCGCGATCGTCACGATGACGCCCGGAACCGTCTCGGCCGAACTGTCGGACGACCGCAAGTGGCTGCTGGTTCATGGGCTCGATGTCGATGATCCGCAGGCCCTGGCCACGCTGATCAAGTCACGCTACGAAACACCCGTCCGGGAGATCTTCGAATGATCGGCATGGCGATTTCGATTGCGCTGTTGCTGTTTGCTGCAGCCATGCTGCTGGCCGCCTGGCGCTTGCTTCAAGGGCCCGACATTCTCGACCGGGTGCTGGCGCTCGAGACGCTCTATACCAACGCTATCGCGGTCGTGATCCTGCTCGGCCTGAAATTCGCCACCCAGGTCTATTTCGACGCCGCGCTGCTGATGGCGATGCTGGGCTTCATCGGCACGGTGGTGACCGCGCGCTTCGTGGGCCGCGGCGACGTGATTGACCATGACTGAGCGACCATGACTGAGCCAATGAGCCACGCCTTGCCGCCCGCTATCACCCTCGAAGGCCCCTGCCATGGTCGCCGCTGAACTGCCGCGCGGGATCGAAATCCTGATCAGCGCCCTGCTGATCTTCGGCGGCTTGACTGCCGTGCTTGGCGCACTCGGACTGGTACGGTTCAAAACATTTTTCGCCCGACTGCATGCCCCCACCAAGACCAGCACCCTGGGAATCGGCGGCGTGCTGCTCGGGTCGATGGTCTATCTGAGCTGGATCTCGGAACTGGCCGTGATTCACCAGGTCCTGATTGCAGTGTTCGTGTTCATGACCGCACCGATCTCGGCTCACCAGATGGCCAAGGCCATGCTCGACGCCAACCCCGAGATGCGCCCGCCCCTGCCCGACAGTGGTCAGGCCGATTCGTCGCGAATCGGCAACAGCGATTTGCCGGCACCACACACCGGGCAGGATCACGATCAGATCAGGCCGGCACCGCAGCGACCCGCACACGACTGACCGGGCGCGATCAGTCTGCCCGGTTACCCGCCTCGTCGACCCACAGGCGCGAATGGCGCGGCACACCGGCCAGCAGAAAATTCATCTGATCGGCCACGATGCGCCGGTTGGCCAGGATGAAGGCCTCATGGCGGTTGGGCACATAAGGCACATAGAGCAAGGGCATGCCAGCCGACTCGGGCGTGCGATTGCCCTTGCGCTGATTGCAGGCTCGGCAGGCCGAGACCACGTTTTGCCAGACGGTGCTGCCGCCGCGCGAACTCGGCGTGACATGCTCCATCTCGAGGGCACTGCCCGAATAGCGACCGCCGCAGTAGGCGCAGATATGCCGGTCGCGAGCAAACACCATGGCGCGATTGAGCGGCGTGCGGTCGTTGCCGCCGCGAAACCGCCAGCGCGGCCCGTCGATGGCGATGATCGCCGCGATCTCGAGCGTCGACTGTCGGCCATGCAGCCGGCTGATGCCGCCATGCAGGACGGTGCGCGTCGAGCCCAACTCCCAGCGAACCTTGCCGCTGGCGTAATAGCCGGCAGCACTCTCATGGTCGATCCAGCGAACCGGCGTACCAGCGATGTCGAGGGCGAGAATGTCATGCATGGGAGCGGTCATCGAACCTGAGAACCGAAAGGTTGATCATAGTGCTTTATCGTTACCATTCGCCATGACCAAACCCAGACTGCTGCTGCTTGCCACCGGCGGAACGATCGCCGGAATCGCCCCGAGTGCGGCGAGCACCCTGTCCTATGCGCCGGCCTCGCTCGGCGCCGACAGCCTGATCGCATCGGTGCCCGCACTCGCCGACCTGGCCGAGATCACGACCGAGATGCCGTTTTCGACCGGCAGCCAGCATATGACCAGCACCTGCTGGCTGACGCTGGCCGCGCGCGTGCGTCAGGCGATAGCCGACCCGGCCATCGACGGCGTCGTCATCACCCACGGCACCGACACCCTCGAAGAAACCGCGCTCTTTCTCGATCTGACCTGCCCGCGCAACAAGGCGGTGGTGCTGACCGGCGCGATGCGTCCGGCCACCGCGCTGGGCGCCGACGGACCGATGAACCTCTATGCCGCAGCCGTCCTGGCGGCGAGCCCGGCGTCGAGAGGTGCCGGCGCCATCGTGCTCATGAACGACCAGGCCTTCGGACCCGACCGGGCAGCCAAAGTGCACACCTCGCGCGTCGATGCCTTCGTTGCCCGCAGCGCGATGCCGCTGGCGCTGATGCTCGACGGCAAGGCGGTCTGGCAGACGCCCGCGGCGGTGGCAGCCGAACGACGCCCCTCACTGGCCGCGCACTTCGCCAGCCTGCCGGATGCATTGCCAAGGGTCGACCTGATCGCCCAGCAGGTCGACGCCGATCCGACGATTGTCGACTGGTGTGTGCAACAGGGTGCCCGCGGGATCGTGTTGGCCGGCACCGGTCACGGAACGATGTCGCGCCCGATCGAGGCGGCGCTCGGTCGGGCCGCCGAGAAGGGCTGCCTGGTGGTGCGGGCCAGCCGGATCAGCGACGGACCGGTGATGCCCGGCGCCGGGGTCGATGACGATCGGTTCGGATTTATTGCAGCCGGGTTCGTGACGCCCCACAAGGCGCGACTGCTGCTGTCGCTGCTGATTGCGGCAGGCCTTGATCGCGAGGCTGCGCGGGCGATATTCGCGCGCTTTTGAATCACCGAAACGACCG
Organism: uncultured Burkholderiales bacterium; assembly: GCA_903903975.1. Taxonomy (GTDB): domain Bacteria; phylum Pseudomonadota; class Gammaproteobacteria; order Burkholderiales; family Burkholderiaceae_E; genus UBA4615. The sequence continues at coordinate 24,270 of CAIVAS010000064.1, forward strand.
CCTCGCGCGGACGGGGCTCAGCTTCGGCCCGGTAGCGCCGCACGATGTGAGAGGCGATCGAGGCGCACCTCGAGCTCACGAATTTCCTGGCCGAGCAGATCAAGATGACGGCGCTCGATCAACTGCCGATCTTCATCGACCAGAAACTGGCGCAGGCCGCTCTGCGCGCGATCGCCGATCGCCTGCGCCTGGCGAAGACCGGCTCGTGCGGCATCGCCCATCCGGTGCGCGACCACGTCGCCGACCAGCTTGCTCAGGTCTTCCTCCAGGTCCCAGCGAAGATGCTGCGCAATTTCGCCGACCGCCGCCGCGACCATCACGTCGCCTTCAACCTTGAGATGCCCGGTCAGCCCGACGGCCCCGTCGCGCATCGCACCGAGCACTGCGCTGAAGGTAGGGGTGAGCGACAGGGTCACGCTCGGCGAGTCGATGGTCGCAAGCTCGAGCGTGCCGTCGGAGGCAATCCGGGCATCGGCCGAGACCGCGCCCAGCGGCGCCACCACCACCATCCGCACCGTGCGGCCACTGTGGGTACGCAGCCGGTCGCGGGCCCAGACCTGCTGCCTCAGCACATGATTCAGGGCGCTGATTCCGACCTGAGCGAGCGGCAGAGCGAGGGCGACCATATTTGGCTGAAGGGACGTGGCTGAAAGGGATGAGGCTGAAGGGGACGGTTGAGCGAGGCGCGTGATCGATACGGCTGAATCAGGCGCCTCGGCAATGCGACTCAGGCGCGGCTGAGCTGCTGGATGCCGCCAAGCACCCAGCCGCCCTGGGCCTGCAGCGGACGGGTGAAGTTCCAGACCTCATCGAAGGGCGCCGCCGGCGCTCCCGCTTCTTCGCGCAGCATGCCCCAGAAGCGCACGCTGGCCAGCTGATCGACGCTGCCCGATTCGACGCCCAGCAACTCGCATTCGAGGGTGACGACATCAGTCTGGTTCAGGCCGCCATTGCGGGCGTCAATTTCGAGCTTGAGCTCGGCGAACATCTCGGGGCTGGTGAATTCACGCAGGTCGTTGGCATTGCCGGCGTCGTAAGCAGCCTGCAGCCGAATGAAGCAGACCTTGGCGGTATGCAGGAAAACGTCGGCATCGAAGCCTTCCGGCAAACGCGAACCCAGGACCGGCTGCGATGCCGGATGGACCATGTCGATCGGCTGGTCTCGGGGGGAGGCCGGCACCGGCGCCGGCTGGTAGTTGGGCACCGAGGCTTCCTGGCCGAGCCCGGACAGACCATAGCCGCCCGGGTAGGCCGGCTGCGGCTGACGGGCCGCCGCGCGACGCGCCAGGAAGAAGCCGACCACCGCCAGCACCACCATGACGAGCAGACCGGCGGTCATGGCCGAGGCCAGCGCTTCGCCGAAACCGAAATGACTGGCCAGAGCGGCCAGACCCAGACCGGCAGCCAGACCGGCGAGCGGGCCCAGCCAGCGGCTGCGGGGTGAGGCCGGCGGCGCGGCGCCAGGACGAGGTGCAGCCGCCGGTGCGGCAGCGGGCGCCGCCGGCTGGGCCGGTTGCGCCTGACGGGGGGCCGCGCCGGTCGCGCCCGAGCTGTCGCGCTGCATGGTGCTGCTGGGCGCCTGACGGCCGATATTGCCGCCGCCGCCGAGTCGTTTGGCCTGGACGTCGGCCATGCCGACAGTCGTGAGTGCCACTACTGCGATCAGAGCCAAAAGCGAGGTCTTCATGGTGAAGTCTCCGTGAATGTCCAGTAGGGGAAAATTATATTTTCACACCCTCGTGCAGTGCGACCACACCGAGAGTGAGGTTAAAGTGCCGAACCCGCGAGAAACCGGCGTCCTCGAGCATCGCAGTCAGGGTCGGCTGATCGGGATGAACACGGATCGATTCGGCCAGATAACGATAGCTTTCACCATCGCCCGCGACAGCCTGACCGATACGCGGCAGCAGCTTGAACGAGTAGGCATCGTAGATCGGGGCAAGCGGCTTCCAGATGCGCGAGAACTCGAGCACCAGCAGCTTGCCGCCGGGCTTGAGCACCCGATGCATCTCGCGCAGGGCGACGTCCTTGCGGGTCATGTTGCGCAAACCGAAGGCCACACTGACGCGATCGAAATAGTGATCGGGAAACGGCAGCTTCTCGGCATCGCACAGGGCGACCGGCTGCGCAAAGCCGTCGTCGAGCATCCGGTCGCGGCCGATGCTCAGCATCGACCCGTTGATATCGGTGAGCCAGACCTCGCCGCTCGCGCCGACCTTGCGGGCGAACGCGCGGGCCAGATCGCCTGTGCCACCGGCAATATCAAGCACTTTCATGCCCGGGCGCAAGGCGGCCTGGCCGACGGTGAAGGCCTTCCAGACGCGGTGCAGGCCACCCGACAGCACGTCATTCATGAGGTCGTAGCGGGGCGCCACCGAATCGAAGACTTCCGCCACCTTGCCCGCCTTGTCGGCAGCCGCGACCGACTCGAAGCCGAAGTGGGTGCTCTGGGCGCTGGCGTCAGCATCAGAAGAAGAATGCGGTAATGTCATGAGCGTGGCCTCGTGAGGGCAACCGATGTCAGACCGGCAGCCGGCTTGCTGCCTGGATCGCCATGGCCGGGCGGCAGTGTTGCCGGGTGCCGATCGGACGACAGGGCCGGGGACGGATCGCGGCTCTGGCCGGCGGCCCGCAGGCGGTCGTCGTAATCGCGCCAGAGCTGGAGCTGATTGGCGCCCAGCCAGTACAGGTAGTCCCAGGAGAAGATTCCGGTGGTGTGCCCATCCGAGAAATGCGGCTGGACGGCGTAATGACCGACCTGCTCGAGCAGATCGACCTCGATGTCGCGCTTGCCGATCTGCAGCACTTCCTGACCGGGGCCATGACCCCGCACCTCGGCCGAGGGCGAATAGACCCGCAGCAATTCGAAGGGCAACTGGAAGCGCTTTCCGTCATCAAAGGCGAGTTCGAGGATGCGCGAAAGCTTGTGCACGACAATCGCGGTCGGCCTGGGCGTATTCGGATCGATGCCTGACATCGGATGGGCTTCCAGCAAGTGGGCACTGATGGTAACGCGAATCGGCGGGCGGCAAGGCCTGCCGGTCTGGCGGTTTCGCGCCGCCTTCGCAAGGCGAGCCCGGCCGGCTCGACTCAGTCGGCGGGGGCGACCGCGATCCGATCGAAATCGACGCCACGTTCGATCAGCCCGATCATTCTCAGTCGTCGCTCGGTGTTTGCATCGAGCAGGGTCATGATCCGGGACTGTGCAAAGGCATCCCGTCGCACGACCACCGACGGCGGATCGCCGCAACCCATGCCGATGAAACTCCAGCCGGCCTCGAAGCCCTGACTGCCGAGATAGCGAACCCGAACCGCCCGGGGCGATCCGGGCCAGAACCGCACGCCGAGGTCGTGGGCAAAGGGTTGCAAGCTGTCGGACCAGCCGGTATGGGTCAGGGTCACCACCTGCCCCACCATGACCTGGCGCGGACCGGCGCCGGGGCGGGTCGCACGCCGGTGATCGGCAAGCACGCCCTGCTGCCAGGCCTGCAGCGCAACCAGGCCACCGAGTCGCAGACGCGGTGTATCGGCGGACCGGGTAAACACCGACCGGTAGGCATCCATGCCGCGCCAGCTGACTTCCTCGCCACTGTCGGGGCTGATGTCCGGTCCGCTGTCGGGCTCGGACAAGCCGATCTTCAGCAGGGCCTTGGGTACCGGCGCCTTCACTAGCGGCGTGGGGACATGGCAGGGTCCCCAGACCACCCGCAGCCTGCCGAGCAGGGCAGTCAGCCGCTCGACCGACAAGAGGGTGCGCAGTCCGACCGCGTCGGGCGTCTTGCCTTGCGCCAGCCCATCGGCACATCGATTGAGCACGATGAGCGCCTCGCAGGAATCGATCTGCACGGTATGGTTGGGCGACAGCATCAGGCAGGGGCCGGCCGAACTCACATGCGGCAGACCGTCGAGTTCGATGCGAAGTCCGACGCGGCGAGCCGCCGCCCAGGCCAGTCGATAGGCCATTGCCAGTTCGTCACCGTCGAATCCGAGCGGCTCGACCAGCCGCATCAGCAGCGGCAAGGCCAGCCCGGCCGCAGGTGAGCCGGTGCGCATGCCTTCGGCCTCACCACCCAGCGACGACGTGTCGGGAAAGGCGTCCTGAAAGGTCGGCGATTGCCACAGCGGATAGGCCAGACGGCAAAGCTCGTCCCACTCCTTGCGGGGCATCGTGACCCGCAGCCGCGCGGCCGTGGTCAGCAGGCGCGACTGCATCTCAAGGGCCCAGGCGAGCGCAAGCAGCGCACGCGGCACCGGGCTTGCAGCCTGCGATGAATCGAAGGCCGGCTCGCAAAGGTCGATATAAACCCGCTTGAAGGCGTCACGCCCCGCGATCAGAAGCGCCGACAGGCTGTGAAAAGTCGCCATCTCGGCGAGCGCCAAGGGAATCGGCTGATCCCGCAGACGCGAGATCACCGGCTCGGCCGCGGTCAGCATTTCGGTACGCATCGTCTCGAGCGCGAGCATCCTCGCCTCGGTCGACAGACCGCCGGATGCGATGGATTCGATACGACTGGCCATCAGCGCCAGATCGGCATCGGGCTCGGCGCGGGATCGTGCCGGCAGCCAGTTCCTGCGTTGATTGGCGCGACGCTGCGCGGGAAGGAGACGGTGAATGATCGACATGACGACGATCGTGCCTCGCGCTGGACATGCCTGCGCGGGCATTGTTCACGATCGGCCGCGAGTCAGACGGTCAGAATGCGCAGGGGATTGAAACGCGGGTTTTCGAAGCCACCGGCGCGCATCGGATAACCCCGCGGATTGCAGACCACCCGGCAGCCGGCCGCAAGATAGTCGTGCGAGGTATGGGCATGACCGTGGATCCAGAGATCGACGCCGGCAAAGAGTCGGTCGAGATCGCTGGCGAATGCCGGATTGGACAAGGCCCGCATGAACGCGGGTGCGACCGAGTGCCAGCTCGGCAGATGATGGGTGATGACCACCCGGGGGCCGGCTGATGGCGCCGCCAGCCGGTCGGCCAGCCAGTCGCGCGATTGACCATGCAGGGCGACCGAGTCGGTGGGGTCGAAACGACGCACGCCGCTTTGTGCCTGCGTGTCCGCCACTTCAATCGCCCGATAGTCGACCATCACCCGACGTGCACCGGCCATGACCTCGGCGGCACTCATCTGCACCGGACGCCCCGCAACCTCATAGAGATGGAAGTCGGTCCAGAGCGTGCAGCCCAGGAATTCGACGCCGGCGATGGTCACCGCATCGCGCTCGAGCAGATGGATGCCCAGACGCTTTGCGGTCTGGCGCATCGCGGCCAGCGCCTGCTCGCGACGGGTATCGAAGTACTCGTGATTGCCAGCGATCTGCACGATCGGGTGATCGGGGAAAGTCTCGCGCGCCCACTGCAGCGCGAGCGTGGCCTGCCCGATATCACCGGCGAGCACGACCAGATCGAAGGCATCGCGCGGCGCGCTCGGCACGAAGGCGGCATGCTCGACATGCAGATCGGAGAGCACAAGCAGGCGCATGGGATTGAGACCCTGACTCAGAACTTGGTATAGCCGCCGTCGATGATGAACTGCTCGCCGGTGGTGTAGGCCGCGCCGCCGCTGGCCAGATAGACCGCGATGCCGCCGAAGTCGTCGATGCTGCCCCAGCGGCGCATCGGGATACGCGGCATGACATTGCCGGCGAACTTGTCGTTGTTGAAAGACGGCTCGGTCATCTCGGTCTCGATCCAGCCGGGCAGGATCGAATTGACGCGGATGCGATGCCGGGCAAGTTCGACGGCGAGTGCGCGCACATAGGCGGTAACCGCCCCCTTGGAGGCACCGTAGTGGCTGTTGCGGGCCGCGCCCTCGACCGCCGCCGTGCTGGCCGTGGCCACCAGCGAGCCGCCCTGGCCATGCTCGGCCATATGGCGCGCTGCCGCCCGGAAAGTCAGAAACACGCCTTCGACATTAATGCGCTGGATGCGCCGGAATTCTTCGAGCGTCATGTCGAGCACGGTCTTGCCCTTGCCGCCGATGCCGGCGTTGGCAAAGCATGAATCGACGCGTCCGAGTGCCGCGACCGAAGCGGCAAAGCTGCTTTCAACCTGCGCCTCGTCACCGACGTCGCACACGAAAGCATGCACCCGCTTGGCGTCGCCGCACTCCTTGGCCAGCGCGGCGCGGGCGTTCTCGGTTTTCTCGGGGCGCGAGCCCCAGATCGCGACCGACGCGCCGGACGCCAGCAGCGCACGCGCCATGCCGTAGCCGATGCCGCCGTTGCCGCCGGTGATGACCGAGCCGTGCCCGGTGAGGTCGAAAGGTTTGTACATGTGGGTCTCCTCGTTAGCCGATCGCGCATGATAACGGCTGGCCGGCCAGGACTCTCCCTAGTCGGCGACCGGCACCTTGCCGAGCACCACCTGCTCGTAGGCATGCAGCGAGGTTGCGCCACCGGTGTGCAGAAAAAGAATTTTTTCGTCTTTGCGGAAATAGCCTTTTCGCGAGAGGTCGATCAGGCCGGCCATCACCTTGCCGGTATAGACCGGATCGAGCAGGATGCCCTCGGTGCGCGCGAGCATCTGCACCGCCTCAACCATCTTCCTGTTGGGGACCGAGTATTTCGGCCGCCAGTAGTCGCCAAAGCTCAGCACCGCCTCGCGCGGCACGGTCAGGTCGATGCCCAGCAGATCGCACACCGCCTGCGCCTCGCGATGCACCAGCGGATCCTGATCGGCCGGATCACGGCTGACGCCGATGCCCACGATCGGAATGTTGATGCGGTTGCCCAGAAAGCCGGCAAGCAGACCGCCGTGGGTGCCCGAGCTGCCCGAGCCGACCACCACGCGGTCGATCTTCACGCCCTGATCGAAGAGCTGCTGCTGCAACTCCTGTGCGCAGGCGACATAGCCCAGACCGCCCAGGGCATTGGAGCCGCCGCCGGCAATGATGTAGGCCTTGCGCCCGACCGCGGCAAGCTCATCGGCCACCCGCTTCATTGCGGCCGCCATGTCGGTGCCGGCCGGCACGACATCGATGTTGTCGACGCCCATCAGCCGGAACATGAAGTGATTGCCGCTGGCCTCGTCGCTGAAGGACTCGGGCACCCGCTCCTCGATGACGATGCGACATTTCAGGCCTTCGCGAACCGCTGCAGCCAGGGTGATGCGGCAGTGGTTCGACTGCGGCGCGCCGCAGGTCACCAGGGTGTCGGCGCCCTGGGCCAGCGCATCGGCGACCAGAAACTCGAGCTTGCGGGTCTTGTTGCCGCCCGGGGTCAGTCCGAGCTGGTCATCGCGCTTGATCCAGACCTGCGGGCCGCCCAGCGCCTGCGTAAAGCGCGGCATGAACTCAAGCGGGGTCTCGCCATGGGTATAGATGCGGCGGGGAAAGCGTGAGAGGTCCATCGTCAGGGACTCCAGGTGGCATGATCATCGATCGGGTAGACCGGGCGCGCCGAGCTCGCAAGTGATCAGACCAGCACGCGCTCGATGCCCCCGTCGTTGGCCCGACGCACATAGTCGGGCATCCAGTCGGCGCCCAGCAGATGACGGGCGATCTCGACCACGATGTAGTCGGCCTCGACCGCGACATCGCCTTCGAAGCGCGACAGGCCCTGCAGGCACGAGGGGCAGGAGGTGAGCACCTTGACCGGCCCGTCGAAGGCCTCGCCGCTGCTGCCGGCGGGCGCTGCCTGACGGCCCTCGCGGATCGCCTGGGTCGCCTGCGACATCTCGGACTCCTTGCGAAAACGCACCTGGGTCGAGATGTCCGGGCGCGTCACCGCAAGCGTGCCCGACTCACCGCAGCAGCGATCGTTCTTTTCGATGCGCCCGTTGGCGTCCTCGTTCATGAGGGCATTGACCACCTTGAGCGGTGCATGCGCCTTCATCGGGCTGTGGCAGGGGTCGTGATACATGTAGCGGGTGCCGGTCACGCCGTCGAGGCGCACGCCCTTTTCCATCAGGAATTCATGGATGTCGAGGATTCGGCAGCCCGGGAAGATGCGATCGAATTCGTATTTCTGGAGCTGGTCGTAGCAGGTGCCGCACGACACCACCACCGTCTTGATGTCGAGGTAATTGAGCGTGTTGGCGACCCGGTGAAAGAGCACCCTGTTGTCGGTGATGATCTTGTCGGCCTTGTCGAACTCGCCCGAGCCGCGCTGCGGATAACCGCAGCACAGATAGCCCGGCGGCAGCACGGTTTGTACGCCGACATGCCAGAGCATCGCCTGCGTGGCCAGGCCGACCTGCGAGAACAGCCGCTCGGAGCCGCAGCCCGGAAAATAGAACACCGCCTCGGCATCGACCGCCATCGTGCGCGGATCGCGGATGATCGGCACATAGCGCGCATCCTCGATATCGAGCAGCGCGCGCGCCGCCTTCTTGGGCAGGTTGCCCGGCATCTTTTTATTGATGAAGTGAATCACCTGCTCGGTGAGCTTGGGGCGCCCCACGGTGGCCGGCGGATGCGCGGTTTGGGCCTTGGCCGGCGCCTTGAGCACATCGTGCGCGATGCGCTGCGCCTTGTAGCCCCAGTCGATCATGACCTTGCGGGCCAGATTGATCGTGCTCGGATTGGTCGCGTTCAGAAAGAACATCGAGGCCGCGGTGCCCGGGTTGAAGCGCTTCTGGCCCATCTTGCGCAGCAGGTTGCGCATTGCCATCGAGACCTCGCCGAAGTCGATATCGACCGGGCACGGTGTGGCGCACTTGTGGCAGACGGTGCAGTGATCGGCCACGTCGCCGAATTCATCCCAGTGCCGGATGGAGATACCGCGGCGGGTCTGCTCTTCGTAGAGAAAGGCCTCGATCAGGAGCGAGGTGGCGAGAATTTTGTCGCGCGGGCTGTAGAGCAGATTGGCCCGCGGCACATGGGTCGCGCAGACCGGCTTGCACTTGCCGCAACGCAGGCAGTCCTTGATCGAGTCGGCAATCGAGCCGATGTCGGACTGCTGCATGATCAGCGACTCGGCGCCCATCAGCCCGAAGCTCGGGGTATAGGCATTGCGCAGATCGCCATCGACCATCAGCTTGCCGCGGTTGAAGCGACCCTCGGGATCGATGCGCTGCTTGTAGTCGCGAAACTCGCTCAACTCGTCGGTCGTCAGGAACTCGAGCTTGGTGATGCCGATGCCGTGCTCGCCCGAGATGACGCCATCGAGCGAACGCGCCAGCGCCATGATGCGGGCGACCGCCTGATTGGCCTCCTGCAGCATCGCGTAGTCGTCGGAGTTGACCGGCAGATTGGTGTGCACATTGCCGTCGCCGGCATGCATGTGCAGCGCGACGAACACCCGCCCGCGCAGCACCTTGCGGTGCAGCTCGATGCAGCGCTCGAGGATCGGACCGAAGGCCTGCCCGGAAAACACCGCCGACAGCGGGGCGAGCAGTTCGGTCTTCCAGGACACCCTGATTGTGCGGTCCTGCAGGAGATGAAAGAGGCGCTGTCCGGCATCGCCGGCCGAGCGGGTCTGCGCGGTCGGCAAGGCCGCCGCCAGCCCGAGCTGGTCAAAGCGGGCGGCCGCTGTGGCCAGCGGCGCATCGATCTCGTGCAGCAGGAATTCCCAGCGGGCCCTGACCTGCGTGAGCAGCTCGCTGGCCTGCGCCACCCGCTCGAGCAGCATCTCGACCGGCACGCGGGCATTGGCGCCGCCGTCGTCGGACTTGCCAAGCGGCAGGGCCGCCGGGTCGACCGACAGCATCGTTTGCAACTCGTCGACCAGGCGCAGCTTGTTGCGGATCGAGAGCTCGATGTTGATGTGCTCGATGCCGTCGGTGTACTCGGCCATGCGCGGCAGCGGGATCACGACGTCTTCATTGATCTTGAAGGCGTTGGTGTGACGCGCAATCGCCGCGGTGCGGGCACGGTCGAGCCAGAAGGTCTTGCGCGCCTCGGGCGAGACCGCCACGAAGCCCTCGCCGCTGCGGGCATTGGCCATGCGCACGACTTCGGAGGTGGCGCGCGCCACGCCTTCTTCGTCATCGCCCACGATGTCGCCAAAGAGCGCCATCTTGGGCAGGCTGCCGCGACGCGACTTGGTGGCATAGCCGACCGCGCGCAGATAGCGCTCATCGAGATGCTCGAGACCCGCGAGGATGGCGCCATGCGGGCGCGCATCGAGATAGTTCTTGATCTCGACGATCGAGGGCACGGCATCCTTGGCCTGCCCGAAAAACTCCAGACAGACCGTGCGGACATGGCGCGGCATGCGATGCAGCACCCAGCGCGCCGAGGTGATCAGGCCGTCGCAGCCTTCCTTCTGGATGCCAGGCAGACCGGCCAGGAATTTGTCGGTGACATCCTTGCCCAGGCCCTGCTTGCGAAAGCGGGCGCCCGGGATCTCGAGCAGCTCGGTGCGCATCGGCTCGCCGCGCATGCTGCCGTCGGCATTGAGCCGGTCGGGCGCATACCAGTCGAGACGAAAGCGCGCCGTGGCCGCGTCATGGATCTTGCCGAGGTTGTGGCCGATGCGGGTGATCTCGAGCCAGTTGCCCTGCGGATCGACCATGCGCCACCAGGCGAGGTTGTCGAGCGCCGTGCCCCAGAGCACCGCCTTCTTGCCGCCGGCATTCATCGCGATGTTGCCGCCGATGCACGAAGCCTCAAGTGACGTGGGGTCGACCGCAAAGACCAGCCCTGCGGCATCGGCCGCTTCGGTCACACGCCTGGTGACCACGCCGGCTTCGGAAAAGATCGTGGCCACCGTGCCCTCGACCTCAGGCAGCTGTTGCTGGGCCACCGCGCCCATGCCGATCAGCTTTTCGGTATTGATGACCGCCGACATCGGGGTGAGTGGAATCGCGCCACCGGTATAGCCGGTGCCGCCGCCGCGCGGAATGATGGTCAGACCGAGCTCGATGCAGCCGGCCACCATCTGCGCGATCTGCGCTTCGGAATCGGGCATCAGCACGACGAAGGGATACTCGACGCGCCAGTCGGTGGCATCGGTCACATGCGAGACCCGCGACATGCCGTCGAAGCGGATGTTGTCGCGGGCGGTCACACGCGACAGCAGGCGCAGGGTGCGGGCGCGCAGGTCGGCGGTCTGATCGAAGGTTTCGCGAAAGCGCTCGATGGCGGCATGGGCGAGTTCGAGCAGGCGGGCAACGCGCTCGGCACGCACGCCCGGGTTGGCGCTGTCGCCCGGCAGGGCATCGGGCTCGCGACGCCGCTCGATCTCGGTCAGACGATGGGTGAGCGCCTCGATCAGCGCGGCGCGCCTGCGCGGATTGTCGAGCAGGTCGTCCTGCAGGAAGGGGTTGCGCTGCACGACCCAGATGTCGCCCAGCACTTCATAGAGCATGCGCGCCGAGCGGCCGGTGCGACGTTCGGCGCGCAGCGACTCGACGATGTCCCAGGCTTCGGTGCCGAGCACCCGCAGCACGATCTCCCGGTCGGAGAACGAGGTGTAGTTGTAGGGAATTTCGCGCAGACGCGCGTCGTCTTGGGTTGCATGGCCGGCAACGGCCAGCGGGATGGGCGCATTCATCGGTCGAATTGTAGACCGCCGACCGGATCCCCGCCTGGCAGCGGGGGCATGCGCACCTGGACTCAGTCGGTCAACCCACGCTTGGACTCATGACCCCGACTGAGGCCCGGATTCAGCCACCCATGAACGGGGCGGCAAACTTCATCCACCAGGCGTCGGGGATCCAGAGCAGCGCGCCGGTGATGGTCACGTAACGGATGAACTTGCCGATCGCCATGTAGGCGGCACTCGGCCAGAACGGCAGCTTGAGCCAACCGGCCACCGCACACAGCGGATCGCCGATCACCGGCAACCAGGCCAGCAGCAGCATCTTCGGGCCGAAACGCTCGAGCCAGTCGAGATAGCGGTGGCCGCGCTTTTCGGCCAGCACTTTTTTGGCGCCCAGCCCCAGCCAGAAGCTGGTGAGTCCGCCAAGGGTATTGGCCAGCGTCGCGACCGAAACCGTGAGCCAGAACTGGTCGGGATTGAGTTTGATGAAACCGAAGACCGCCGGCTCCGATCCCATCGGCAAGAGGGTCGCGGAAATAAAGGCGATCAGCGACACGCTCAGCAGGCCGTTTTCGGGAACGGCATACCAGGCCAGGAGAGGGTCGAGGAAGGCTTGCATCCGATCAGTTTATGTCGGCGGGTAGAATCAGACGCCTTATGCCAGCCGACTATCTCAAACGAATCCTGACCGCGCGCGTCTACGACGTCGCTTTCGAATCGCCGCTCGAGCGCGCCGAGACGCTGTCCACCCGACTTGGCAACACCGTGATGCTCAAGCGCGAAGACCTGCAATCGGTCTTCTCCTTCAAGCTGCGCGGTGCCTACAACAAGATGGCGCATCTGTCGGCGCAGCAACTTGCCGCCGGCGTGATCGCCGCCTCGGCCGGCAACCATGCCCAGGGCGTGGCACTGGCCGCCAACCGGCTCGGCTGCCGCGCGGTCATCGTGATGCCGGTGACCACGCCGCAGGTCAAGATCGATGCGGTGCTTGCGCGCGGCGCGCAGGTGGTGCTCCATGGCGACTCCTACTCCGACGCCTATGGCCATGCGCTCGAGCTTCAGGCCCGTGATCAGCTCACCTTCGTGCATCCCTTCGATGACCCCGATGTGATCGCCGGCCAGGGCACGATCGGCATGGAAGTGCTGCGCCAGCACCCCGGCCCGATCGATGCGATCTTCATTCCCATCGGCGGGGGCGGCCTGGCGGCAGGCGTGTCGGCCTATGTGAAGCAGCTTCGACCCGAGATCAGGCTGATCGGCGTACAGACCGTCGACTCTGATGCGATGGCCCAATCGCTGAAGGCCGGCCGGCGCATCGAACTGGCCGAAGTCGGGCTGTTTTCCGACGGCACCGCGGTCAAGCAGGTCGGCGTCGAGACATTCCGGCTGTGTCAAGCTTGCCTGGACGATGTCATCCTGGTCGATACCGATGAAATCTGCGCCGCCATCAAGGACGTCTTTCAGGACACCCGCTCTATCCTCGAGCCGGCCGGTGCGCTGGCGGTGGCCGGTGCCAAGGCCTGGCTGGAGCGCGAGGCGCGGGCCCACGGCGGCAAATCGCCCACCGGCCTGACCCTGATCGCGCTCACCTGCGGTGCCAACATGAACTTCGACCGGCTGCGCTTTGTGTCCGAGCGCGCCGAAATCGGCGAGCAACGCGAAGCGGTCTTCGCGGTCACCATCCCGGAAGAACGCGGCAGCTTCCGGCGGTTTTGCGAGCTGATCGGCCCGCGCAATGTGACCGAGTTCAACTACCGGATCGCTGATGCCCGTGTGGCTCATGTGTTTGTCGGCCTGCAGGTCGCCAATCGGGAGCAGGCCCGCGAGACCGCCCGCAGCTTCGAGTCCAACGGGTTCGCAGCACTCGACCTGTCGGATGACGAGCTCGCCAAGTCGCATGTCCGCCATCTGGTAGGCGGGCATTCGCCGCTGGCCCGCGATGAACTGCTCTATCGATTCGAGTTTCCGGAGCGCCCGGGCGCGCTGATGCGCTTTCTGACCAGCATGAGCCCGAACTGGAATATCTCGCTCTTTCATTACCGCAACCATGGTGCCGACTACGGGCGGATCCTGGTCGGATTGCAGGTGCCGGGCGCCGACAAGACCGCTTTCGACGCCTTTCTGTCGGGCCTGGGCTATCGCTGGTGGGATGAAAGCCGGCATCCCGCCTACCGGCTGTTCCTGGCCGCCGGCGGCGAATCCGACCGATCCTGAAACCGGCGCCCGTTAATCCTGGCTGACCTTCGAGGCCACAACGGGTAAACTGACTGTAAACTTGAGTTGACTGTTCTGGCTGACTGTCACGGTTGACTGACTTCCAGGCGATTTAACGGGCTGCCCCATGCAACTCCTCACCCTTGGCTTGAACCACACCACCGCGCCCCTGGCGCTGCGTGAGAAGGTGGCGTTCCCGGGCGAGGCCCTGCGTGATGCCGTCGCCAACCTGAGGGGCGAGCTGCGCAGCGTCCTGCCCGAAACCGCGATTCTGTCGACCTGCAACCGCACCGAGATCTACTGCGCCACGCCCGAACCGGCGCAGGCGCGCCAGGCGATCACTCGCTGGATGGCCGACTTCAACGGGCTGGGGTCGGCGCCCGGCCTCGACGAGCATCTCTACGCCCTGCCCAACAACGAAGCCGTCCGGCATGCCTTCCGGGTGGCGTCGGGCCTCGACTCGATGGTGCTTGGCGAGCCGCAGATCCTCGGCCAGATGAAAGACGCTGCACGCGTCGCCCAGGAAGCCGATGCGCTCGGCACCCATCTGCATCAGCTTTTCCAGCGCACCTTCGCGGTCGCCAAGGAAGTACGCAGCCAGACCGAGATCGGCGCGCATTCGGTGTCGATGGCGGCGGCCGGCGTGCGACTGGCGCAGCGGCTCTTCGAAGATCTGCGCGACACCTCGATCCTGTTCGTGGGCGCCGGCGAGATGATCGAGCTGGCCGCCACCCATTTCGTGGCGCAACAGCCCAAGCGCATCGCGGTCGCCAATCGCACCGCCGAGCGCGCCCAGAAGCTTGCGCAGCGCTTTGGCGCCCAGTCGATCAAGCTGTCCGATCTGCCCGAGACGCTTGGCGACCACGACATCATCGTCTCCTGCACCGCCAGCTCGCTGCCGATCATCGGTCTGGGCATGGTCGAGCGGGCGCTTCGTCAGCGCAGGCGCCGGCCGATGTTCATGATCGACCTGGCCGTGCCGCGCGATATCGAACCCGAAGTCGCGCGCCTTGACGACGTCTTTCTTTATACCGTCGACGATCTCGGCAAGCTGGTCCAGACCGGCATGGAAAATCGCCAGTCGGCGGTCGCCCAGGCCGAGACCATCATCGAGACCCGCGTCGACGCCTTCATGCACTGGCTGTCGGCCCGTCAGGCGGTGCCGGCGATCAGGGCGCTGCATGCCCGGGGCGAGTCGCTCAAGCAGGGCGAACTCGAGCGCGCACGCCGCATGCTGGCGCGCGGCGACGATCCGCAGGCGGTGCTCGAGGCCCTGGCCAGCAGCCTGACCGGCAAGTTCCTTCACGGCCCCACCACCCTGCTGCAGCAGCCGGGTCCGGCGCAGCAGCAGATCGGCGCGCTCATCGACCGCCTGCTGCCCGAAGACAAATCGTCCTGAGGGTTCGCGCCGGCGCATTCCAGCCCGCCGGGCGATGTCTGACATGGCCATGAATCCCTCCATGCTCGACAAGCTATCGCGGCTCGAAGAGCGGCTGGCCGAGGTCTCGGCGCTGCTCTCGACCGAAGAGGCCACCCGCGATATCACCGAGTACCGTCGGCTTAATCGCGAACATGCCGAGCTGGCCGAGGTCGTCGAGCATTTCGTTGCCTGGCGACAGGCTCGCCGCGACCTCGATACCGCCGAGCAGCTGCGCGCCGATCCGGAGATGCGCGAGTTCGCCGATGATGAAGTCGCCGCAGCCAATCAGCGGCTCGCCGAAGAAGGCGCCATGCTCGAGCGGCTCCTGGTGCCGCGTGACCCGGACGACGGGCGCGACGTCATCCTCGAAATCCGCGCCGGCACCGGCGGCGACGAGAGTGCGCTCTTTGCCGGCGACCTGCTGCGCATGTATCTGCGCTATGCCGAACGGCAACGCTGGCAGACCGAGTTGCTGTCGGAGAGCGTCTCCGAGCTTGGCGGCTACAAGGAAGTGATCGTGCGGATCGCCGGCAGCTCGGTGTTCGCGCGCATGAAGTTCGAGTCGGGCGGCCATCGCGTGCAAAGGGTGCCCGCGACTGAAGCGCAGGGCCGCATCCACACCTCGGCCTGCACGGTGGCGGTCATGCCTGAAGCCGACGATGTCTCGGACGTGGTGATCTCGCCGGATGAGCTGCGCATCGATGTGTACCGGGCTTCGGGCGCAGGCGGTCAGCATGTCAACAAGACCGAGTCGGCAGTACGCATCACCCACCTGCCGACCGGCATCGTGGCCGAATGCCAGGACGACCGCTCCCAGCACCGCAACAAGGACAAGGCGATGAAGGTGCTTGCCACGCGCATCCGCGACCTGCAGGTGCGGGCTGCACAAGCCAGGGAAGCCGCCACGCGCAAGTCGCTGATCGGCTCGGGCGACCGTTCGGAGCGCATCCGCACCTACAACTTTCCGCAGGGTCGGGTCACAGACCATCGCATCAACCTCACGCTCTACAAGCTGCAGGCGGTGATGGACGGCGATCTCGACGACCTTCTTGGCCCGCTGATGACCGAGCATCAGGCCGAAAAGCTCGCGGCGCTGGCCGAGGAAGCGACCTCGCCGCAATGAGCGGCCAGCCCGCCCGGTCATGGGACGCGCTGCAGGCCGCAGCCGGGCTGCCCCGGCTCGATGCCCGCGCGCTGCTCGAGCATGTCAGTGCACGCCCCAGGGAGTGGCTGGTGGCCCATGGCGATGAGCCGGCCGACGCACGGGTCGCCGAGCGATTCGATGCCCTGGCGGCCCGGCGTCGCGCCGGCGAGCCGCTGGCCTACCTGACCGGATACCGCGAATTTTTCGGTCGACGCTTTGCGGTCGATCGACATGTGCTGGTGCCCCGCCCCGAAACCGAAGGGCTGGTCGAGGCGGCGCTCAGCCGTCTGCCGGCGCGGGCGGCGGCGGCCCTGCGCGTGCTCGACCTCGGCACCGGCAGCGGTGTCATCGCGATCACGCTCGCCCTGGCCCGACCCGACCTTCAGCTGAGCGCGACCGACGCCTCGGCGAGCGCCCTCGCCTGCGCGCAGGTCAATGCCGCCCGACTGTCGGCACCCCCGATCGACTGGCATCAGGGCGACTGGTGGGCCGCCCTGCCCGCTCAGACGCCGCGCTTCGACATGGTGGTCTCCAATCCGCCCTATCTGGCCGACAGCGACCCGCATCTGGACGATCCGGCGCTGCGACATGAGCCTGCGGGCGCCCTGGCCTGCGGCCCGCAGGGCCTGGAGGCGATCGAGCAGATCGTGGCGACAGTCTGCGCCCACCTGCTGCCCGGCGGCTGGCTGCTGCTCGAGCATGGCTGCGAGCAGGGCTCGGCGGTGCGAGATCGGCTCCTGCAGGCCGGCCTGTCGGAGGTCGCCACGCTGCCCGACCTGCAGGGACTCGATCGGATCAGCCTCGGTCGACGGCCCGTTCACGCCTGATCCGACCCGATCAGCAGTACCGCTACCGGTCGGCACCGGTCTGACTGGCGCCCGGGTGATACCCCGACGTTTGACGCCGACCGCATCGCTGCCTAGACTCAGCCTCTTGCCAGCGGCGCACAGCGCCCTCTTTCAAGGACTCAATGTCATGGACGCCAGCGAATTCATCAAAAAGACGGTCGAAGACCATCCCGTCGTGCTCTTCATGAAGGGCACCGCGCAGTTTCCGCAGTGCGGCTTTTCGGGCCGTGCGGTGCAGATGCTCAAAGCTTGCGGCGTCACGAGCATGGTCACCGTAAACGTCCTCGAGGATGACGAGGTCCGCCAGGCGATCAAGACCTTCTCAAACTGGCCGACGATCCCGCAGCTTTACGTGGGCGGCGAATTCATCGGTGGCGCCGACATCGTCCAGGCAATGTTCGACAGCGGCGAGCTGCAAAAGCTCCTGCCGGGCGACACGCCGGCCGCCTGAAAGCCGCTTCAGCGGTCGCTGTCGACCGCTGGCCAGCGGACATAGGCGAACAGCCACAGTCCGATCAGATTCACCACCGGCACCAGCACCAGCAGCGCCCACCAGCGCGAAAACCCCGCGCGCCGCAAGACACGGGCGGCCATCAGGATCGGAATCGCCAGCGCGGCAAGCGCCAGCAGATCGACCGGCGAAGGGGATTCAACGAACCGGTCGAAGGCAAGGATCAGATCGCGCAGCATGCTGGTTCAAGCCGCCGAGGTGTCGGAGGGCAGGTGCGAGGCGGCCGCCGGCCAGCGGCCGAAGGCCAGGATCACGAAGAATGCGAAGGTGCCAATCGGCGGGCTGATGAAGAGCACGCTCAGCCAGGGGTCACGACCGGTGCGCTGCATGATCCGCCAAAGCGGGATCATGACCAGCACCAATGACACCAAACCGAGCAGAATTTCCATCAGCACACGCCTCTTTTCGAGAACTCGTCATAACAGCAGGCATTTGACCACCGTTACCGCCAAGCCGCCATGGCGACCGCGTTGTGTCCGGCATCAATTGCAAACCTGATGCCGAGCTAATGCCTACCCTGATGCCGAGCTAATGCC
>CAIVAS010000065.1 GCA_903903975.1 uncultured Burkholderiales bacterium
CACAGTGCCTGGCACGCGGACCGGCGGCTGCGCGCACCGATCCGCTGGCGCGTTACACCCCGCAGCGCCACGCGCTGGCGCTGCTCAACCGTTGCGACGGGACGGCGATTGCCGACTGGGGGCCGCTGGCATGGGCCGGTCGCGCAGCATGGCGCTGGAAAGATCGGATCGATCGAGACTTCATTGCCCGCTTTGATCCGCTTTGATCCGCCTTGATCGGTGTTCACCTGCCGTAACCTGAATCGAGTACTGCAGCCCGGTGAGGAGGTCGGCGCTGCAGGTGCCAGTCACATGCTCGACGCACATGCGCGAGTCACTTGGTCGAGTTACCATCGCCGATCGCTTTGACTCTCGAGATGTCCCGATGCATGCGGTTCTCCCACTGCTCAAGACGAGCGAATTCCCTGCGATCGTGCGACGAGGGGTTCACACCCTGCAGGTCAATCTGGGCTATGTCTGCAATCAGACCTGCCAGCACTGCCATGTCAACGCCGGGCCTCATCGCACCGAATCGATGGATGCCGAGACGGTCGACGCGGTCATCAATGCACTGATCGCCACCGGCGCCTCAACGCTCGATCTGACCGGCGGCGCCCCCGAGCTCAATGTGCATTTCCGCCGTCTGGTGCGCGCAGCGCGCGAGGCGGGTGTCCGGGTGATCGACCGCTGCAATCTCACCATCCTGTTTGAACCCGGGCAGGCCGATCTGGCTGATTTTCTGGCGCAGCAGGGGGTTGAGGTCACGGCATCCCTGCCCTGCTATCTTGAAGACAATGTCGATGCCCAGCGCGGCAAAGGGGCCTACGCACAGAGCATCCGCGCACTGCAGCAGCTCAATGCCCTGGGCTATGGCGCGGGCGACTCCGGCCTCGTTCTCAACCTGGTCTATAACCCGCTCGGACCGGTCTTGCCGCCGCCGCAAGAGGCGCTTGAAAACGACTACCGTCGGATGCTGGGCGATCAATTTGGCATCCGTTTTGATCGGCTGCTGACACTTGCCAACATGCCGATCCAGCGCTTCGGATCGATGCTGATTTCCAAGGGCAGTTTCAATGGCTATATGGCCTTGCTCAAGGGCGCTCATCGCAACGAGAACCTCGATGCCGTGATGTGCCGCGACCTTGTCAGCGTCGACTGGCAGGGCTGGCTCTTCGATTGCGATTTCAATCAGATGCTAGGACTGCCGCTGCGCGCTCCGGGCAAGCCGCGCACCCACGTCCGCGATCTGGCCGTGGCCCCTCTGAAAGGTCTGCCGATCGTCGTGCGCGATCATTGCTACGGATGCACGGCGGGGCAGGGCAGCTCTTGCGGTGGAGCCCTGGCGGCGTGAGCAGCACCGCGTTAGCCGGGACAAATGATGTCAGCAAGTCCGATGGCCCCGGGCGCTGCTGTCCACTCGATTACCGCTATGACGCCAGGGCGATTCGCGAGGCGCCGACCCTGAACTGCGATGTGCTGTGGGTGGTGGGTGGTCTGTATGGCAATACCGAGGCGCTGGCCTGCCTGCAGTCCCTGATCGATCGTGAGTCGCAAGGCCGCGTTGAGGTGGTGGTCAATGGCGACTTTCATTGGTTCGACGTCGACCCTGATGAATTCAGCGCGATTGAAGCCGGTGTCGGCCGATGGCATGCAATGCGTGGCAATGTCGAAACCGAACTCGCCCGCGAGCCTTCGGCCGACGGCGCCGATGCCGGATGCGGCTGCGCCTATCCGGATTCGGTCGACCAGGCCGATGTCGATCGCTCCAATGCCATGATCGGCCGGCTTCGTGAGACAGCGCGAGGCCTGCGAGCCGGCGCAGCACTCGGCGCACTGCCGATGCTCAGGCGCGCTCAGGTCGGGGCTTTGCGGGTCGGATGCCTGCATGGCGACGATCAGTCGCTCAGCGGATGGCGCCTTGCCCATGATGCATTGCCATCGAGTCGGGCACAGGGCCTGCCTGCTGCCTTTGATGTCGCGCAGATCGATCTGATGGCCTGCAGCCATACCTGCCTGCCGGTCGGCGATAGCTTTGCGTCGACGACAGATGGCCGCATGCTGGCGGTGATCAACAACGGAGCGGCCGGCATGGCCAACTTCACAGGCAGCACCCACGGTGTGGTGACCCGCATCGCGCTCGATGGCCTGCCGCCCCCCGCCGGCGCGAGGGTGCTCTACCGCACCGGCCTGGCCGGCTGCGAGGTCTCGGCCATCGCACTCGACTTCGACGCCGGTCGATTTCTCGAACGCTTCGACCGTCAGTGGCCAGCCGGCTCACCAGGCGCGGTCTCCTATCGCGATCGGCTCGCAAGTGGCCCGGCTTACCGGCTTGATGCTGCCGCGCGCGGCAGCTTTCGCATGGTCTGACGTGCCCACGCCGCTCAGCGCTTCGGTGTTTCGCCGATGACCCGTCGTCAACTCCTGCTGATCGTCTTCATTGCGATCGCAATCGCGGTGTTTGTCGGATTTGATCTGGGGCGTTTCACGACGCTTGCCGAGGTCAAGTCGCGTCAGGGCGAATTTCTCGCACTGGTGCGTGAACGCCCTGTTTTCAGTGCGGCGGCCTTCTCGCTTGTCTACGTCATTGCGGCGGCCTTGTCGCTGCCGGGTGCGGCAGTGATTCTGACCCTGCTTGGGGGCGCGCTGTTCGGTCTGTTGTGGGGAACCGTTCTGACGTCATTTGCCTCGTCGGTCGGCGCAACCTTGGGGTTTCTCAGCTCGCGTTATTTGCTGCGCGACATGGTCCAGGCCCGTTTTCCAGGGCGAATCGAGGCGATCGATGCCGGCGTTCGGCGAGATGGCGGTTTCTATCTGTTTTCGCTGCGGCTGATCCCGATTTTTCCGTTTTTTCTGGTCAATCTGCTGATGGGACTGACCCCGATGCGGACCGTGACCTTTTACATCGCCAGCCAGCTCGGCATGCTCGCCGGGACGCTGGTGTACGTGAATGCCGGGACTGAACTGGCCCGTCTGAATTCGCTGCGCGGCATTTTGTCGCCGACCCTGATCGCTTCGTTTGCGGTCCTGGGCCTGTTTCCCCTGTTTGCGCGAAAGACCGTCGATCTGCTGGCGGCTCGCCGTGCAAATCGTCGTTGGCGCCGACCGAAGCGCTTTGATCGCAACCTGATCGTGATCGGTGCCGGCAGTGCCGGGCTTGTCACGGCTTACATCGCGGCGTCCCTCAAGGCGAGTGTCTCGCTCATCGAGCGTCACAAGATGGGCGGCGATTGTCTGAACACCGGCTGCGTGCCCTCCAAGGCCTTACTGCGAACTGCGAAGCTACTCGCCCAGGCCCGCGACTCCAAGGCGCTTGGCATCCGTGCGATGCATGTCGAATTCGATTTCGCCGACATCATGCAAAGGGTTCAGCGCGCGGTTCACGAGATCGAGCCGCACGATTCGATCGAGCGCTATCGCGGCCTCGGTGTCGATGTGATCGAGGGGGAAGCGCGGCTTCGCAGCCCCTGGGAGGTGGAGATCACCAGCGGCGACGGCACGCGTACCCTCAGCAGCCGGCACATTGTGATCGCGGCCGGCGCGCGCCCGGTCGTGCCGCCGATTCCCGGGATCGAGCACAGCGGCTTTCTGACCTCCGACACGGTCTGGTCGCTGCGCACGCTGCCGCGTCGACTGCTGGTGATCGGCGCCGGTCCGATCGGCTGCGAAATGGCGCTGGCCTTTGCGCGCTTCGGCTCGCAGGTGACGCTGATTGACCAGGCCTCGCGCCTGCTTAATCGGGAGGACCCTGAGGTGTCTGCACTGGTGGCACAGTGCTTTGCCAAAGAGGGCATCACCCTGAGGCTGTCGACCCGGGCGATTCGTTTCGAGCGTGAAGGACGGGGTGACGATGCGGTCAATGCGCTGGTCGCCGAGCATGACGGGCAGGTTGACCTGGTCGAATTCGATCAGGTTTTATGCGCACTGGGCCGGGTAGCCAACACCAGCGGCTATGGGCTCGAGGCCCTCGATGTCCGTCTGACGTCTCGCGGCACGGTGCAGGTCGATCCGTTTTTGCGGACCAACTATCCGAGCATCCTGGCTGCAGGCGATGTCGCCGGTCGCTATCAGTTCACTCATGCTGCGGCGAACATGGCCTGGTTTGCCGCAGTCAACGCGCTTTTTGGCGGCCTCTGGCGTTTTCGCATCGATGAGCGGGTCATGCCCTGGTGCACCTTTCTCGATCCGGAAGTGGCTCGGGTCGGCCTGAACGAACAGGAAGCCAGCGAGCAGGGTATCGCGGTCGAAGTCACCCGCTATGCGCTCGACGATCTCGATCGGGCCATTGTGGACGGCGCAACGCGCGGCTTCGTGAAAGTGCTGACCCGTCCGGGCAGCGACCGGATTCTGGGGGCGACGATTGTCGGCGAGCATGCCGGCGAACTGATCGTCGAATTCGTGACCGCGATGAAGCGAGGCCTTGGTCTGAACAAGCTTCTCGGAACGATCCATATCTATCCGACCTTTGCCGAGGCCAACAAGTACGCGGCCGGTCAGTGGAAGCGCGCGCATGCGCCGCAGCGCCTGCTGGGGTGGGTCGAGCGCTTTCATCGCTGGCAGCGGGGCTGAGATGCGCTCAGCAGGCATCGCTGCGCTGTCGAGGCCAAGCCCGGGGTGGGGCCGGGCGATCATCCGCCGCCTCGTCTGCATCGTCCTGATCGGCCTTGCGCTTGGGGTGACTGGCAGCGCCCGTGCCGCCATCGACGAGTCACACAGCGCCTTCGATGCGCTGCTGCGCCGGCATGTCGCCTGGGATGCTGCCGGTGTGGCCAGTTCGGTGTCCTACAGCGGGCTGGCCGCCGATCGTGCAGAGCTTGGCAAGGTGCTCGACCTGTATGCCGGCGTGACCCGCCCCGACTACGAGGCGATGAGCCGCGACCAGCGCCTGGCGTTTCTGATCAATCTCTACAACGCCGCGACGCTTGAGCTGGTGCTGGGTGCCTGGCCCGATCTGAAGTCGATCCGCGACCTCGGTTCGCTGATCCGCTCGCCCTGGAAGCAGCGCATCGTGAGGCTCTTCGGTGAACTGCGCACGCTCGATGACATCGAGCACGGCATGATCCGCGCGCCGGGCGTTTTCGATGAGCCGCGTATTCATTTCGTGGTCAATTGCGCCTCGATCGGCTGTCCGGCGCTTCGCCCGGAAGCCATCACCGGCGCACGTCTGCAGACGCAACTCGAGGACAGCGCCCGGCGCTTTTTGCGCGATGCCAGTCGCAATCGTTATGACCCGGTCAAGGGGCGCCTCGAGGTGTCGAAAATCTTCGACTGGTATCGCGCTGATTTCGAGCGCGGCTGGCTTGGCATCGGCTCGCGCGAGCAGTTCTTGGGCCGCTATGCCGATCTGCTGGCCATCCCGCCTGCCGAGCGCAACAGACTTGGCGAACAGCGCCTGCCGATTAGTTACCTCGATTACGACTGGCGTCTGAATGAGCGCCGCTGAGGCTTCGATCTCGGTCGTGATGCCCGTCCTCAACGAGGCCGCCTCGATCACGGCCGCCGTGCTCAATGCCCGCGGACAGTCGGCGCAATGCCTTGTCGTCGATGGCGGCAGTACCGACCGCACCGCCGCGTTGGCAGGTGAGGCCGGCGCGATCGTGATCAGTGCTGCGCGAGGTCGGGCGCTGCAGATGAATGCCGGTGCCGCGCAGGCCTGCGGTGACGTGCTGCTCTTCGTTCATGCCGATTGCCGGCTGCCCGACACTGCGGCGCACAGCATCCGGGCCGCCATCGCTGCCGGTGCCGGATGGGGCCGCTTCGACGTGGGGCTGGATTCACCACGTCGATCGCTGCGAACGGTCGCCGCCATGATGAACTGGCGGTCGCGCCTGACCGGCATTGCCACCGGCGATCAGGCGATATTCATGACCCGTGCGCTCTACGACACGATCGAAGGCTTCGCGCCGATTCCATTGATGGAAGACATCGATCTGAGCAAGCGGCTTTGCCGTATCGCGCCCCCCGCCTGTCTGCGTGATCGGGTGCTGGTCTCGGCCCGTCGCTGGGAGCAGCGCGGTGTTGCGCGAACGGTCATCGAGATGTGGCTGTGGCGAGCGGCCTATGCCGCAGGCGCCTCGCCCGAGCGTTTGCATCGCCTCTATTACCGCCAATCGTGAAGCCGCGCCGTCTGATCGTCTTTGCCAGGCTGCCGCAGTCTGGCCGTGTGAAGACCCGGCTTGCGGCTACGATCGGCCCTGATCGCGCGCTGCGGGTCTATCGCAGGCTGCTGGCATCGACCCTGCGCCTTGCGATCAGGAGCCCGGTTGAGCGGCGTGAATGGCGCTTTGATGCCGCGCCGGGCGTGCTGCCCGCGAGCGATGCGGCCTTGCTCAGGCGTCTGGCCAGTCGCGGCTGGATCATCGCGCCGCAGCAGGGACACGATCTCGGCGAGCGCATGGCGCAGGCGATCGAGTGCGGCTTGCACGACGGCGACAGCGTGGTGCTGATTGGTGCCGATTGCCCGGTGTTTGATACCGGCGATATCCGTGCGGCATTCGATACGCTGAAGACGACCGATGCGGTGTTCGCTCCGGCTGAAGACGGCGGCTACGTGCTGGTCGGTTTGTCGCGAGCCCTGCCGGTGCTCTTCGAGGCGATGCCTTGGGGCAGCGATCAGGTCATGACTCGCAGCCTTGAGCGGCTTGAATCGTCCGGTGCAAGCGTTGCATTACTGCGCAGGATGTGGGATGTCGACGTTCAGGCCGACCTTGAGCGTTACGAGGCCGGTCTGGCCGCGCCGCAGACTCAGATCGAGCGCGAGGTCAGGGCGTCCGTCACCTGATCTTCAATCTCGGTTGGCAATTCTGTGAGCTGATCGAAGATCGAATCGATCGGGCGTGCTGCCCCGAAGAGATCGCCCTGCAGATAGACCACACCCATTTCACGAAGCCGCGTGTGCACGCTTTCGTTGTGCACATGTTCTGCCACCGTGCGCAGATTCAGGCGTCTTGCGACCCTGACCGTCGACATCACGATCTCTTCATCGATCGTATTGCTGGTCAGGTTGCGGATGAATGATCCGTCGATCTTGACGTAGTCGAGCGGAAAGCGCTTGAGGTATTCGAAGGTCGCCAGTCCGGTGCCGAAATCATCGAGCGCGATGCAAAAGCCCTGGGACTTCAGATCATCGACCAGGCGCGATGCGGCGGCAGGATTGCGGATCGCCTCGCTCTCGGTGATTTCAAAGACCACCCGCTCAGCCGGAATATTGTGGAGCAGCCGTTGCTCGCGGATGAACTCTGCAAATGCGCCGTCGCTCATGGTCGCCCCCGAAAGGTTGATCGAGCATTTGTGCGTGCGTGCCAGATGGCGAGGATCGCTGGCAAGCCAGGTGAAGGCGCGCTGCACAACCGCCCGATCGAAGGTCACCGACATCTGCGCCTTGATCGCGAGCTTGAGAAACTCAGGCGGCTGAATCAGGCTTCCATCGCGATCGCGAAGCCGCGTGAGCACTTCATAGGACACCATACCCGCTGGCGCATCAGGGTCGATCACCGGCTGGGCATAGAGCTCGAGGCGCGACTCGTGCAGGGCTTCGCGGATATGCTCGATTTTGACCTGAAGCTCGCGCCGCGAATCAATCATCAGTTGCGAGAGCGGCTCGACGAAGAGTTGCGGCTCGCGCACGCTGGCCGCAATCGTCAGCGCGTCAGTCAATGCCGCGAGGCAGTCTTCACTGTCGATGAGCGAATGCCGGTCGATCTGCAGGCCACCGACGCAGACCTGCAGCCGCAAATTGCCGTTGGCGGTCGCAAAAAGCTGGGCATTGAGGCTGGCATAGAGATCACGGGCCACCGATCTGACCTGCGCGACGGTTTCGGCGTCGATCACCAGGGCATAGCGGCCTGCCGACAAACGGGCTGCGCAACGCACGCCAGGCTGACGCAGCAACAGCGTTGCAGCAGACTGTTCGAGTTGTATCGCCGGAATCGTGCCGCACAGATCGGTCATTGATTCGAAGTTGCTCAAGGTCAGACCGATCAACCCGAGATTCGGACGCTCTGGTGAGACCAGCAGATCGCCGAAGACCGACAGCAGGCCTCGGTCGTTGAGCAGGGCGGTGGTGGTGTCTTCGTGAGCCAACCGCGAAACCCGCTGGAGTGCGGTCAGTCGATCCGATGCCAGCGCCTGAACGAGATGGCTCAGCACGATCGCTGCGATCAGCAGAGCACCGATCTCAACGGACCGCGACGGGTCTGCAGCTCCCCCGGGCGTGCCGACCAGGCTGGACGCCAGGATGGCGCAACCCGATACCAGCAGGGTGAGCGCATTGGCTCGCTCGCTGGTTCGCATGGCGACCCACATCGAGATCGGAAAATAGAGATACAGCGCCAGCATGGCGTAGCGGGTCTGTCCTGCGCGTGCAAGGAGCACGCTGACAGCGGCCACACCAAGTCCCAGCGCCATGCCGGCAAGATCGAAGCTCGGCCGCTGATCATTGCGTTCAGCGGGCGCGTAGATGAGTGAAAGCAAAGCCGGGGCCAGCAACAGGGTGCCAAGGGCGCTGGAGAGCCACAAGCCCGCATTCAGTGAGAAGGATGGTGGGCTTGCGAGGCTGCCTGTCATCGAGGCGACAGCCACCGCGGTCAATGAGAAGAGTGGCGCGCAGATCAGGAAGGTCACGAGGAAAAACCGGATGGTGTCGGTGTGGCTGTCTTCGCTGGGTTTCCACAGGCTCAAGCGCCTCAGTGCGACAGCCGAAGGCCAGGCGCCGGCCAGCGTGGCGATTGCGCCACTCAGCGCAAGGCTCGACTGATCGAATCGAAGGATCCCGAAAAAGAAGGCTCCGGCGACTGCCGGCAGCGACCAGACAAGGCCTGCGCGCCATGCGCAGGCCAGTGCAATGCCAACCGCCGGCCAGCACAGGAATCGGGACGGCTCGCCGTTCGATCCGATACTCGCAGCAAAACACATCGCGCAGGTCAGCGCGATGAGCCCCGCGATCCGGACCGGAGCGGGTATTTGCGAAGAAAGAGTGACCGAATCGGATCGCACGTGTCGTGGCATCCCAATGTTCAGTCGAGTGTAGCGCAGCCTCTCAGGGCCCGGTCCGACCGAAAGATCCGCCTGTCGCTGCCAGACGGGCGACTGTCGCCCGTCTTGTCGTGCACCGGGTCGTCGGCTTGGCAGCGGTTACCGGTTGGTGCTGTGGTTTGCACAGTCCCAACCGGCAGCCCGGCGTCAGGCAGCGGCCATCAGCTCGCGCAGCACGAACGGCAGAATGCCGCCGTGGCGGAAGTAATCGACCTCGATCGGCGTGTCGATCCGCGACAGCAGCACGACTTTGCGGGTACTTCCGTCGCGCGCGGTGATCGTCATAGTGATGTCCTGTTGCGGCTTCATCTCTGCCGGGAAGGCAATGTCGAAGGACTCATCGCCTTTGATGCCCAGCGATGCCCATGAGTCTTTGCCTTTGAACTGCAGCGGCAACACGCCCATACCCACCAGGTTCGAACGATGGATCCGCTCGAAGCTGCGCGCAACCACCGCGCGAACGCCGAGCAGCTGGGTGCCCTTTGCTGCCCAGTCGCGCGACGAACCCGTGCCGTACTCTTCGCCGCCAAAGACCACCGTGGGCACAGCTTCTCGGATGTACTTCATCGCGGCATCGTAGATATACATTTGCTCGCCGGTCGGCTGGTGGATCGTCAGACCGCCTTCTTCGCGCGAACCGTCGGCCTTGGCCGGCAGCATCAGGTTCTTGATGCGAACGTTGGCGAAGGTGCCGCGCATCATCACTTCGTGATTGCCGCGACGTGCGCCATAGGAATTGAAGTCGGCCTTGAGCACGCCATTAGCCAGCAGATACTGGCCTGCCGGCGAGGTGTCCTTGATCGAACCGGCGGGGGAGATGTGATCGGTCGTGATCGAATCACCGAAAAGGCCCAGTGCCCGGGCGCCCTCGATCGAGCCGGATTCCGACGGTTTCATCGAGAAGTTATCGAAGAAGGGCGGGTTGGCAATATAGGTTGATTTCGGCCAGTCATAGACCTGGCCGGTCGCTGCCGGCACCGCATTCCACAGCGGATGATCCTTGGTCATATCGCTGTAGAGCCTGCGAAAGGTCTTGGCGTTCATCGCATACTTCATCAGCTTGTGCACCTCGTCGGAGGTCGGCCACACATCGCCGAGATAGACATCACGGCCTTTCTTGTCCTTGCCAAGCGGCTCGGTCATCAGGTCGATCTTCATGCTGCCGGCGATGGCATAGGCGACCACCAGCGGCGGCGAGGCGAGGAAATTGGCCCGCAGATTCGGATGGATACGCGCTTCGAAGTTGCGGTTGCCCGACAGCACCGCGGCACAGACCATGTCGTTGGACGTGATCGCTTCGTTCATATCGGGGGTGAGATCGCCCGCGTTGCCGATGCAGGTCGTGCAGCCATAGGCCGCCACCGAAAAGCCGAGTTTTGAAAGCGGCGACAGCAGGCCAGCCTTTTCGAGATATTCGGTCACCACCCGCGAGCCGGGTGCCAGCGAGGTCTTGATGTGCGGTGAAACCGTCAGCCCACGGGCCACTGCTTTTTTGGCCAACAGGCCTGCTGCCAGCAGCACGCCGGGGTTCGAGGTGTTGGTGCAGGAGGTGATGGCAGCGATCAGCACGTCGCCGTTGCTGACGCTGGTGCCTGCGGTGGTGACATAGTCGGTATCGAGGTCGGCGGCCGGCTTGTTGAAGCCGTCCGCGGCGGTCGATTTGGAGAACAGATCGGCGAAGGTCGATTTGACATTGCCAATTTCGATCCGGTCCTGCGGCCGCTTGGGGCCGGCCAGCGATGGTGCGATGGTGGCGAGATCGAGTTCAACCACCTTCGAGTAATCAATGCTGCCGTCTTTCGGGATGCCGAAAAGGCCTTGAGCCTTGAAATAGGCTTCGAATGCGTCGATTTCGGCTTTGGTTCGGCCCGAGCCTTCGAAGTAGTCGATGGTCTTGCGGTCGACCGGGAAAAAGCCCATGGTCGCGCCGTATTCCGGCGCCATGTTGGCAATGGTTGCGCGATCGGGCAGCGCCAGATTGGCCGTGCCTTCGCCGAAAAATTCAACGAATTTGCCGACGACTTTTTCAGCACGCAGCATCTCGGTGACCCGCAGCACCAGGTCAGTGGCGGTAACCCCTTCGCGCAACTTGCCCTTCAGATGCACGCCAACCACATCCGGCGTCAGGAAGTAGACCGGCTGGCCGAGCATGCCGGCTTCGGCCTCGATGCCGCCCACGCCCCAGCCGACCACGCCGATCCCGTTGATCATGGTGGTGTGGCTGTCGGTACCAACAAGGGTGTCCGGGAAGTAAATATCTTTTTTGTCATCGCGCCGTTTGTGTACGCCGCGGGCGAGATACTCGAGATTGACCTGATGGACGATGCCGATGCCGGGCGGGACGACCTTGAAGGTATCGAAGGCCTGCATGCCCCACTTCATGAACTGATAGCGCTCCTTGTTGCGAGAAAACTCGAGCTTCATATTCAGGTCAAGCGCATCGGGCGTGCCGAAGTGGTCGATCATCACCGAGTGGTCAACCACCAGATCGACCGGCACCAGCGGCTCGATTCTTTTGGGGTCTTTGCCCATCTGGCTTGCCACGCCACGCATGGCCGCCAGGTCGGCGAGCAGCGGCACGCCGGTGAAATCCTGAAGCACGACCCGAGCAACGATGAAAGGGATCTCATCGACGCGATTGGCGCCCGGCTTCCAGTTGGCGAGTTGCTCGACATGCTGCTCGGTGACCTTTTTGCCATCGAGATTGCGCAGCACCGCTTCGAGCACGATGCGAATCGAGACCGGCAGCCGCTTGACATTCGGGAAGGTCTTTGCGAGCGCAGGCAATGAATAGAACTGGCCACTGCGGCCGCCACCCGGCTTGAAGTCCTTGAGGGTTTTGAATGCGTTGTGTGCCATGTCTTGCCTGCTTTCGTGAGGAGGTATTGGTGGGTGATGCCTTGTTCGCCCGCGGTGATCGCGGGCGGGCTGCTTATTTCGCCGCGGCAGCCTTATCTGCTTTTTCGGTCGCGATCTGACTGTCATGCTGGCAGGAGTCGACGATCCGCTGACCGCTCCTGACGTTGAGCAGCATCGACTTGTAGGGGATCTGAACCAGCAGCACATTCTTGTCGATATCTTCGAGACGCACCGCGCCGGTGGCCGATGCGACCGGCTTCATGACCCACACGTCTTTCTTGTGGCGCACGTCGACATAGCCGGCCGAACGCGGGTCCTTTTCGACAAAAATTTCTATTTTTTCATCGCAGACATATTTGCCGTAATAAACCAGTTCGGCAGCGGCGAGTTGTTGCTCATCTGCCGCTTGCAGGGCGGCGCGCTGAGCGGGGGTGGTCGGTGCCGGAACGCCTTTCTTGACCGGTGCTTTCTTGGCCGGTTGCGCGGTTTGCGCCACCGCCGGCGTCATGCTGCTTTGAGCGAGGAGCGCCAGTGCAACAGCGGCAAGGCGAAGTGCAGAAATCGGGGATGTCATGAACGTTTCTCCAGAGGGACGAAAGTGAGGTTTTCGGGACCGACGTAATTGGCACTGGGGCGAATGATCTTGTTGTCAACACGCTGCTCGAGCACATGCGCGGCCCATCCTGAGGTCCGCGAGATGACGAAGAGCGGCGTGAACATCTCGGTCGGCACGCCCATCATGTGGTACGACACCGCGCTGAACCAGTCGAGGTTCGGGAACATCTTCTTGGCATCCCACATCACGCCCTCAAGGCGTTCTGCGATATCGAACATGCGCATATCGCCGGCATCAGCCGACAGGCGGTGTGCGACTTCCTTGATGACCTTGTTGCGCGGGTCGGAGATGGTGTAGACCGGATGTCCGAAGCCGATCACGACTTCCTTGGCCTCGACCCGCCGGCGGATGTCGGCTTCTGCCTCGTCCGGCGTCAGATAGCGCTTCTGGATCTCGAAGGAAACTTCGTTGGCACCGCCGTGCTTCGGGCCGCGCAGCGCACCGATGCCACCGGTGATCGCGGAATACATGTCGGCGCCGGTGCCTGCCACGACGCGTGCGGCAAAGGTCGACGCATTGAACTCGTGCTCGGCATACAGAATGAGTGAGGTGTGCATCGCGCGCACCCACAATGGCGACGGCGCGCGCCCATGCAGCAGGTGCAGGGTGTGGCCTGCGATCGAGTCGTCGTCGGTTTCGGTTTCGATCCGCCGGCCGTTATGGCTGAAGTGATACCAGTACATCAGCATCGATCCGAGGCTGGCCATCAGGCGATCGGCGATGTCGCGTGCACCAGCGCCGTTATGGTCGTCCTTTTCCGGCAGGTGGCAACCGAGCGCCGACACGCCGGTTCGCATGACATCCATCGGATGACTCGACGCAGGCAGGCATTCGAGGATGGCCTTGACGGCTGCGGGCAGTCCACGCAATGCCTTGAGCCTGGCTTTGTAGGCCTGCAAGCCGGCCGCATTCGGAAGTGTGCCGTGGACCAGCAGGTAGGCGATCTCTTCGAATTCGGCTACTTCGGCGAAATCGAGGATGTCGTAGCCGCGGTAATGCAGGTCATTGCCGGTACGACCCACGGTGCAAAGGGCGGTGTTACCTGCGGTCACACCCGACAGGGCAACCGATTTCTTGGGCTTGAAGCCGCTTGCTTCAGGGGTGCTGCTCATGTCGTCAAATCTCCTGTCGTAAGACTGTCGCTGCGCCGTCGTTGCCGATGCAGTCTGATCGATGCTGAGGGAATGCTGGGGGGGGTCCCTAACGGGCTGCAAGCGTGATCACTTCTTCGCGGCGAAGAGCTGATCGAGCTTGCGCTCAAAATCCCAGTAGCCGATGGTGTCGTAGAGTTCCTGCCGGGTTTGCATGGCGGGCACGACCGCTGCCTGGGTGCCATCGGTCCGGATGGCTCGGTAGACGTTTTCGGCCGCCTTGTTGGCAGCGCGAAATGCCGACAGCGGATAAAGTGCAATTGCCACGCCGGCGCCTGCCAGTTGGTCGAGCGTAAAGAGCGGTGTCTGCCCGAATTCAGTGATGTTTGCCAGGATCGGCACACCGACATCTTTTGCGAAGCGTTCAAACATCGACAGTTCGGTCAATGCTTCCGGAAAGATGCCGTCGGCACCCGCCTCGACGCAGGCAATCGCACGCTCGACAGCGCGATCGAAGCCTTCGACCGCCAGCGAATCGGTGCGCGCCATGATGAAAAAGGACGAATCGGTCCGGCCATCGACTGCGGCCTTGATGCGATCGACCATTTCGTCCTGGCCGACGATTTCCTTGCCGGGCCGATGCCCGCACCGCTTGGCGCCGACCTGGTCTTCGATATGCATCGCGCCGGCGCCGGCCTTGATCAGCGAGCGCACTGTGCGCGCGACATTGAAGGCCGAGGCGCCAAATCCGGTATCGACATCGACCAGCAAGGGCAGATTGCACACGTCGGTGATTCGACGAACGTCGATCAGAACGTCCTCAAGGCCCGAAATGCCGAGGTCGGGCAAGCCGAGCGACCCTGCCGCCACGCCGCCGCCGGACAGGTAGAGCGCCCGGTAACCTGCGCGCTTGGCCAGCAAGGCGTGGTTGGCGTTGATGGCACCCGGTATCTGGAGCGGGCGCTCCTCGAGGAGTGCCTGTCTGAACAATTGACCGGGTGTCATCAATGCTGCCTCAAAAGGTTGGATTCGATACTCGACGGGCCTGCAAAGGCCGCAGCTCAGGGCAGCAGGTGCTGAACGCCGTCGCGCTCCTCAAGCAGCTCCTTGAGCGTGAAGTCCATTTTTTCGCGGCTGAATGCGTCGATCTCCAGGCCCTGGACCATCTGGTATTCGCCATTGGCGCAGATCACCGGAAAGCCGTACATGATGCCGGCAGGAATGCCGTAGGAGCCGTCAGAGGCAATGCCCATGGTGGTCCATTTTCCGGCCGTGCCAAGTGCCCAGTCGCGCATATGGTCGATCGCTGCGTTGGCGGCCGATGCCGCCGAGGACAGGCCGCGAGCTTCGATGATGGCGGCGCCGCGCTTGCCGACCGTCGGCAGGAAGGTGTCACGGTTCCAAGCTTCGTCGTTGATCATCGCTTTGACCGATTCGCCGCCGATGTTTGCAAAACGATAGTCGGCATACATGGTCGGGGAGTGATTGCCCCAGACGCAGAGTTTTTCGATGCTCGCCACCGGCTTGCCGGTGCGGGCTGCAATCTGCGACAGCGCGCGATTGTGGTCCAGGCGAAGCATGGCGGTGAAATTGCGCGCCGGCAGGCTCGGCGCCGATTTCATGGCGATATACGCATTGGTGTTGGCCGGGTTGCCGACCACCAGAATGCGGACGTCACGGCTGGCGACCGCATCGAGTGCCTTGCCCTGTGCGGTGAAGATCTGGGCGTTGGCGGCGAGCAGGTCCTTGCGTTCCATACCGGGGCCACGCGGACGAGCGCCGACGAGCAGCGCATAGTCAGCGTCCTTGAACGCGGTCATCGGGTCGCCGTGCGCACTCATGCCGGCCAGCAGCGGAAAGGCGCAGTCTTCAAGCTCCATCATCACGCCTTTGAGCGCTTTCTGGGCCTTTTCGTCGGGGATTTCGAGCAATTGCAGAATGACCGGCTGGTCGCGACCGAGCATGTCGCCATTGGCAATCCGAAACAGCAGGGAGTAACCGATCTGGCCGGCGGCCCCGGTGATGGCGACACGTTTGGCAGGCTTGGTCATAGGAGTTCCTAGATTGGTTTGGCGAATGCTCGGGAGAGTTTAGAAGCCGCCAGAGTGGTTGTCAAACCAGTGCTATAACTTATATAAGACATCAGTTACTAGACAAGCATGGCTTGACATGGTGTCATGGCGCGATGTCAGCAGTCACCTTCAGCCCGCTTTATCGGCAGATCCGCGATCGTCTCGTACATAGCCTGCACGAAGGCGAGTGGCGGCCTGGCGAGCTCATTCCGAGTGAAGGCGAGCTGGCGCAACGCTATGGCGTGAGTCAGGGGACGGTCAGAAAGGCCATCGACGCACTGGCTGCCGAAAATCTGCTGGTCCGCCGACAGGGGCGTGGCACCTTCGTCGCCAGTCACCAGGAGCAGCTCGCGCAGTTTCGCTTCCTGAGGTTGCGCCCCGATGAAGGTGATCCGACCCAGCCTGCGAGCCGATTCATCGACTGTCGCAGGATGCGCGCGCCGGTAGAGATCGCGAGGGCCCTGCATTTGAAGCCGGGCGAGCCAGTCGTTGTGATCCGCCGGTTGCTCGAATTTGATGGCATCCCAACGGTGCTCGAGGAAATCTGGCTGCCAGGTGGACTTTTCAAAGGCTTGAGTGCCGAGCGGCTCAATGCCTACACCGGCCCGCTCTACGGGCTTCTTGAGACCGAGTTCGGCGTTCGGATGATCCGTGCGAGCGAGCGGGTCAAAGCGGTCGCTGCCGGTTCTGATGAAGCGCCGCTGCTGCGAGTCAAGCCCGGTGAGCCCTTGCTGCAGGTTGTGAGGGTGACGTCAACCTACGGCGATCGACCGGTTGAAGTGCGTCATGGCTGGTACCTGACACGTGAACATCACTACGCCAATGAGCTGAACTAGAATTGGTGCGCCGCGAAATTTCAGTCAGAATGCAACCCGGCGAACGCGTAGGTCTGCAGGTCTGTGTAGGCCGGCGCGTTGTTTTTCCACGATCAAGTCTGATTTGAGGCATTCATGACAGACCTCGCCGCCCGTAAGGCGCGCCCCCAGTACCGCAACATCGGGGTTTCCCAGATCCTGTCCTACAGGCTTCCAGTTGCCGGCATTGTTTCAATAATGCATCGGATCAGCGGAGCGCTGCTGTTTCTGTTTGGCATCCCGTTTTTTCTCTACCTGCTGCAGCAAAGCCTGACCTCCGAGCTGAGTTTCATGAACTACAGCGCGATCGTCGGCAGCGTGCTCGGCAAACTGGTGCTGCTGGTGCTGGGTTGGGCCTTTCTGCATCACGCGATCGCCGGCATTCGATACCTGCTGCTCGACCGGCATGTCGGTATCGAGAAAGCGTCCTCCCATCTTTCGGCCCAGATTGCCCTGGCCGTCTCGTTGATGCTGACTCTGGTGTTTGCTCTCAAGCTGTTTGGAGTGTTCTGAGATGACGACTAATCGAATCGTCGTCGGTGCGCACTACGGTCTGCGCGACTGGCTGGCTCAACGGATCTCGGCAGTGGTGCTGCTGGTCTACATCCTTGTGCTGCTTGGCGCAGTGCTGTTCACCTCCGAACTCAACTACTTCACCTGGGCGGGGCTCTTTGCCAATGTCTGGATGAAGGTTGCAACCCTCATGGCGGTCCTCGCACTTATGTGGCATGCCTGGGTCGGTATTCGTGACATTTACATGGACTACATTAAGCCGACCGGTGTGCGCCTGTTCCTGCAGGTTCTGACGGTTGTGGCATTGGCTGGTTACGCCTTCTGGGCGGTCATCATTCTCTGGAGAATCTGAGTTGGCTGAAGTCCTGAATCAACTCGCGAACGGGCTGCCGCGGCGGCGGTTTGATGCGGTCATCGTCGGTGCCGGTGGTTCCGGTATGCGTTGCTCCTTGCAATTGGCCGAGGCCGGTTACAACGTTGCAGTGCTGTCGAAGGTGTTTCCGACCCGCTCGCATACCGTGGCTGCACAGGGTGGCATTGGCGCCTCGCTTGGCAACATGAGCGAAGACAACTGGTACTGGCATATGTTCGACACCGTGAAGGGGTCCGACTATCTGGGTGACCAGGACGCGATCGAGTACATGTGCAAGATGGCGCCACAGGTGGTCTACGAGCTTGAACACTTCGGCATGCCCTTTGATCGCAACGCCGACGGCACCATCTATCAGCGTCCCTTTGGTGGGCACACCGCCAACTTTGGCGAGAAGCCTGTGCAACGTGCCTGCGCGGCGGCCGACCGCACCGGCCATGCCCTTTTGCATACCCTGTACCAGCGAAATGTCCGTGCGCGGACCCAGTTTTTCGTCGAGTGGATGGCGCTCGATCTGATCCGCGACGCAGAAGGTGCCGTTGTCGGCGTGGTCGCACTCGAGATGGAAACCGGCGACGTGATGGTCCTCGAGTCGAAGGTCACCGTGCTGGCAACCGGCGGTGCCGGACGCATCTGGGCCGCATCGACCAATGCCTTCATCAACACCGGCGACGGCATGGGCATGGCTGCCCGCGCCGGTCTGCCCCTTGAAGATATGGAGTTCTGGCAGTTCCATCCGACGGGTGTGGCCGGTGCCGGTGTGCTGATCACCGAAGGTGTTCGGGGCGAAGGCGGCATTCTGCTGAACAAGGACGGTGAGCGTTTCATGGAGCGCTACGCACCGACGCTCAAAGATCTCGCGCCGCGCGATTTTATCTCGCGCTCGATGGATCAGGAAATCAAGGAAGGCCGCGGTTGTGGCCCGAACGGCGACTACGTGCTGCTCAAGCTCGATCACCTGGGCGCCGAGAAAATCATCAAGAAGCTGCCCTCGATTCGCGAAATCGCGATCAAGTTTGCCAACGTCGACCCGATTCGCGACCCGATTCCGGTCGTACCAACCATCCATTACCAGATGGGCGGCATCCCCACCAATATTCATGGTCAGGTGGTGGCCCCTCATGGCGGCAACCACAATGCGGTGGTTGATGGTCTGTACGCCATCGGCGAATGTGCCTGTGTGTCGGTGCACGGTGCCAACCGCCTGGGTACCAATTCGCTGCTCGATCTGCTGGTTTTTGGTCGCGCTGCCGGCAACCACATCGTCGATGCCAAGTTCAAGGATCAGGCTCATCGCAATCTGCCGACGCAGGCAGGCGACGCATCCCTGGCGCGTCTGGCACGACTCGAAGGCTCTCGTTCGGGTGAAAACACCCAGCAGGTCGCTGATGGCATCCGCAAGGCGATGCAGGCGCACTGCGGTGTGTTCCGGACTGGCGAGCTGCTCTCCGAGGGCGTCCAGCAGATCATGGCTTTGGCCGATCGGGCGGCCAACGTCCACATGAACGACAAGTCGAAGGTGTTCAATACTGCCCGTGTTGAGGCACTTGAACTCGATAATCTGGTCGAAACCGCCAAGGCAACGATCGTGTCGGCTGAGGCTCGCAAAGAGAGCCGCGGCGCACACGCCCACCGTGACTTCCCGACTCGGGATGATGCGAACTGGATCAAGCACTCGCTCTATTTCAGCGAAGGCAATCGCCTCGACTACAAGCCGGTATCGATGAAGCCCCTGACGGTCGAAACCTTCGAGCCCAAAGCACGAACCTTCTGACGCCCTGCCTCCCCGCCGGCATTCGGTCGGATACACACTTTTCCCGGACTCGCGAGAACTCACATGTCAAGCAAACGGACCATGCGCTTTTCGATCTACCGCTACGATCCCGACAAGGATGCCAAGCCTTACATGCAGGATCTCGAGGTTCAACTCGAAGACACTGACAAGATGCTGCTTGATGCGCTGATACGCATCAAGCAAGTGACCGACGACTCGGTCACGTATCGCCGTTCCTGCCGCGAAGGGGTCTGCGGCTCGGATGCGATGAACATCAATGGCAAGAACGGACTGGCCTGCATCACCAATCTGCGCGATCTGAAAGAGCCAATCGTGCTCAAGCCGCTGCCCGGACTACCGGTCATCCGCGATCTGATCGTCGATATGACCCAGTTCTTCAAGCAATACCATTCGATCAAGCCTTTTCTGATCAATGACACGCCGCCCCCCGAAAAAGAGCGGCTGCAAAGTCCCGAAGAGCGCAACGAGCTTGATGGCCTGTACGAGTGCATTCTGTGCGCCTGCTGCTCCACGTCCTGTCCGTCTTTCTGGTGGAATCCGGACAAATTTGTCGGCCCTGCCGGTCTTCTGCAGGCCTATCGTTTTATCGCGGACAGCCGGGATGAGGCGACCAGCGCCCGACTCGATGATCTCGAGGATCCGTATCGGCTCTTCCGTTGTCACACCATCATGAACTGTGTCGATGTCTGTCCGAAGGGCCTGAACCCGACGCTGGCAATCGGCAAGATCAAGGACCTGATGGTCCGTCGAGCTGTCTGAGTTTCAGCGCGCGTGACAAGCTCCGGCGAACTGGACTCTGCGGCAATGTCGTTTGACCATCCGGGCGAGCCCTTCGCTGGTAGAGCCGTGTCGAGTCATCAGACC
This sequence comes from uncultured Burkholderiales bacterium, assembly GCA_903903975.1. Taxonomy (GTDB): domain Bacteria; phylum Pseudomonadota; class Gammaproteobacteria; order Burkholderiales; family Burkholderiaceae_E; genus UBA4615. The sequence goes on from CAIVAS010000065.1 coordinate 20,044, forward strand.
GATCCGGCGCAGCGCAGGCGGCTTCGTTGGCGCGCGCGCCGTGGTCTGCTTGAAAACGATCTGGTGCTTACGCGTTTTCTCGATCTCTACGAAGAGACACTGACCGATGCCGAGGTCTCAGGGCTGCATCAGTTGCTCGAACTCAGTGACAACGAGTTGCTCGACCTGATTCTTCAGCGAACCGAATCAGAATTGCCCGCCACGGCTGTCGATGCAGCGCTGATACTGCAGCGCCTGCGTCTTGTCTGATGCTGATCCTGTTTCATTCAAAAAACTGTCCAATAGGGGATGCCTTCCATGAGCTCTAAAAAGACCGCCACGCTGACGTTCTCGGATGGCAGCCCATCCGTCGAATTTCCGATTTACGAGGGCTCGGTGGGGCCGGATGTCGTTGACATTCGAAAGATGTATGGGCAAACCGGCAAGTTCACCTTCGATCCGGGCTTCCTGTCGACCGCGGCGTGCGACTCGAAAATCACCTACATCGACGGCGACAAGGGTGAACTGCTTTATCGCGGCTACCCGATCGAGCAGATTGCACAGAACTGCGATTTTCTCGAGACCTGCCATCTGCTGCTCAATGGCGATCTGCCTAATCGCGCCGAGCAGAAGGATTTCAACTATCACGTCGTGCACCACACCATGGTGCATGAGCAGATGACACGGTTTTTCCAGGGTTTTCGTCGCGACGCGCATCCGATGGCGATTCTGGTCGGTTGCGTCGGTGCGCTGTCAGCCTTCTATCATGACTCGCTCGACATCAATAACCCCGAGCACCGTCATATCTCAGCAATCCGCCTGATTGCCAAGATGCCGACACTGGTGGCGATGGCTTACAAGTATTCGGTCGGTCAGCCTTTCCTCTACCCGCGCAATGATCTGTCCTACTCCGCGAACTTCATGCGGATGATGTTCGGTACGCCCTGCGAGGAATATGAGCCGAATGAGGTGCTGGTGCGTGCACTTGACCGCATTCTCATCCTGCATGCCGACCATGAGCAGAATGCTTCGACCTCGACCGTGCGTCTTGCCGGCTCGTCGGGCGCCAATCCGTTTGCCTGTATCGCGGCGGGTATTGCCACCTTGTGGGGTCCGGCTCACGGCGGCGCCAATGAGGCCTGCCTCGAGATGCTCGATGATATTCAGGCCCAGGGCGGTATTGAGCGCATCGGCGAATTCATCGCCAAGGTCAAGGACAAGAATTCGACGGTCAAGCTGATGGGCTTCGGTCATCGGGTCTACAAGAACTACGACCCGCGAGCCAAACTGATGCGCGAGACCTGCTACGAAGTTCTGGGTGAACTCGGTCTGCAGAACGATCCGCTCTTTGCGCTGTCGATGAAGCTCGAGCAGATTGCACTCGAAGACGATTACTTCGTTTCGCGCAAGCTGTATCCGAACGTCGATTTCTATTCGGGCATCGTGCAGAAAGCGCTCGGTATTCCGACCTCGATGTTTACCTGTATTTTCGCGCTGGCGCGCACCGTTGGCTGGATCGCCCAGTGGAATGAAATGATTTCGGACCCGGATCAGAAGATCGGTCGCCCCCGTCAGCTCTATATGGGCCCGGTGCGCCGCGACGTCATGCCGGTCGATCAGCGCTGAGATCCGGCGGCAGCCAGATTTCGACCTCGGTGCCAACACCGAGGGCGCTGCGCAATTCGATCCAGCCTCCCTGGGCCTCGATCAGGCGGCGAGCGATCGGCAGTCCCATTCCCTGACCGGGGGTCGAGGCGGTCTGCGGTCCGCGCCAGAAGGGTTCAAAGGCGCGGTGCAGATGGGCGCGGCTGATGCCGATGCCTCTGTCTGCAATCGTCAGGACCAGATGGTCCGTGTCGTCTGCCGACTCGATCCGCGAGCGGATGCGAATCGGCGTCGTCGACATCGAGTAACGGCAGGCATTGACCAGCACCCTGAGCATCGCCTGTGCCGTGCGGCTCGGGTCGGCAGTGAACCCGACCTCGGGATCATGCAAGCTTCGAATGATGCGTCGACCCTGGTCGATTCTTGGCATCGATTCGATCGCGGCATCGAGTACGGCCGACAGCGACATCGGACCGCTGAGCGTCTGAAGGGCGTCGCGCCAACCTTCGCGTCCGATACAGGTCTCAAGATGCGAGGCCTGGGAGGAGTCCGAAGTGTAAAGCGCATCACCCGACGGTCGATAGCCGTAGTTGTCAGGTCTGAAAAGACCCAGTCGCGATGCCCTCTGATTGGCATGAATCGGCGCCTTGACGGCGTGGGCGATTTCTGTGGAAACGATCGCGGACACGGAGGCCTTCCCCTTGCGGCTGACGCGGCCGCAACGGCCGCTGTCTGGTTATCGGCACTGAGGTCGTGGACTTTAGTCGACAAAGCACCTCTTAAGCACAGATATGCGGCGGCACATCCGACCTATTTTCATTGATCGATAATCTCTGCGTGATAACCTCAAGTTGTGCAGTTGAGCCGCCCGGATGGCGCCTGGCTTGCTTCAAAGAGGCTACCGCAAGCCGACCGGAGTCGGTAAGCGGGTCGTCATTGCGGGGCCGAGACCCAAGGTTGATGTCTCGTCGCAGCGGCCTGACCCTCGACGAGAAACTCGTTCATAAAGGTGAACCGAAATGATGAAGTCCTTTCAGGGCAACTCGTATCTGTTTGGCGGCAACGCGCCGTATGTCGAAGAGCTTTACGAGAGCTATCTGAACAACCCCGGCTCGGTGTCCGAGCAGTGGCGCAGCTACTTCGACAGCATGCAGGTCGTGCCCGCAGCCGATGGCAACCCCCAGACCCGCGACATTGCTCATGCGCCGATCGTCGAGTCGTTCGCCGAGCGTGCCAAGGCCGGCACCCTGCAGCCGCGTGTCATGGGCGGCGATGCGGCCACTGCACGAAAACAGGTTTATGTTCAGCAGCTCATTGCAGCCTACCGCTTCCTCGGCTCGCGCTGGGCAAACCTTGATCCGCTCAAGCGTCAGGAGCGTGCGCAGATCCCTGAACTCGAGACCGCGTTCTACGACTTCACAGAGGGCGATCAGGCCAATATCTATTCGTCCGCCAACGCTTTCTTCGGATTCGAGAGCGCGCCGCTGCGCGAGATCCTTGGCGCCCTCAGAGAAACTTACTGCGGCAATATCGGCGCCGAGTTCATGTACATCAGTGATCCGGCGCAAAAGCGCTGGATTCAGGAGCGGCTCGAGTCATCGCGGGCCAAGCCTCAGTTCAGTGACGAGAAAAAGAAGCGCATCCTCGATCGACTGACCGCTGCCGAAGGTCTCGAGAAATATCTCCATACGCGATATGTCGGCCAGAAGCGTTTCTCGCTCGAAGGCGGCGAAAGCTTCATCGCTTCGATGGATGAAATCATCCAGCACGGCGGCACGCAAGGTATCCAGGAGTTCGTGATCGGCATGGCCCACCGCGGCCGGCTCAACGTGCTTGTCAATACTCTCGGCAAGATGCCGAGCGAGTTGTTCGCCGAATTCGAAGGCCATCACGCCGAAGACCTGCCTTCGGGCGATGTGAAATATCACCAGGGTTTCTCGAGTGATGTCTCGACGCCTGGCGGGCCGGTGCACTTGTCTTTAGCTTTCAACCCCTCGCACCTCGAAATCGTGAATCCGGTGGTGGAGGGTTCCGCGCGTGCCCGCCAGGATCGGCGCGGTGATGCCGAAGGCCGGCAGGTGCTGTCGGTCGTCGTGCACGGCGATGCCGCCTTTGCCGGCCAGGGTGTCGTGATGGAGACCCTCAATCTTGCACAGACCCGTGGTTATGGCACCGGCGGTACGGTCCATATCGTGATCAACAACCAGATCGGTTTCACCACCTCTGATCCGCGAGATTCGCGCTCCACGATCTATTGCTCCGACGTGGTCAAGATGATCGAGGCGCCGGTCTTGCATGTGAACGGCGACGATCCCGAGGCAGTGGTCTTTGCCACCCAGATGGCGATGGATTTCCGGGCGCAGTTCAGCAAGGACGTGGTGGTCGATATCGTCTGTTTCCGAAAGCTCGGCCACAATGAGCAGGACACACCGGCGCTGACCCAGCCACTGATGTACAAACGTATCGGCGAGCATCCCGGCACCCGCAAGCTCTACGCAGACAGGCTCGAAGCGCAGGGCCTTCTGGCCTCGGGTGACGGCGACCGTCTGGTCAAGGAGTTCAGGGCAGCACTCGATGAGGGTCGGCTGACGTCGGATCCGGTGATCTCGAACTTCAAGAGCAAGCTGGCGGTTGAGTGGATGCCTCTGCTCAATCGCAAATGGTCTGATGCGGCGGATACCGCGGTGCCGATCACCGAGCTGCGCCGTATCGCCGAGAGAATCACCACAGTCCCGCAGTCGCTCAAGCTGCATCCGCTGGTCGAGAAAGTGATTGCCGATCGCCGTGCGATGGGGCAGGGTGAACTGGCGCTCGACTGGGGCATGGGCGAGCACATGGCCTTTGCATCGCTGGTGGCTGCCGGCTATGCGGTGCGTCTTTCCGGCCAGGACTCCGGTCGCGGCACCTTTACGCACCGGCACGCGGTGCTTCACGACCAGAACCGCGAGCGATGGGATTCGGGGTATTACATTCCGCTTGAGCATGTGGCCGATGATCAGGGCCCGTTCCGGGTCATCGATTCGGTGCTGTCAGAGGAGGCGGTGCTGGGTTTTGAATACGGCTATGCCACGGCCGAACCGAATGCCCTGGTGATCTGGGAGGCGCAGTTCGGCGATTTCGTCAACGGTGCCCAGGTCGTGATCGACCAGTTCATCTCCTCGGGCGAGTCGAAATGGGGGCGTTCATGCGGCCTGACCATGATGCTGCCGCATGGCTATGAAGGGCAGGGTCCTGAGCACTCCTCGGCCCGTATCGAACGCTTTTTGCAGTTGTGCGCCGAAAACAATATGCAGGTCTGCCAGCCGACCACGCCTGCGCAGATTTTCCATGTGCTGCGTCGCCAGATGATCCGGCCCTTCCGCAAGCCGCTGATGATCATGACGCCCAAGTCGCTGCTGCGGAATAAGGAGGCGGTCTCGAGCCTGCAGGAACTGGCCAAAGGCGGCTTTCAGACGGTCATCGGCGAGACCAATGCAGGGATCGATGCCACGGCGGTTCGCAAGATCGTGATCTGCAGCGGCAAGGTCTATTACGACCTGACCGGTGCGCGGCGCGAACGCGAGCTGATCGATGTGGCGATCCTGCGTGTCGAGCAGCTCTATCCCTTCCCGCACAAGGCGCTCGAGGCTGAGATGCGCAAATACCCAGGCGCCACGCAGGTGGTCTGGTGCCAGGACGAGCCGCAAAACCAGGGCGCCTGGTTCTTCGTTCAGCATCACATCCAGGATGCGCTCAAGGAAGGCCAGCGGCTGAGTTATGCCGGTCGTCCGGCATCGGCTTCGCCTGCGGCCGGCTACTACGACAAACACTATGCCCAGCAAAAGGAGCTGTTGACAGCTGCGCTGGGTGATGCCCCCAAGACAAAGACCCGGAAGGCTTCCTGACATGGCATTGATCGAAGTAAAAGTCCCGCAACTGTCCGAATCGGTTGCCGAAGCGACGCTGTTGCAATGGCACAAGAAGCCAGGCGATGCGATCGAACGCGACGAAAACCTGATTGACGTTGAAACCGACAAGGTGGTGCTCGAGTTGCCGGCCTCCAACGCCGGTGTGCTGGCACGAATCCTCAAGGCCGACGGTGAAACCGTGGTCGCCGGCGAGGTGATTGCCATCATCGACACAGATGCCGTCGCATCGACATCGGCGGCTGCGCCCGCTCCCACTGCTGCAGCCCCGGCCGCTGCACCGGCGACGGCTTCTGCCGCTTCGGCAGGTGGCGCTCAGGCAGGGGTTGCAATGCCCGCTGCTGCGAAGATGCTGGCTGAGGCGGGTCTGTCGGCCTCGAATGTTGCCGGTACCGGCCGCGATGGTCGGGTGACCAAGGGGGATGTCATCGGTGCGGTGGCGGCCGCTGCGAGCGCGCCCTCGCCGGCCAGGGCTGCTGTCGTTGCTCCGATTCCAACTGGTGTCCCGACAAACAGTCTGCCGTCAGTGACCGCGCCGATCGATCCGAACAAGATGATCGAAGGTCGCCCCGAGCAGCGGGTGGCGATGTCGCGTCTGCGCCAGCGGGTCGCTGAGCGCCTCCTTCAGTCGCAGGCAACCAATGCCATCCTGACCACGTTCAACGAGGTCAACATGCAGCCGGTCATGGACCTTCGCAAGAAGTATCAGGAACGGTTTGAAAAGGAGCATGGCACGCGTCTGGGCTTCATGAGCTTCTTCGTGAAAGCAGCCGTCCACGCGCTGAAAAAATATCCGGTCGTCAATGCCTCGGTCGACGGGACCGACATCGTGTACCACGGCTATTTCGATATTGGCGTGGCGGTCGGCTCGCCGCGCGGACTGGTCGTGCCGGTGGTTCGCAATGCCGACCAGATGAATTTCGCCCAGATCGAGAACCAGATCGGCGACTACGGCAAACGAGCGCAGGAAGGCAAGCTCGGCATCGAGGAATTGTCGGGGGGCACCTTCTCGATCTCGAATGGCGGTGTGTTCGGCTCGATGCTCTCGACGCCGATCATCAACCCGCCGCAGGCTGCCATCCTGGGTGTGCACGCCACCAAGGACCGTGCGGTTGTCGAGAACGGTCAGATCGTGATTCGGCCGATGAACTATCTGGCGCTGTCCTATGACCATCGGATCATCGATGGGCGCGAGGCGGTGCTCTTCCTCGTCTGCGTCAAGGATGCACTCGAAGACCCCGCGCGTCTGCTGCTTGACCTCTGAGATCAGTGATGGCCAATCAACGTTATGACGTAGTGGTGATCGGGGCAGGACCGGCCGGTTATATCGCAGCGATTCGCGCGGCGCAGCTTGGCATGAAGGTCGCGTGCGCCGAGAAATGGACCAGTCCCAACGGCGAGCTGGCGCTCGGTGGCACCTGCTTGAATGTCGGCTGCATCCCTTCGAAAGCCTTGCTCGCATCAAGCGAAAAATTCGAAGAAGCGCAGTCGCATCTCGATGTTCACGGCATCGAGATTGCCGGTGCAAAGATCGATGTCGCGACGATGCAGGCCCGCAAGGACGGCATCGTCTCGAAGATGACCAAGGGCATCGAGTTCCTGTTTCGCAAGAACAAGATCGATTGGCTCAAGGGGCATGCGCGGCTGACCGGCGTCAGCGGGGATGTCTACGGCATCGAGGTTGACACCGCCCAAGGCGCCATCCAGGTTGAGGCGGTGAGCGTGATCATCGCGACCGGCTCAAAGGCGCGCCATTTGCCGGGTGTCAAGGTTGACAATCAAATGGTGTGCGACAACGAAGGCGCGCTGGCAATGCCGTCGGTGCCCAAGCGTCTGGGTGTGATTGGCGCAGGCGTCATCGGCCTCGAGCTCGGTTCGGTCTGGCGCCGGCTTGGTGCCACCGTGACCGTCCTTGAAGCCTTGCCGGGATTTTTGTCGGCCTGCGATGAGTCTGTCTCGAAGGAAGCGCTCAAGCTCTTTACGAAGCAAGGCTTGTCGATCAATCTCGGCGCGAAACTCGGCGAGGTCAAAGTCGGCAAGAAGGCGGTCAGTATCGACTGGACCGACGCCAAGGGTGTCGCTCAGACGCTCGACGTCGATCGCCTGATCGTCTCGGTCGGCCGGATACCGAATACCGACGGGCTGGGGCTCGAGTCGGTCGGCCTGTCGCTCGATGAGCGTGGCTTCATTCCGGTTGATGATCACTGCCGGACAGTGCTGCCTCGCGTCTATGCCGTCGGCGACGTGGTGCGTGGGCCGATGCTCGCGCACAAGGGCGAGGACGAAGGCGTGATGGTGGCCGAACTGATCGCAGGGCAAAAGCCGCATATCGACTACAACGCGATTCCCTGGGTGATCTATACCTCACCAGAGATCGCTTGGGTGGGTCGCACCGAGCAGCAGCTCAAGGCCGAGGGCCGTGCCTATAAATCCGGGCAGTTTCCATTCGCAGCCAATGGTCGAGCACTCGGCATGGCGAGCGCCGACGGCTTCGTCAAGATGCTTGCTGATGCGACAACCGACGAGTTGCTGGGCGTTCACATCATTGGGCCAGGTGCCTCCGACCTGATCGCCGAGGCCGCGGTGGCGATCGAGTTCAAAGCGTCGAGCGAGGACATCGCCCGTGTCTGCCATCCGCATCCGTCGCTCTCGGAAGTGCTGCGAGAAGCGGCATTGGCGGTCGACAAGCGTGCCCTGAACATGTGAGCCTGCGGTCGCCTGCTGCCGGGACTCAAGGCGGCGCAGCGGGCATCCGGCAGGGATGAGCCAAGTCTGATGAACGTCCTGGAGAGATACTCGCAACTGCTGGCCGAGCGTGGCTACCGCAGCGATGCTTCGCAGCAGGCTGCGGTCGAAAGACTGCAGCGGCTGGAGAATGAACTGAGCGAATTCAAGCGCAGGCGATCGGGTTTTCTGCGCAAGCTGCTCGATCGTCCACAGGTGCCGCGCGGCGTCTGGATGTATGGTGGCGTCGGACGAGGCAAGAGCCTGCTGATGGATGTGTTCTACGAGGCGGTGCCGCTCGTGCGCAAGACACGCGTGCACTTTCATGAGTTCATGCGCAGCGTTCATCGCGAACTGCGCGATCTCAGGCAGGTGAGCGATCCGCTCGATGAGGTTGCCCGCAGGCTGGCGGCACGGTATCGACTGATCTGCTTCGACGAATTTCATGTCTCGGATGTGGCCGACGCCATGATTCTCGAACGCCTGTTGAGCGGCCTTTTCGCCAACGGCGTGGTCTTCGTGATGACCTCCAACTACCGGCCTGATGATCTGTATCCCGACGGTCTTAACCGCGAGACCATCCTGCCGGCAATCGCGCTGCTGAAGACCCACCTCGATATCCTGAATGTCGATGCCGGGACCGACTACCGGCGACTGGCCATGCAGGGCGTCGATGTTTATCTGAGCCCGCTCGGTCCCGAGACGGACCGTCGCTTTGCGCAGGCCTTCGAGCAGATTGCCGGGCCATCGACCGACGAATCGAATCTCACCATCGAGAATCGCGTCATTTCAGCCTTGCGTCGATCGGGTGGCGTGGTCTGGTTCGATTTCGCGACCCTGTGCGATGGGCCTCGATCGCAGCTCGATTACCTCGAGATCGCGACCCGATTTCATACCGTCATGCTGTCTTCCGTGCCCCGCATGACGGCGGCGATGTCGTCGCAGGCGAGGCGATTCACCTGGCTGGTCGATGTTTTTTATGATCAGCGGGTCAAGCTGCTGATCGCCGCCGACGTGCCGCCCGAGCAGCTGTATGTCGCGGGGGCGATGTCGGGCGAGTTTCACCGAACCGTGAGTCGGCTGATCGAAATGCAGTCGCCCGACTATCAGGCTGCGCCGCGGCGTGGTCTGGCCGATACGCTGGCCTGAGCGGCCGCTGGCGGCGCTGACATGGTCAGGATCTGCCTTGTCACGGTGTCGAGCTTGCTGCTGCTGGCGACCGTGGCCTGCTCCACAACCGGGTCGCCTGACTCGATGAAACCGCAGCCGCTGCCTGTCGATCCCAAGTCGATCCTGACCGCTTTCGACTTGTCTGCACCGATGGATATCGTTACTGCAAACGCCGCGATCAAGGCTGTGGCACAGTCGCGCGACGCGGCCGATGATGCCTTGTTGCGCGAGCGAATCGCCTGCTATCGGCGCTTTCTGGTGACACGCTGCCTTGCCGACGTGACGTCACGAGAGCGCCTTGTCGACAGTCGTATCGATGCTGTCGAGGTGGCAGCCAATCAGGTCTTGCGAGAAAACGCCGCGCTTGAGCTCAATCGACGCACGGCCATCGCGCTTGAGGAGCGTGCCGCTGCGAGTGCGGCCGAGGCGGCCAGGACGCTCGACAATCTGAAAGCCTTCGAAGCCCGCATCGAATCGGCCGAGAAGGCGCGAATCGAGCGCGAGCGCGAGGCGCCCGAACTCGAGCGGCGCGCGCAGGCCTTGCGTGTCGATCGTGAGCGACGCGAAAAAGAAAACGCCTTGCGTCGCGACGAGTCCGCCACCCGCGCCGCACAGGATGCGGTTTTTGCTGCCGAGCGCGAAAAGCGGCTCGAGGAAAATCAGCTGCGCCTGCAGGCGCGCGAGGCCCGCGAAAAAGCCCAGCGTGATCAGCGCTTGCTCGAAGAAGCCCGTCGCAGAGAGCAGCTTTCCGCGCCACCACCCGCTCAAGCGCCCGCGTCCATGCCGAGGCCCTGATTGAGACAGCGCATGGGCAATCCGCACAGCGGTCCCACCCGTCTTTCAGATCGCTTGCGATGCCTCGATGCCACAGCCGAAAGGCGGTGGTGCTTTGAGTGCGATGGTGAGCCGGCCTATAGTCGTGGGCTTGGCGCGAAGCCGCCGATGACCCCGTACTGCTGATTCACATTTGACGATGCAAGATGTTCAGCCCCTCCATGACCGGATCGTCGAGCTCCAGATCGAGCATCGCGATCTCGACCTGAGTCTGCTTGCCTTGCAGTCAAGCAAGCCGCTGGACGAGCTGACAATTCGCAGGCTGAAAAAGCGCAAGCTGGCGGTCAAGGATGCCATCATGCATTTGCAGCGACAGATGGTTCCGGATACGCCTGCATGAGTCGTCCCGGGTGAGCGAAGAGCGGCCGCAGGCCGATTCGAGCGCAGCAGTGCTGTCGCAAGCCACGATCGAGGCTTTGGCTGCGCAAGGGGCGCTCGCGCGAGCCATGCCTGCCTTCAAAGCGCGTGAGGGCCAGCAGACCCTGGCTGCGAGTGTCGCGCTGGCCATCGCCGATCGCAGCAGTCTGGTTGCCGAAGCCGGCACCGGCACCGGCAAGACCTTCGCCTATCTCGTGCCGCTGCTGCTGTCGGGCGCCCGGGCCATGGTCTCGACCGGAACCCGTCCGCTGCAGGACCAGCTCTTTCATCGCGACTTGCCTGCCGTCAGGGCGGCGCTCGGTCTGGGAACCCGAATCGCTTTGCTCAAGGGGCGAGCGAACTATGTCTGTCACCATCACCTCGATCAGCAACTGGCCGACGGACGCTTTGCCGATCCGCAGATGCCCGGCAAATTGCGCAAGATCAAGCAGTTCGCCCAGATCAGTCTGAGTGGTGATCGCGCCGACTGCACCGCGCTTGCCGAGGATGATCCGGTCTGGATGCATGCCACCTCGACTCGCGACAACTGTCTCGGGCAGGAATGCCCGGAATTCAAGCGCTGCTTCGTGTTTCAGGCCAGGCGCGAAGCCATGGCCGCCGACGTGGTGGTGGTCAATCATCATCTTTTCTGCGCCGATCTCGCGCTGCGCGAATCGTCGATGGCCGAATTGCTGCCGACGGTCGACGCAGTGATTTTCGATGAGGCGCACCAGCTGCCGGAGGCCGCGACCGAATTTTTCGGCGAATCGGTGTCGACCCGCCAGTTGCAGGACCTGGTTCGCGACCTGACCCGCGCAGGCCTCATGGAGGCGCGTGACGCGGCTGACTGGCGTTCAGTCGCCGGGCGCCTCGAGCAATCGAGTCGCGATTTGCGTCTGGTGCTCGAAGGCAACGAGTCAGGGGCAGCAGGTGGGCGCGGTTTTGGCGCCGGGGCGCCGGTGTCAGGCCGCGCCCAGTTATCCCGGCGCTTGAGTCTTGCCCAGCTCAAGTCCTTCGCAGATCTTCCCGATACGCTCGATGCGCTGTCGAGCGATCTGGTGTCGATCTCGGCAATCATCGCCAACAATGCCGGTCGTGGGCTCGAACTCGACCGTTGCGGTTTGCGAGCGACCGAGTTGCTCGAGCGGGTCTCCCGCTGGTCGGCGGTGCTGACCGAAGACGGGCAGGACATTGAGGCCGATTCGGGTGAGGATCCGGCGATCGTCTGGGCCGAAGCGAGCGGCCCCCATGCCACACTCAGACGTACGCCGCTGTCGGTGGCTGCAGCCTTCGGACGTCATCGATCAGGCCCGGCGCGCGCCTGGGTCTTCGTATCGGCGACTTTGTCGGTCGGTGACGATTTCAGTCATTTCACCGAGGCGCTCGGATTGTCGGATGCGCGTTGTGAGCGCTTTGCCAGTCCTTTCGACTTCGCCACGCAAGCCGCGCTCTGGATACCCCGCGGCATCGGCGAGGCCTCGACGCCAGGCTTTTCTCAGCGCGTGGCGCAGTTCGTGTGGCCGCTGATTGTTGCCAACCGAGGTCGTGCCTTCGTGCTTTGCACCAGCTTGCGGGCAGTACGCGATATTGCACAGGCCTTGCGCGCGCTTGACGCCACGGACAATGCCGGCATGCAGTGGCTGGTCCAGGGGGAGGCGGCAAGGGCCTCGCTGCTCGAGCGGTTTCGCTCTGCCAGCGCCGGTGTGCTGGTGGGAAGCGCGAGTTTCTGGGAGGGTGTTGACGTCATGGGGGATGCGCTGTCCCTGGTCGTGATCGACAAGCTGCCCTTTGCACCCCCCGACGATCCGGTCATCAAGGCGCGCGGCGAAGCGCTGCGCCGATCGGGTCGGGATCCTTTTTCGCATGATCAGCTGCCGGCTGCGGCGCAGGCGCTGAAGCAGGGCGCCGGTCGACTGATTCGCTCCGAGTCGGATCGGGGCGTGCTGGTGATCTGCGACGAGCGCCTGATCACGCGCGGCTATGGACGGCGTCTGATTGCGAGTCTGCCGCCGTTTCGGCGTGTCGAGCGCTGGGAGGATGCCCTGCCGTTCCTGCCTCAGTCCCAGGGACGCGGCTGAGTCAGCTGGCCGACGCCTTAGCGCCAGACCTCCCACCAGGAGCGGTCGTCGAGTTTCAGACCGGTTGCCAACAGCGGGGTCTTCGGGAAATTGAGCAGCAGCACCCGTTCGGCATCGGCACGCTGCTGGTCAAGCCCAAGCTGCTCGCTGCCTTTCATGACGATGAAAAGGGCTTCTTCGATGGCGGGTGCCCCCTGGTACTGGAGAATCACACCTTGCGCGCGATTGATCGCGGCCAGATAGGCGCCCCGGATGAAGTAGTAGCGGGCGATATGAACTTCGCTGCCGGCCATGGCATTGATGAGGTATTGCATGCGGGCCCGGGCGTCTTCGGTATAGATGCTGTTCGGGAAACGCACCACCACCTGCCGGAAAGCTTCGAAGGATTCGCGTGCGGCCTTCTGGTCCCGTTCCGACAGGTCCTGGCCGCCCAGACCACCGAGCAGGCTCAGGTCCTCATTGAAGTTGATCAGACCCTTCAGAAAAAACGCGTAATCGAGTTGGGCGCTCGTCGGATAGAGCCGGATAAATCGTTCGATGCTGACCAGCGCCTGGACGCGTTCGTTGTCGCGATACTGGCAGTAAGCGGTATCAAGTTGAGCCTGCTGGGACCAGACGCCAAAGGGATAGCGTGATTCGAGTTTGATGAGCAGCTTGATCGCTGCGGACCAACGACCCTCGGTCATATGCTCTTTCGCATCGGCGTAGATTTCGGCCGGGGTCATCTTCACGGTAGGATCGTACTCAGGGCCCGATCCGAAAATGCCGCAGCCGGCCAGCATGCCCAGCAAGGTCACTGCAGTGGCAATCCGCCGCCAATTCCAGCTTCGCGCTGTTGTCATTACTGCTCCATCAATGCATGACCGACAGGTCGATTATAGCCAAGGGGCCTGCGTGAGCGCCGATCAGTTCGACCCCGCCGCCTCGGTGAACGCTTCCGATCCCGAATCGCTTCGCTTCGACGCGCTCGCCGGTGTCGGTCAGCGACTCGATCGTTTCCTGGCATCGGTGCTTCCCGATGTCTCGCGCACCCGCATTCAGCGATGGATTGCGCTGGCTGCGGTCACGGTTGACGGTCAGGCAGTCTTGCCGCGGCGTCGACTGCGCGGCATCGAGACAATCGAGGTCTGGCCGATGCCCACCGAGGCCGAGCGGTCCTTCGAGCCCGACGATATCGCACTGAGCATCATTCATGAGGACGCTGACCTGATGGTGATCGACAAGCCGGTCGGGCTGGTGGCACACCCCGCGCCCGGGCATTGGCGCGGCACGCTCATGAATGCATTGCTGCATGCACGACCCGACTCGGCCAGGCTGCCGAGGGCCGGAATCATTCACCGGCTCGATAAGGACACCAGCGGGCTGCTGATGGTCGCGCGAAGCGAGCGAGCCTTCGAAAGTCTGAGCGCGGCAATGGCGGCTCGCACCGTGAGCCGTCGATATTTTGCGGTGGCTCAGGGTGTGCCGCCCGAGCGGCTGACCATCGAGGCTCCCATCGGTCGGGATCCGCGCGACCGTCTCCGCATGGCGGTGGTATCCGCCGAGCGAGGCAAGGCGGCGACGACGCATGTCGAGCGGCTGTCGGTCGGCGATCGGGTTGCAGCGATCGAGTGCCGCCTCGAGACTGGCCGCACCCATCAGATCAGGGTGCACCTGGCCAGCCGCGGTCATCCGCTGATCGGTGACAGCGTGTATGGCGGCAGTCCGCGCGGCGACTTCAACCGCCAGGCGCTGCATGCCTGGTGTCTCGAGTTGGATCATCCGGTGAGTGGCGATCGGCTGCAGATGCACAGTCCTTTGCCCGCCGACCTCCTGAGCCTGCTCGATGCACTGCAACTGGCGGTGCCGGTTCCGGCTCCGCCACCGGTCAGCGGCGGCCGACTTCCCAAACCCGCAGCACGCGCGACGCGAGGAAAGCGATGACGAATAAGCCCGCCAACTCAGGGCTCGCACAGCTGCCCGGTATTGCGCCCGATTGGGCGGTGTCTGACCGTGTTGGCGCCTTTGTCACCATCCGGACCGGAGGCGTCAGTGCGGGCGAATTCGGCGCGGTCGATGGCCGTCCGATCGGCCTTAACCTTGGCGAGCATGTCGGCGACGACCCGGTTGCGGTCCGGGAGAACCGCGCCCGCCTGCAGGCTGCGCTGCCAGGGCCGATCTGCTGGTTGCAGCAGGTTCACGGCATTACGGTGCATCACGCCGACACCGCAGTGTCTGGCGAGGTCAAGGTGCCGATCGCGGATGCGGCCATCACCATGCGGGCAGGACAGGTGCTCGCGATCATGACGGCTGATTGCCTGCCGCTTCTGCTCGCCGATGTGCAGGGCCGAATCGTCGGCGCGGTGCATGCCGGCTGGCGAGGGCTCGCGGCGGGCGTCATCGAGGCGACGGTCGATGCGATGCGGGCCCGCCTCGGTGAAGACGCCGAGCTCGCTTGCTGGCTGGGACCCGCCATCGGTCCGGCATCATTCGAGGTCGGCCAGGACGTGATGGAGGCCTTTTGTGATCAGGATGCCCGGGTATCGTCGGCATTTGTGCCGGGTCCCATCGAGGGAAAATACTGGGGCAATCTCTACGCACTCGCCAGGCTCAGGCTCGCCTCGCGCGGCGTGACCCGCGCGGGTGGCGGCGATCTGTGTACCGTGCGTGATCAGGCGCGCTTTTATTCGCATCGGCGCGATCGGCGCACCGGGCGCATGGCCTCACTCGTCTGGCTGCTCGCGTGAACGCTGGCGGCGTCGCCGTTCAGGCGTGCCCATCAGCCAGAGAAAGAGTGCCAGGGGTGCGAGGCCATACAGCACGAGGGTGACGATGCCCGCGACTAAGGAGCTTTCGGTCAGCGACATCAGGACAACAACATAAAGCCACGCGATTGCAACGATATACACGGCAAAGGCACCGATCTGATTGGACAAGCCGATTGGCGAACTGCAAGATGCGATGACGCTGGCGCAGTGATCATCGCATTGCTGGCCGCTCTCAGGGGAGAACATGGCAGTTTCGACCAAATCACGCACCACGGCGGCAAAAGCAGGCAAGGCGTCCAAGGTATCAGCTTCGGCCGCCAAAGCTGCAACAGCGTCCACAAGGACCGTGCTCAATATTGCTGCAAAGGCGCGCGCGAGCAAGGCAGGAACGAATGCCGGTGCGAAAGTGGCAGGCAAGGCTGCTGCGAAAAAGGCCGCTGCGAAAAAGATGCCCGCCCGCAAGGCGGCCTCGGTCATCAAGCCCGCTGCGGGTGTTGCCTCAGCCGTTTCAAAGCAGGCGACTTCGGCACATGCTCAGGCGTCATCGTCGGCTCGGCCTCGGCCTGCGCAGACTGCACCGATCTCACCGACCAGCCCGATCCAGGACCTGGCTGCCGCAGTCGCTGCAGGCATGCCGTCCTGGCACATCGATCCGTCGCGGCTGATGTCGATGCAGGCCGATTACGGCGCGAAGCTGCAAAAACTCTGGACTGATTTTGTGTCGCCCGAGCTCGCTGCGCCGGCGCTGTCAGACAAGCGCTTCGCTGCACCCGCCTGGACCGAGCAGCGTCCCTTCGCCTGGAACGCCGCGCTGTACCTGCTCAATGCCGATTTCATGCGGCATATGGCCGATGCGGTTGATGCCGATCCGCTTACGCGCGATCGCATCCGATTCTTGACCCAGCAGTGGGTCGATGCGATGTCCCCGGCGAATTTCCTTACGACCAATCCCGACGCGCAAAAGAAGATGATCGAGACCCAGGGCGAGAGCCTGCGCAAGGGGCTCGAGAACATGATGGCCGATGTCAGTCGAGGTCATATTTCGATCACCGACGAATCGGCTTTTCAGGTTGGCGTCAATGTCGGGCTGTCCAAGGGCGCGGTGGTCTTTCGCAATGATGTGATCGAGCTGATCCAGTATTCACCCTCGACGCCCAATGTCGGCGCACGACCGCTGCTGCTGGTTCCGCCCTTCATCAACAAGTACTACATCCTCGATCTGCAGCCTGACAACTCGCTGGTGGCTCATGCCGTCGGCCAGGGTCATACGGTGTTTCTGGTGTCCTGGATCAATGCGCAGCCCGAGCATGCGGCGCTGACCTGGGATGACTATGTGCAGCGAGGCGTCATCGATGCGATCGGGGCGGCGCGTGCCATCGGCAAGCACGACACGATCAATGCACTGGGCTTTTGCGTCGGCGGCACGATCCTGGCCACCGCGCTTGCGGTAATGGCGGCGCGCGGCGAGCGCCCGGTGGCGTCACTGACCCTGATGACCACACTGCTCGACTTCGAGCTGCCGGGGTCGATCGGTGTCTTTGTCGACCAGGCTCAGGTCGCCTGGCGGGAACAGACCATTGGCGAGCGCGGGATCATGAGTGCTCAGGACCTTGGCACGACGTTCTCGTTCCTGCGACCTAACGACCTCGTCTGGAACTACGTGGTCTCGAATTATCTGAAAGGCGAGTCGCCGCCGGCTTTCGATCTGCTCTTCTGGAATGCCGATGGCACCAATCTGCCCGGCCCGCTCTATGTCTGGTATCTGCGCCACATGTATCTGCAGAACGAACTGCGCGTGCCAGGTGCGTTGACCTGCCTGGGTGAAAAAGTCGATTTGAGTCTGATTGATGTGCCGACCTATATTTTTGGCGCCCGCGAAGATCACATCGTGCTCTGGCAGGGGGCCTTTGCTTCCACGCGACTGATGTCAAACGATGTGCGTTTCGTTCTGGGTGCAAGTGGCCATATCGCAGGCTCCATCAACTCGGCGATTCGCAATCGCCGCAGCTACTGGGCCGATGGCTCTCGTCAGGCAGACTCGGCCGAAAAATGGCTGGCCTCGGCTAACGAACACCCGGGCAGCTGGTGGATCGACTGGTCGACATGGCTGGAGGCGTTCAAGGGGGGCTCGAGGCGTGCGCCGACGCAGTTGGGCGATGCGGCTCACCCACCGATTGAAGCGGCGCCCGGGCAGTATGTGAAGGTCAAGGCTGGCAATCCGTCGAGTTTGCCGGGCATCTGAGATTTCTCAACACACAATAATCATGCCTGCGGGCAGAGGAGACAGAAAATGAGCAAACTGGCGTATGTAACGGGTGGAATGGGTGGAATCGGAACAGCCATCTGCCGTCGATTTCATGACATGGGGTACACCGTGATTGCCGGTTGTGGTCCGACTCGCGACTTCGACAAATGGCTGACCCAGCAGAAGTCCGAGGGCTATCACTTCCACGCGTCGGTCGGAAATGTCTCCGACTGGGAATCGACCGTTGCCGCCTTCACCAAGGTCAAGGCCGAGCATGGCAATCCTGACATTCTCGTCAATAACGCCGGCATTACCCGCGACGGCGTCTTCCGCAAGATGTCGCTCGATGACTGGAAGTCGGTCATCGACACCAACCTCAACAGCCTGTTCTGTGTGACCAAGCAGGTGATCGACGGCATGCTTGATCAAGGCTTCGGTCGGATCATCAACATCTCATCGATCAATGGCCAGAAAGGGCAGTTTGGCCAGACCAACTACACGGCAGCCAAGGCCGGCATGCATGGCTTCACGATGGCTCTGGCCCAGGAAGTCGCCAGCAAAGGCGTGACGGTCAACACCGTCTCGCCTGGCTATATCGCGACCGACATGGTCATGGCGGTGCGTGAAGACGTGCGTGAAAAGATTATTCAGAGCATCCCGGTCAAGCGGCTCGGTCGCGCCGAGGAGATTGCCTCGATGTGCGGCTGGCTGAGCACGGACGATGCAGGTTTTTCCACCGGGGCAGACTTTACGTGTAACGGCGGACTTCATATGGGATGATGCGCGGGACAACCGAACCCGGAGACGCTGGATGGCTGCCCAAAGTCGACTGATCAAGAAATATCCTAACCGTCGCCTCTACGACACGAGGACCAGCTCTTACATCACGCTGTCGGATGTCAAGCAGCTGGTTCTCGACAACGAGGACTTCAAGGTTGTCGACGCCAAGAGTGAAGACGATCTGACGCGCAGCATCCTTCTGCAGATCATTCTTGAAGAGGAGGCCGGCGGGGCGCCGCTTTTTTCGGCGCCGATGCTCTCGCAGATCATCCGGTCCTACGGTGACGCCATGCAGGGGATGATGGGCGCCTACCTCGAGAAGACCATGCAGTCTTTCGTGGAAATCCAGAGCAAGTTCCAGGAACA
>CAIVAS010000066.1 GCA_903903975.1 uncultured Burkholderiales bacterium
GGGAAACTTGCCTGAAGATGAGATCTCCCTGGGGACCTGATCCCCCTGAAGGGTCGTTCGAGACCAGGACGTTGATAGGCCGGGTGTGGAAGCGTAGTAATACGTTAAGCTAACCGGTACTAATTGCCCGTGAGGCTTGACCCTATAGTTTTGCAATGATTTAGCGAAGCATGCTGCATCTTATTGAGATGCCTGGCTGTCGCAATCACAGATATCCGCTGATAAAGCGGATTCCGACTTCTTCCGATTGGACCTTAGCCAGTAGTGGCTCGGGTCAACAAGTTATGCCTGACGACCATAGCGAGGTGGAACCACCCCTTCCCATCCCGAACAGGACCGTGAAACGCCTTTGCGCCGATGATAGTGAGCATTCGCTCGTGAAAGTAGGACATTGTCAGGCAAACCTAAGTAGGCACAGACCCCTTGAGCATGCGCTCAAGGGGTTTTTGCTTTCTAGCGCCGGAGATTGTCAGGACGCTTGGTCTAACGACGCCAAGCCTGATCAGGTCGGTTGCCAGTGGCTCGAATTCAGCGGCCCAGCGACCAACTGAAGCTGATCAGCACGCCGCTGTTGCCAAGCAGGCTCATGACGACGGCGGCCTGTGAATAACGCCACCCGATCGACGGAATCGCCGCTGGAGCAGTACCAAAGCGGTTAAACGGGATCTTGTCCTGGTATTCGCCGGTATAACCATGCAGCGCGCCGGCGGTGACGTTGGCGAACAGCCAGCCTGATTGCAAGGGCATGAGATCCCACTCGGGGCCTGCAAAAACGTACTGGCACGGCTGGCCAAAAGAATTATTGAAGATCGCAGCGCCGATCGTCGTGCGGTCGGCGCCCAGAATTCTCCAACGCTCGGTCAGGAGCTCTGCCGAAAAGAGATTGTTGTAGCGCACGTGGCCACTCATTCCGCTGCGATGAAACGCGGAAGGTGCATAGGTAAACCGAAAATCGTCAGTCGTCGCAATCAGCTCCCCACTTGCGTTGCCGGATGAGGACAACAGCAGCAGGGCAAACAGGCCATTAAGCGACGCCGGCCAGTGCCTGTGAACGGCATGAAGCGCAGCATCAAGGCCTGATCGCTGCCGCTGCGGGTGGCGATCAAGATCAGGCATCTTGCACAGACACCCGCTTGACTTGCCCTCACGAGAAACATTGCGTGCAATGCACGAACACTGCGTATCAGACATCTCGGACTCTATGGTGTGAACAGACAGCGAATGTTTGTCTGTCAATGCGCCCGAATGTTACAGCGCCGTCGGTGCGCCCTGCGACCTCGCGTTGCGATTCTTCTGACGTCGCAGGATCCATTGCGAACAGAACCGCACGCAAAGCCAGCCATGGTCGCAGTGCTCAGAACAACATGCTCAAACCCGGCGAGAATCCAGAAACGCCTGCGCCGCGCCGTGTGCTAACTTCATCGAATAAACCTCAAAAAGTGAAGCCTATGGTCGCTCAAACGAATTTACCCCAAGGCGCTCGCGTACATCCCAGTGATGCGTTACGAGCGCCTGGTCATGAGATGCCCATCATCGCGCCCTGCGACCATATCGCTGGCAACGAGAAAATGATGCGTAAGGCCATCGATCTGCAACGCGAATGGCACGGCGCCTTCGATCTGACATGCGACTGCGAGGACGGCGCAGCAGTTGGTGACGAAAGAAACCATGCGCTGATGGTTGCCCGCCTGCTCAATGAGACGCAGTCTCCGGCGGGCCGTATCGGAGTACGAATCCATGATGTCGATCATCCTCACTGGCGCAATGACGTTGCGCTGCTGATTGGCGAGGCGGCTGCGAAGATCGGCTACATCACCATTCCAAAACCTGAGGGTGCAGCCGATGTCGCCCGAATGATCGACGTGATCGACAAAACTGCCCAGCGTGCCGGGCGCGTCACTCCACTTCCTATTCATGTACTGGTCGAAACACACGGCGCACTGGCGCAAGCCGCAGCGATTTCGGCCTTGCCTGGGGTCGAAGCACTCGTATTCGGGCTTCTCGATTTCGTCAGCGCGCATCACGGTGCGCTGGGCTTCGATGCGATGCGATCACCACTGCAATTCGAGCACCCCTTGCTCGTGCGGGCAAAGACCGACATCGTCGCGGCCGCGCTTGCACATGGTGTCGTACCGGTCCACAACGTGTCGATGACACTTCGCGACGAGGCCGCTGTCAGCCAAGATGCCACCCTGGCGCGAACGCGGTTCGGCTTCCTGCGGATGTGGAGTATCCATCCCGCGCAAATCCGTCCGATTGTGGAAGGGATGCGGCCTGATGATGCCGAGGTCGAACGCGCGGGGCGCATCCTGATTGCAGCACAGCAGGCTTCCTGGGGGCCGATCGATCATGGGGGCGAATTGCATGATCGCGCCTCGTATCGGCATTGCTGGACCGTTGTTCAGCGAGCCCATGCAGGCGGCATGACCCTTGCCCAGGATGTTGTAAACGCTTTTTTTTAAGACGGCGACGCATCATCGCCAGTAACACCTCACGACCATGACAATGAAAAAAACCGACGCGCGCGAAAGGCTGGCTGCCAATACAACCCTGTTCTTGGCAGAGTCATCGACCGAATCGCCGACCGAATCGCCGACCGAATCGCCGACCGACGCTTCAGCTCAGATCGAACCGATCTGGCGACCCTCTGCCGAACGAATCCGGTCAGCGGGTCTGACCCGGTTCATGAATTGGCTCAAACGCGAACGAGGCCTTGAATTTGACGGCTACGAGTCGCTGTGGGAGTGGTCGGTTACCGAGATCGAAGACTTCTGGGCAAGCATCTGGACATTCGGTGAATTGAGGGCGGCAACGCCCTATCGCGAAGTCCTGCCCGAGCGGGTGATGCCTGGCGCGAAATGGTTCGAGGGCGCCACGCTCAACTATGCAGATCAGATGCTCTGGCGTGCGAAGCAGCCCGAGTGGCAAGAACGGCCCGCCATTATTTTCCAATCGGAAACGATCGCGCGTGAGGAAATCTCCTGGGCAAGTCTCGACGCTCAGGTCGGCGCATTGGCTGCAACCCTGACACGGCTGGGTGTCGAGCCGGGCGATCGCGCGGTTTCGTATATGCCGAATATTCCTCAGACGATGGTGGCGCTGCTGGCTTCCACCGGTTGTGGCGCGGTCTGGTCGAGCTGTGCACCCGATATGGGTGCAGCGGGGGTACTCGATCGATTCCGGCAGATTTCGCCGCGGATTCTGTTCACGGTGGATGGTTATCGCTATGGCGGGCGCGACTTCGATCGCAGACAGGTCGTGCGTGAACTGGTTGCCGAGCTGCCCAGTCTGCAAGCCGTGATTTTCATTCCGTATCTTGATGCTGAAGCGTCGGTCGGAGCCCTGATTGATGTGCCGGGCAAGGGGAACGATGCTGCAAGATCGGTGCCGGTGATCGACTGGAGCGAGGCGATTGCGCAGCTGCAGCCTTTCGCGGCGCGCCCGGTGCCTTTCGATCATCCTTTGTGGATTGTCTATTCGTCAGGCACGACCGGCATGCCCAAACCCATCGTGCATGGTCACGGGGGCGCGGTCATTGAATATCTCAAGAACTGGTCGCTGCATGTCGACCTGATCGAAGGTGATCGCTTCTTCTGGTTTACCTCGACGACCTGGATCATGTGGAACATGACCGTCTCGGCCCTGATTGCCGGGGCAACGGTCCTGCTGTTCGATGGCAATCCGGGCTATCCCGATCTCGGCACGCTGTGGCGTTTTGCTGAACGCGAGCGAGCGAACTTTTTTGGTCTGTCGCCGGCCTTCGTGCAGATCAATATCAAGAACGGGATCTGTCCGCGCGAACTCGTCGACCTGTCATCGCTCAAGACGGTCGGCTCGACCGGGTCGCCGCTGACCGAGGACGGCTACCGCTGGATTTACGAGAATGTGCATCCGGATGTGCTGCTTGCCTCGATTTCGGGCGGCACCGATCCGAATACCGCGTTTCTGGGAACCTGCCCGATTGCGCCGATTTATCCCGGCGAAATGCAGGCGCGTGGTCTCGGAGCGGCGGTCTATGCCTATGACGAAGCAGGCCAGGCGCTCTACGGTGAAGTCGGCGAACTGGTCTGCGCGCAGCCGATGCCGTCGATGCCGCTCTATTTCTGGGGCGATACCGAAGGTCGGCGATATTTCGAAAGCTACTTCGAGATGTATCCAGGGGTCTGGCGTCATGGCGATTGGCTCAAGCTGATCCGCCGACCCGAGACGGTGACCGGCGTCATTTATGGCCGATCGGATTCGACCATCAACCGTCACGGCATCCGTATGGGCACCAGCGAGCTCTATCGTGTGGTCGAGGCCTTCGATGAAGTGGCCGATGCGCTGGTCATCGACCTCGAATACCTCGGAAAAGAATCCTACATGGCGCTCTTCGTGGTGCCGCAGCCACCCGCCCAAGTCGATGACGGCCTCAAGCGACGCTTGCTTGATGCGATCCGTACGCAGTTGTCGTCGCGTCATGTGCCGAACGATGTCTTTGCAATCGAGGCAGTGCCGCGCACCATCTCAGGCAAGAAACTGGAGGTGCCGGTCAAGAAGATCCTGCTCGGGATGCCCGCTGAAAAAGCCTGCAACAAGTCGGCGATGGCCAATCCCGATTCGATCGACTGGTTCGTGGACTTTGCGGCGCAGCGCGCCGGCCTGCCCACCGCGTAGGGCGGCGCTCGACCGATGGCAGATGATTCCGTCCCGATCGATGTGAGGCAGTTGCAGCCCGGGCTGTATGTCTCGCTCGGTCTGAGGTGGATGGATCATCCCTTCCTGTTCAATTCATTCCGGCTCTCGACGCCCGAGCAGGTCGAAAAGGTTCGAGCCCTTGGCCTGAGCAATATTGTTTACCACCCGGCGCGCTCGAAAGTGCGCCCTCTGCCGCTTCCACCTGCGCCTAAGCCTAAGCCCGAACGTGCGCAGCCCACCGCGCCCGAGTCAAAGCGTGCGGTCTCGCCAGCCGAGACCTTGGAGCGGCAAGCGTCTTCGCGACGCGTCGCCTGGCCCGAGGTCGCGCCGGCGGTCGAGGCTTATCGAACCGTGATCGATCGCTGCGAAAAGGACTACCGCGCTGCGGCGTCGACGGCCCGCGAACTCATGCACGAAGCGCTGGTCGCGCCTGAGCAGGCCGCCAAAAAGGCCGATGCGCTGGTCGAGGCCAGCATGTCGGGTCTGACGCTTCACCGCAATGCGCTGCTCGATCTGATCTGCGGCACCGCCTGGGACGGCAGTGCCCGCTATCACGCGCTCAATGTGATGAACCTGTCAGTGCTGCTCGGGCGCGCGGCAGGGCTGCGAGGCGAGGCACTGAAGTCGCTGGGTCTGGGCGCACTGCTCCATGATATCGGCAAGCTGCAGCTGCCGCCCTGGGTGCTTCGCATTGCGCCTCATACCCGTAATCGGCATGAAGAATCGGCTTATCGGCGTCATGTCGAACTCGGCGTCGAGATGTGCGCGCGGCTTGGCATCAGTGACGACGTCGTCCTCGATGCGGTCCGTTGCCATCATGAGCGCCTTGACGGCAGCGGGTTTCCGGCGGGCCTGGTCGGCGAGGCGATTCCGGTGTCGGCGCGCGTCGTGGCCATTGCCAACCGCTACGATGAACTGGTTCATGGCAGCGACGAGTCGCGCTCAATGACGCCTTCCCAGGCGCTGGCCCAGCTCTACCGCAACGAAGCCGCGGGCTACGATCGCGGTCTGCTGCAGCGATTCGTGAAGGCGATGGGTGTCTGGCCACCTGGCACCATCGTTTTGCTGAGCAACGGGATGATCGGGCGCGTGATTTCGGTCGAGCCCGATCAGACCCTGCGCCCGACGGTGCTGGTGGGTGAACCCGAGATGCCACCGGGTGAATCGCCGGTTATTTCGCTGGTCGAGATGCCCGATCTGAAAGTCTCCCGTGCGATGAGGCCCGGGGAGTTACCTGCTGACGTCCTCGCCAAATTGACGCCAACCGCACAGATGGCCGATCTGGCCCGTGCAGCCGGAGGCTAAAGGTCGCCACCGGTCGGCTCAGGCTTTCCCTCGCAGCGGTGCCGGCGTCGATAATTGACACATTCGTTGACACGCCCGATCGTAGGCAGTTCTGAAATGCTCGCAACTGGCGAGCCGTGTCCTGTCAAATCAATTCCAAAACAGGCATCCGATCATCCATGCTGTCTATTGCGATAAAGCTGATCCGGCGATTTTCAATCGTGCTCGCAGTCGTTTGTCTGTCGGCGTGTTCACCGAAAAATCAGGTGGTCGACAGCCTTGACAAGGCGATCGGCGAGCTGGGAAAGTCGTCTGCGAACTGGTATTCGATTGCAGGCGCGCTGGCCAAGTCCTTGCCGGACGCGGGCAGCACTCAGATCGGCGCCGATCTCGAGCGGCTGATACAGGGCGGATTGGCCAGCTCGCCTCCCGATGGGCGATGCGATGCCGACCTGATCCGGGAACGTGTGCGACAGGAACTGAACCGCATACGGGTGAAACTGGATGCCCGCAAACCGCCTCTGCCGCCCTCAGCGCGCCTTCCGGTGATCTGCCAGCCTTCACCGGCGATCTATGACCTCGATCGCTGTGTCGCCAAGCTTGATTTGTATGGCCATGATCTCAACGCCGCTGCCCTGGTGGTGTCGATCAAGGGCGTCAACGGACAATCGAGAAATACCGAGGCGTCTTTTGTCGGTGAGTCGGGCCGTCTGGTCACGCTCGACACCGCAGCCCTGAAGTTGACCGAGGACGATGCCCAGATCATCGTTAGCGCCAAGGATGCGCAGGCTGCGCTCGTAGTCATCGAGGTCGCGGCGTCTGTGAAGCCGCCACCTGTTCAAGCATCCCCGGCGGTGGTCCGCACGATCGAAGAAGCCCTGGCCCATGTCGAGGGGAGATCGTTCGGGGAGAACAAGGGCGTGACCTATGGGCGCAAGTGCACACCCGGGCATCACCGCTCGGAGTGCAGCGTGAAGCAGCTCAGCGGCAGCGGCCAGTGCGAGCCCTCCTGGGTCGATCCGACGAATCAGGAAGACTGCCGCTGCCGCGTCCAGTTCAAGTTACCGGCCTTCGAATCGCTCGACTGCCGTGTCAGGCTGACCGAGCGCGCCAATGACCGCGCGCAGCCTGCTCCGAAAAAGGTGGTCTGCGGCTGATCGATCATCCTCGGCGATCGAAGCGAAGGATTTCGCCGGCGAGCCGCTCCAGCGGCATGACGGTTTCGGTGGCGCCCATGCGAATCGCTTCCTTGGGCATACCGAAGACCACGCAACTGGCTTCATCCTGAGCGATGGTTCGGGCGCCTGCCTGGCGCATCGCGAGCAGCCCGCGGGCGCCGTCGTCACCCATGCCGGTCATGATGATACCCAGCGCATCCGGCCCGGCGCATTCGGCCATCGACTTGAAGAGCACGTCGACGGCGGGGCAGTGGCGATTGACCGGCGGGCCGCTGAACACTTCGGCGTAATACTGGCCGCCCTGTTTGCGGACCTTCAGATGCTTGCCGCCCGGGGCAATCAGCGCGACGCCGCGTTCGATGCGGTCGCCGCTTTTGGCCTCGCGGATGTTCATGGCGCACAGGCCATCGAGTCTGGCGGCATACATTTCGGTAAAGCGTTCGGGCATGTGCTGAACGATCGCAATGCCGGGCCCATCGGCAGGCAGTTCGGTGAGAACCAGTTCGAGTGCCTGCGTCCCGCCGGTGGAGCTGCCCAGCACGACAGGCTTGTTGACCGACAAGGCATGCAGACCGGCGATCACCGGACTGGCGGCCTGCGCACCACTGCCTGGCGCCGACGCACGCGCCGCGGCGCTTGCGCGAGGGCGAGACCGGGCGGCGGTCTTGAGGGTCTGGATCAGTTCGCGACGCGAGTCTTCGAGAAACTGCTTGAGGCCGAGTCGGGGCTTGGCGACGATCGCGACCGCCCCTGCCGACAGCGCTTCGAGCGCGGCCTTGCTGCCATCGGTGGTCAGGGTCGAACAGATGACGGTGGCAATCGGCGACTCGGCCATGATCTGGCGCAGGAAGGTCAGACCATCCATGCCCGGCATCTCGATATCGAGCAGCAGCACATCAGGACGATTTTTGGCGATCGCAGGACCCGCAATCAGCGGGTTGGGCGCACTGCCCGCCAGCTCGATGTCGGGATCACCCTGAAGCAGATGGAGCAGCGTCTGGCGCACCACAGCCGAATCGTCGACGACATAAACTTTGATGGCCATGGCAGCTCCTCAGACCGGGACGGATGTCACTTGCGGTGCGTCCATGCCGACCGTCCAGGACAGCCGCCGATAGGCGCAGCCGCCGAGGTCTTGCGCCAGCACGCGCACACCATCTTCGGCCAGCGCGTCGCAGACCCAGCGGGCATTGCGTTCCCCGACATGGCCATGACTGACCAGGTCGGGAAACATGTTGCCGCCGCCATAGAGATAGGCCTCGCATTGCGTCGGGTCGATGCCGCGATCGCGCAGCAGTCGGTACATGGTTGCCAGAGCAACATCGGCATAGGCGGCATTGGCCGGTGTGGTCGATACCGAGCGGCCGGCATGAACGATGTGGCACATGGCGCCGACCGTGCGTCGCGGGTCGGTCAGGATGATTGCCACACAGGATCCGAGCAGCGTCTCGAGCCGGTCGCCGCGCTCGCCGCAGACCACGTCGCCGGGATGCAGGGTATAGCTTTGCTGCGTTTGATCGACGCCGAAAGGAAGCGTTGCAATGTCGGCCATCGTCATGCCGCCGGCTTGCGAAAGGCACCGGGTGCCAGCGATTGCAGGGGCGTGTTGCAGGGTACGCGACCTTCGGCGGTGCCGATGAAAAAGAGTCCGCCGGGGCGCAGCTGGGCCAGCACGCGATCGACAACGTCGCTCTTGGTCTTGGCATCGAAATAGATCAGCACATTGCGCAGGAATACCACATCGAAGAGACCCACGTCATCGAGCGGGCGGCACAGGTTGAGCTGGCCGAAGCGCACCCGGCCCTGCAGCTTGGGATTGATCTGCGCCAAACCCTCGGAGGGCCCTTCGCCTCGCAGGCAATAGCGTTTGAGCCGCTCGGGCGAGACATTGCGCAGACGGTCTTCCGGGTAGATGGCTTCGGTCGCGCTGCGCAGCACACGATCGCTGATGTCGGTGCCCAGAATCGACCAGCCGTCACCGATGCGGCCCTGCTGCTGCAGATCGGCCAGCAGCATCGCGGTACTCCAGGCTTCGTCGCCAAAGGACGACGCCGCGCTCCAGACCGCCAGCGTGCGCGGTCGGGTGCGGGAGAGTTCCTCTTCGAGCAGCTTGTAGTGGCCCGGTTCGCGAAAAAAATAGGTTTCATTGGTGGTCAGCAGATCGACCGCCATCTGAAACTCGCCGCCATCGTCGTTGCCCGAGATCAGCTCGAGGTATTCCTCGAAGTTGCTGATGCCCAGTCGCTGGATGCGGGGCGCGAGCCGCGATGACACCAGCGGCTTTTTGCTCTCGTTAAACGACAGGCCGATCGAGTCATACATCAGCTCGCTGATCTGTCGGTAGGTGTCATCGTGAAGGATGGCCATGCAGGTCTCAGGCGGCGACGGCGTTTTGAGCCGATTCGCAAAGCTGCGCCATCTCGGTCACATCGAAGGCCTTGTCGGGCTCCAGAATGATCACGAAGCGGTTGGCGACCTTGCCCATGCCCTGAATGAAATCGCGTCGCAGATTCGTCCCGAAATTCGGCGGCGGCTCGATCTGGTTCGGCGCGATCTCGATCACCTCGCTGACCGCATCGACCATCAGGCCGAGCTCGACCCGTTCACCATCGCGGGTCGAGTCGAAGATCACGATGCAGGTCTTCTTGCTCAGACTGGCTGCCGGCCGACCGAAGCGGGCCTGCAGATCGATCACCGGCACCACTGCGCCACGCAGATTGATCACGCCGCGTACGAAGTTCGGCATCAGCGGCACGGTGGTCATCGGACCGTACTGGATGATCTCGCGAACGGTGCGGATGTCCATCGCGAACACTTCCTCGGCGAGGGTGAAGGTCAGGAACTGGGCCGCCCCGTCGGCGCCCTCGGGGCTGTCTGCCCCGGCATGACTCGTTCGGTTCATTGCGAGTGCCTCAGTAGGGACGGAAGTTGCCATTGGTGCCGTTGCTGACATTGGCCGCTCGGACCACCTTCGGTGCAGCGGCAGCCCCGCGCATTGGCGATGCGGCGCCGCGGCGATCGGCCTGAGGGCGGGCTTCGGGCCGTGTGGCAACCGCCTGCCCACCGCCACCACCGAGGTTGAAGAAGGCCACTGAGTGCTGCAGCTGTTCGGCCTGGCCGGACAGCTCTTCAGAGGTCGCCGCGAGCTCTTCCGATGCCGAGGCATTCTGCTGCGTGGCTTTGCTCAACTGACCCATCGCGCCGCCGATCTGGGTGACCGACTGGCTCTGTTCCTGCGAGGCGGCCGCGATTTCCTGGACCAGTTCGGAGGTCTTCTGGATCGAGGGCACGATCTCGCCAAGCAGCTTGCCGGCGCGTTCTGCGGTGCTCACGCTGTCGCCGGCGAGGTCGCCGATTTCCTTGGCGGCTTCCTGGCTGCGCTCGGCCAGTTTGCGCACTTCGGCAGCCACCACTGCAAAGCCCTTGCCGTGTTCACCGGCGCGTGCTGCCTCGATGGCGGCATTGAGCGCCAGCAGGTTGGTCTGGTAGGCGATGTCATCGACGATGCTGATCTTCTGCGCGATCTGCTTCATGGCGCTCACGGTCTGCATGACCGCCTGGCCGCCGTCGCCGGCTTCCTTGCTGGCCTTGGTGGCCATGCTGTCGGTGACCTTGGCGTTGTCGCTGTTTTGCGAGATCGAGGCCGACATCAGGTCGATCGACGCGGTGGTCTCTTCGACCGACGAGGCCTGCTCGCTGGCCGACTGCGACAGCGACTGGGCGGTGGCACTTACCTGGTTGGCCGCACCGGTGAGTGCATCGGCCGCAGCCCGCACTTCCTCGATGATGCTGGACAGTTTTTCGCAGCTCGAATTGGCGTCGAGCTTGACCTGCTCGAAGGTGCCCTCGGCCTGGCGCGTGATGCGCTGGGTGAGGTCGCCGGTGGCCAGGCCCGAGAAGACCCGACCGACATCCTCGATGACACCGGCCAGCGTCTCGGTGGTGGCGTTGGCATCGGCCTTGACCTGGCCGAAGGTGCCCGAGTACTCGCGGCTGATGCGTTGCGACAGGTCGCCTGCGGCGAGTGCGCCAAAGACACGACCGACATCGTCGAAGATCACGGTCG
This sequence comes from uncultured Burkholderiales bacterium, assembly GCA_903903975.1. GTDB lineage: Bacteria > Pseudomonadota > Gammaproteobacteria > Burkholderiales > Burkholderiaceae_E > UBA4615. The sequence goes on from CAIVAS010000066.1 coordinate 11,206, forward strand.
TGGTTTCCATCAGGGTATTGACCCCGGCGCACAGTTCGCCGATCGGGCCGGTCTTGCCCTCGAGCGGAATGCGTTGGCTCAGATCGCCGTCGCGCGCTGCGCTGGTGACCCGCTGCGCCTGCTCGACCGCTTCTTTCAGCATGCGGTTGGCCACGACTTCGGTGGTCACATCGGTGGCGATCTTCACCACCTTCACCACCCGGCCCATCTCATCGCTGACTGGGGCATAGACCGCCTGGATCCAGACCTCTCGGCCGTCCTTGGCAAAGCGCTTGAACACTTCGGTCTGCGGTTTGCCGGCATTCAGATCGGCCCAGAACTGGACGTATTGGGACGAGGATGAATAAGCCGTATCGACGAACATGCGGTGATGCTTGCCGACGATCTCCTGGCTCTGATAGCCGAGGGTCTTGAGAAAAATATCGTTGGCGGTCAGGACATGGCCGCCGAGATCGAACTCGATATAGGCATAGGTCTGGTTGATCGCATTGAGGATGCCGCGGGCGTTCTGGCGCTCGATCTCGGCTTCGGTGATGTCGTAGCGCACGCCGAGGTATTTCATCGGCTTGCCGTTGTCGCCCATGATCGGCGCAACCACCGCATCGACATAGTAGGGCGTGCCGTCTTTGGCGCGGTTCTTGATGATGCCGCGGAATATTTCGCCGCGACCGATCGTCGACCAGAGCTGCTTGAAGGTCTCCTTGGGCATGTCGGGCGAGCGCGTGGTGTTGTGCGGCTGGCCGATCAGTTCTTTCTTGCTGTACTTCGAGACCTCGATGAACTTCTCGTTGACGCTCAGGATGTCGCCCTTCTTGTCGGCCTCCGAGACGATGCTGGTGACATTCATGATGTCGGTGCGCACCTTCAGTTCGGACTCGACATCGGTCAGTCGCGACTTGAGCTCAGCCAGCGAGGCTTCGAGTTCGGCGCGCTGCTGTGCTTGTTTGTGCAGCGCCTCGGCGGCCTGCTGCAGTTCATTGCCCGCCACCAGGCGTGCGATCCAGGAAGGGTTTTGCGTGGTCATTGTGTTGCTCCTTGCTTCAGATTGAGCGCGTTCGATGTGGGTTTGACGGGCGGGACGGTGTGATGCGGCGGCGGATGCTCGGCCAGCTGGCACAGCGAGGTCACATCGAAGATGAGTGCGACTTCGCCGTTGCCGAGGATGGAAGAGCCGGACATGCCGCGCAGGCTGCGGAACATGCGTCCGAGCGGCTTGATGACGGTCTGATGCTGGCCGAGCAGCCCGTCGACCATGACGCCGTAACGGCGTCCGCCCGACTGGATGACGACCACACTGCTGCGCTCGGGTTCGAGCGATTCGATGCCATACAGGGTGCGCAGGCTCATCACCGGCAGCACCTGGCCGCGCAGCTCGACGACGCTGCAGCCATGCGCATCCACCGCGGTGGCGGTCGGCCGGTTTTCGATGACCTCGACCACCGCATCGAGCGGGAAGATGAACTTGGACGATCCGACGCTGACCAGAAAGCCGTCGATGATCGCCAGGGTCAGCGGCAGTCGCACTTCGATCGTGGTGCCCTTGCCCTGGATGCTGCTGAGATCGATGCGACCGCGCAGGCCTTCGACATTTCGCCGCACGACATCCATGCCGACGCCGCGTCCCGACAGATTGGTGACCTGTTCGGCGGTGGAAAAGCCCGGCTCGAAGATCAGCGCCAGCAGGTCGCCATCATTGGGTGTGACGCCCGGTGAGACCAGCCCGCGTTCGCGTGCCCGATTGAGCACTCGCTCGCGGTCGATGCCACGGCCGTCGTCGCTGATGCTGATCAGGATGCCGCCGGCATCGTGGCTGGCGGCAATTTTGAGCGTGCCTCCCGCCGGCTTGCCGGCAGCAAGGCGCTGTTCGCAGGTCTCGATGCCATGGTCCATCGCGTTGCGGACCAGATGCATCAGCGGGTCGGTGATGCGCTCGACCACCGATTTGTCGAGTTCGGTCTCGGCACCTGCAATCTCGAGATGCACCTGCTTGCCGAGCTCGGCAGCCAGGTCGTGCACCACGCGCCGGAAGCGTCCGAAGGTCTCGCCGATCTGCACCATGCGCATCTGCAGCGTGCCGTTGCGGATTTCCTCGATCAGGCGACCGAGCTGGTGGCTCGATTCGATCAGCTCCGAATCGCCGATCTTTTGTGCGAGCAGGCCGGTGCCGGCGCCGGCAATCACCAGTTCGCCCAGCAGATTGATGACGTCGTCAAGCCGATCGGCGCGCACCCGCACATAGCGGGCATCGTCGCCCTGGCGGCGCTCGCCGCTGGTCCGTTGATCGGTGCGTTGATCGGTGCGTCGATCGACCGGGGCGCTGGGTGCGCCGGGTACGTTGATGTCGGTGTTGCTGACCGCGGCGGCCGCGATGGCCGTGACCTCATCCGGCATGTCTGCCCCGGTGTCGCTGCTGAGCGCTGCCGTCATTGCGCGGTGCTCAGCGGTGGCGCGATCGTCGGTGATCGGGGTCACGCTGACCTCGCAGTCTTCGCGCACCATCTCGAAAGCGGATTCGACCTCGGCGCTCGTACTCGATCCGCGCAGCACCAGATTCAGGTCGAGATGGCAGTCTTCCGGGTTGAAGGCATCAAAGGCGGGCAGGCGATCGGTGCCCAGACCGACCGACTCGATTGCGCCCAGTGTGCCGAGATAGTCGAGGATGCCCAGCGGATCGAATCCGTCCCGAAAGGTGTCGATCTTGTAGTGCAGCGCGATGCGATGTGCGCCGGTCGGTGCAGACGTGGCGTTGCCAGCCGCTTCGACCGGGTGAGCTGCCGACTGGTTCGGCTGGGCGCCTGCCGGCAGTGCAGCCACCAGGGCGGCGATCAGGGTATCGCGCTGATCTTCGATGTCGGGTTCGGCGTCGGTGGCGCGTCGGCCCGGATCGACCAGGGTAATCAGGCGCCGGATCTGGTCGCCGCTTTGCAGCAGCACCGCGCTGGTCCTGGCGCTCAGGTGGGTTTTGCCTTCGCGCAGCGCATCGAGGAAGGTCTCGACATGGTGGGTGAAGGCAACGATCTCGTCGAGCCCGAACAGACCCGCCGAGCCCTTGATGGTGTGCGCGCAGCGAAACAGCGCATCGAGCAGCTCGCGGTCGGTCGGACGGTCTTCGAGTTCGAGCAGCAGCTGCTCGAGTTGGTCGAGCAGCTCGACCGATTCGCTGATGAAAGCGGGCAGCGCATCGCGCAGGAAGTTTTCGTCGTCGTTCGAATGAATGCTCATGGAGCGGTCCTCATGCGGCTTGCGCGGTCGGTGACACGCCGAGCAGCGCGCTGGCGCCGAGCCGGTCGATGACACCGAGCAAGGCCTTGGTCGGCGCAACCAGATCGAGCTCGAGGCCGCGCGACTCAAGTTCCTTGGCCAGCACCAGGAGCAGTTGCAGGCCGGCGGTATCGATCATCGACACCCGTTGCGCGCCCAGGCGCAGCGCATGGCGTGCCGAACTGCCGGTGCCATCGATGAAGGCCTGCAGGACGCCGCCGAGTTCGCGGTAGAGGTCGCCGACTTCGTAGATGCCGACCTCGTCGGGCAGCTGAAAGTCAATGGTGTCGTTGTCGGTGCTCACGAATGACTCCGGTCGGTTGACGGGGTGTGTTGCCGGCGGTTCATGGCAGGCACAACTTGGAGAC
>CAIVAS010000067.1 GCA_903903975.1 uncultured Burkholderiales bacterium
CCCTTCATCAACGACAAATCCGGGTCCTTCTGCAGATATGCGCGATTGAGCCACTGGAATGCTTTGTCCATCTGGCCGATATATGCGTAACTCTTTGCCACGCTCATGGCAGTGTCGTTTGCATATTGGGATTCCAGTCGCGCCAATGCCGCCTCAGCTTCCGGGGTGCGATGAAGCGCGTGATATACGACCACAAGGCCGGCCAGCTTGGCTCCGCCATAGGATTCCTGCTGCATCTCCGTGAGAGCTTCCCCGGCTCTTCCCTCCAAAAGTAGCGCTACTCCAAGAAAGTAGTGGGTCCACGCGCCCTGCGGAGCGATCGATAGTGCCCGACGATAGGAGACCTCGGCTTCCCGAACTCGGCCAAGCCGAAGATACGCGTGACCACGGGTGTGGAAAACGGCTGCCGCCAGTGGGTCCGCGCTAGTCGCGGCATCCGCAAGCGCGAGTGCCTCGTCCCACCGACCCACCGCGATGCTCTCCGTTGCGCCGGCCCGCAGTACGACCGGGTCAGCAGGGGCCAAGTTTCGCGCTGCTTCAAACTCCCGGGCAGCGCCGTCCCAATTGAAGTCATAACTGCCGTAGACGTTGGCGAGAACAGCGTGTGCGCGCGCCGAATTAGGATCTTTCTTCAGCACGGCGTTCGCCGCAATCCTGGCTTGCTCGAACCCGACCTGCGGCGTCACGAAGTTGTAGTCGGCAAGCTTTGCAAACGAATCTGCGAGACGCTCCCCTGCGGGAGTGAAATTCGGGTCGAGCTCGAGCACTCGCCGAAAGTCAACGATCGCAGCCTCCCATCCGGCCTGGTTGCGCTGGTCCATCACGTGCAAGCCCCGCAGGTAGAGGTCATAGACCTCCACGGTGTGCGCCGAAGCATTGCCACGCAGGCGCACAGGGTCAGTTATTTCCAGCTGCAGGGCACGGACCAGGCCTGAGGCAATCTCATCCTGGACCTTGAGCACATCACCAACCTCGCGATCGTACGTCTCGGTCCAGCGCCGGCTGCCATCGCGGGTGTCGATCAGCTGCGCGGTTACGCGCACATGCTCGCCGGAACGCCGTACGCTGCCTTCGACAACATAGGCAGCGCCCAACGCACTTCCGATTGCGCGCAAATCGTCGGTCTTGCCCCTAAACTGAAACGATGAAGTGCGCCCAATTACCTTGAGCCCAGGAAGCCTAGCGAGTAGATCCAGGATCTCTTCTGCCATTCCGTCGCTGAAGTACTCTTGGTCGTGCTTCTCGCTCAAATCAAGAAATGGCAGCACCGCAATTGATTTGTCGGTAATCGCCACGGCGGCAGCGGGCGGCGCAGCGTTGCGGCTGGGCGACCAGAACCGCAGACCAAGGACAGCCGCCAGGCCCACAGCGATCACCAGGACCCCTCCAGTGATCAGCTTTGCACTTCCCCCCGTTCGTGCGTGCGGTCTTGCAGGCTCGACGTGATCAGCGGTGGCCGCCTGCACCGATCCCCTTCCCACGGCCTCGGTCAGCTGCGCCAACGCCACCGGCATGCCGATTGCCGGCACATCGATCCATTGTGACCCCGAGAGGAAATAC
>CAIVAS010000068.1 GCA_903903975.1 uncultured Burkholderiales bacterium
AGGCCGGCGACATCTTCCATCTGCACGATCGCCAGGCGACACGACGACACCGCGAGCCAGCGGTGCAGGCGATCGACCAGATCATCGCCTCGGATGCCCTGTCGGGTCAGTCCCGATTGGAGCTGCGCAACATCCCATGCCCTGTGTGATCGCTCGCGCTCACCGGCCTGCAGATCGATCGAACCGTTGCCCACGCGCTCATCGATATCGAGGCCGGCGACCCAGCCGTCGATGGTCGGCAAGTCATGCGTGCTGGCACAGACCGCAGCCAGTGGCGGCAGGCGTCTGGAGTCGGCCAGACGGCCTTCGGCATCGCGCTCGAACCAGGCCACCTTGTAGGACAGGACTGCCGCACAAGCCAGTCGCTCGCGCAGGCCATGTCGCACCGTGCCGAGGTCCTCGCCAATGACAAGGCAGCGGTTCTCGACGCTGTGCGTGGCCACGACCTGAAGCAGTTCTTCGAGCGGATAGGCCACGTAGGCGCCATCGGCCGATCGCCCGCTGCGCGGCACCCAGAACTGGCGCTCAAGTGCCATGACATGGTCGATGCGCAGGCCTCCCGCGCCACGCATCGTTGCCTGAAGCAGGGCCGCGATCGGCGCATGCGCCTGATCGGCCAGCGCATCGGGGCGCCAGGGCGGCAGCCCCCAGGCCTGGCCCTCCGGGCAGATCGGGTCGGGTGGCGCGCCGATCTCGAAGCCGCCATCGATCAGGTCCTGCTGCGCCCAGGCGTCGGCGCCCACTGCATCAGTGCCGACCGCGAGGTCGGCAATCGGGCCGATGGAGGCGCCGAGCTTGCGGGCGCGCTCGCCGGCTTCTTGCCACTGGCTGTCTGCCAGCCACTGCACGAAAGCATGAAAGGCCAGTCGCGGCGCAAGTTCGATTTCAAATGCCCGGACCTCGGCAGACTCGATCTTCGAGAAGGTGGCTGGCCACTCTCGCCAGTTGGCCACACCGGTGTGTTCAGCGATGGCTTCGAACAGCAGATGGCTGCGCAGTCGCTCATCATTGGCCTGCCGCCAGCGCGCGAATTCGCTTTGCACACTTGTGGCGATCTTCGTTTCGACGGTCGCCGCAACCTCAGGAGTCCCCGGAGATCCTGCCGACGCGTCACCAGCCCTCACCGCATTGAAATCAAGCCACAGATGCTCGAAACCCTGTCGCTTGAGGGCGAGCACTGCCGGATAGTCGATGAGGCGCGCCGACTGCACCGTGGCAAGCGACATGCGCGTGTTGCGATCGAGCAGCCAGGCATCAAAGCGCGGGGTGTCGAATCGCTCAGCTGCCTTGGGCAGCGAGACGAAAAGCGGATTCAGGGCAAGCCGGCTTGATGGCGAATAAGGCGAGCCGCGATCGGGCCAACCCATCGAGGGCGCATGCAGCGGCGACACCAGGATGCCGGAGGCGCCGATGCCCGCGGCCATCTCGCCAAGACGCGCCAGATCGTCGAAGTCGCCGATGCCCCAACTCCGAGTCGATTGCAGTCCGTAGAGCTGCGCCGACAGTGCCCAGGCGCCGGCGGCACGCGCCATTACCGGCGGCAACCAGCAGCGCGGCGCAGCGCGATAAAGCACCGCCTGCGAGACGGCTGAGACGAGAGAGATCGTCGAGGCGCTAGCCGCAGTCCGATCGAGCCGGATGCTGCCGTGGCCAAGCGTCAGCGGCCCGGGCAGCACGACGCGATGGCGTACAAGCTTGCGACCATCGATGGTGCGGGTTTCGATCGCCTCTGTCTGATCGATTGTCAGCCGGATTGGCTCGTCACTGATTGCGGGTGAGTTGTCGATGACCAGTTCGAGCTCGCCGGCTTGTGCGTCGCTGGTCTCATCAAGGACGAATTCGATCGCCTGCTCGGTCTCGTCGGCGGCAATGAATGACACCGTGGGCAGGCCGATGCGCCAACGCCGCAGTTCGGCTGACGCGATCGAGCCCGATGCAAACAGCACCACTGCCGGACCGTCGACCGTGATCGTCCCTGACTGCGGGACGCGCAGTTCGGCGGCATCGCTCGCAGTGGCCTGCACGGATTCGCGCGCAGTGTCGCGGGCGGTGTGGTGTGCGGTATCACGCGCCGTGTCGAGCAGGCAGACCCAGCCGCCTTCATCAGCCAGCGCGGGCAGCTGAAAACCCGTGGGCCCGAAGCCCGCCGACATCGCGATCCAGACCCGGTCGTGCTGCGCGCCGGGTTCGGGCTTGCCGGCATCGAGCAGCATGGCCAGTGCGGGCTGATCTGGGTTATGCCAGTCGTTCTGAGACATCGGCAGGCCATCGGCTCTCAGCCAGAGCAGATCAGGCACCGCTTGCGCGTCATCGCTCGGTCGCCCATCGAAGAAGCGCTCGGCGCGCAGACAGGGCAGTGCCGCCCGCAATCGGCTCAGTATGGCGATCAGTGGCCGCAGGTCGGCATCGGCGAGCAGCGTGGTGGTCGGCTCGAGTGAGGCATCGGTCGGCGGCTGCAGCGACTTCGCTTCAAGCGAGCGCGATGACGAATCGCCGCCTGATCGATCCGGCCAGTGCAGCCAGGTCAGCGGGCTGTCGTGGCAATAGGCATTGTTGTTGCCGAACTGCGTTGCCCCGAACTCGTCGCCCGCCCGCAGCATCGGCACGCCGCGCGAGAGCATGAGTGCGGCGATCATGGCCCGGGCGCGTCGTGATCGGTGCGTGAGCACCGAGGCATCGGTCGTGGGCCCCTGCACACCGCAGTCGTCGCTGTGGTCGTTGTGCGTACCGTCGCGATTGTGTTCGCCGTTGGCAAGGTTTTGCCGATGCCGGTACGACACCAGATCGGCCAGGGTCATGCCGTCGTGCGCGGTGATGAAATTGATACTCGCCGACGGATTGCGACCGCTGTGGCCAAAAAGATCGCTTGAGCCGGCAAGCCGCGTGGCCAGCGCGCCGGCGAGGCCGGTGTCGCCGCGCCAGAAACGACGCTGATCGTCGCGAAAGCGATCATTCCACTCGGACCAGCCGGGCGCGAAACCGCCGACGAAATGCCCCTCGCAGTCCCAGGCCTCGGCGATCAGCTTGCGTCGCGACAGCACCGGATCGCTGCGCACCTCGGCCAACCAGGGCAGGTCGCGGTCGAGATGCCCGTCCGCATTGCGGGCAATCGCGCTGGCCAGATCGAAGCGAAAACCATCGACACCGACCTCATCAGCCCAGAAACGCAGCGCATCGGTGATCAGGCGGCCAACCTCGGGTCGGTGCGCAGCAAGCGTGTTGCCGCAGCCGCTCAGATTGCGATAGCCCCCGGGCCGGTGCGAATCGGCGAGGTAATAGGAGGCATTGTCGAGGCCGCGCAAAGACAGCGTCGGGCCGCGCTCATCCCCTTCCCCGGTGTGGTTGAAGACCACATCCAGAATGACCTCGATGCCGGCGCCATGCAGCCGTTCGATGGCATCGACCATGGCCGACAGGCCACCCGGCCCGGCAAGCGAAGGCTGCATCGCAAAAAACGCGATCGGGTTGTAGCCCCAGTAATTGGTGAGGCCGCGCTGCGTGAGGTGCAGCTCATCGAGCCAGGCTGCCACCGGCAGCAGCTCGACCGCGGTGATGCCCAGGCGCTTGAGATGCGCAATCGAGGCCGGTTGGGCCAGGCCGGTAATCGTGCCGCGCAGCTCGCGGGCAATGCCCGGATGCTGCTCGCTGTAGCCGCGTACATGCATCTCGTAGAGCACCGTCTCGCCCCAGGGGCGAGCGGGCGAGGGCAGGCGGTCGGAAGCCCTTCTGATCGGACCGGCCACCCGGCACTTCGGCACGAAGGGTGCGCTGTCGCGATGATCGAATGAGTGGCAACCCTCGGGATGATCGGCTTGATATCCCAGCACCGCGTCATGCCACTTGAATTGGCCGACCAGATCGCGTGCATAAGGGTCGAGCAGCAGCTTGTTCGGATTGAAGCGGTGCCCGTCATCCGGGGCATAAGGGCCGTGCGCGCGCAGGCCATAGACCATCCCGGCCTGCGCCTTCGGCACGAATCCGTGAAAGACATCGCCGGTGCGGCTCGGCAAGTCGAACCGCACGATTTCCTTGTCGCCGGCGGCATCGAACAGACACAGCTCGATGCGCTCGGCATGATGCGACCAGACCGCGACATTGACGCCATCGCCCTCGACATGGGCGCCGAGTTTGTCGGGGCTGCCGGCTTGCATCGTGGTCATCGAACAGCTTTCAGCACCAGCGCGGCCAGCGGCGGCAAACGCAAGCTGACTGACGCCGGCCAGAGCCGCCATGCAGTCTCGTCGGCATCCACGGCGCCCAGATTGCCGCTGCCGCTGCCGCCATGCTCGAGCGCATCCGAGTTGAGGATTTCGGCCCAGCGACCGGCGCGCGGCAGGCCGATCCGATAGCCTTCACGCACCACCGGCGTGAAATTGCAGATCACCACCACGTCGTCGTCTTCGGTGTCACCCCGGCGCACCCAGGCCAGGATGCTGTGAGGCGCGTCGTCGCAATCGATCCATTCGAAGCCGCGTGCCTCGCAATCGAAGCGGTGCAGGGCCGGCAGTGTGGTGTAAAGACGGTTGAGATCGCGCAGCACCGATTGTAGGCCGTGGTGGCGGGCGCCATTCACCGCGTCGCCCAGCACAAACCAGTCGAGCTCGCGGTCGTGATCCCATTCGCGCCACTGCCCGAATTCGCCACCCATGAAAAGCAATTTTTTCCCGGGCTGAAGCCACATATAGGCCAGATAGAGCCGCAGGTTGGCAAAGCGCTGCCAGTCGTCACCGGGCATCTTGTCGAGCAGCGCGCGCTTGCCGTGCACGACTTCGTCATGCGACAGCGGCATCACGAAGTTTTCGGTAAAGGCATAGAGCAGCCCGAAGGTCAGACGCTGATGGTGCCAGGGGCGATGGATCGGGTCCTGGGCCATGTAGGCCAGGGTGTCGTTCATCCAGCCCATATTCCACTTGTAGCCGAATCCCAGGCCGCCCACCCAGGTCGGTTGCGACACGCCTGGCCAGGAGGTCGACTCTTCGGCGATGGTGATCGCGCCCATCGATTCTTCGTAGACTTTTTCGTTCAGCCGGCGCAGGAAAGCCACCGCTTCCAGGTTCTGATTGCCGCCATGGATGTTGGGTCGCCACTGCCCCGGCTCGCGGTCGTAATCGAGGTAGAGCATCGATGCGACCGCATCGGCCCGCAGGCCGTCGATATGAAACTCATGCAGCCAGAACAGCGCGTTGGCAATTAGGAAGTTGGTGACCTCGCGCCGTCCGAAGTCATAGACCAGCGTGCCCCAGCCGGCATGCCGGCCAATCCGGGCATCGGCATATTCATAGAGCGGCGTGCCGTCGAAATTGGCCAGGCCGTGGTCATCGCCCGGAAAGTGCGCCGGCACCCAGTCGAGAATCACCCCCAGGCCCTCGGCATGGGCGCGATCGACGAAGGCCCGGAAGTCGTCCGGGTCGCCCCAGCGGCTGCTCGGTGCATACAGTGCTGTCGGCTGATAGCCCCATGAACCGCCGAAGGGATGCTCCGAGACCGGCAGCAGTTCGAGATGGGTGAAGCCCATCGACCGGGCATAGGGCAGCAGGGTGTCGGCCAGCTCGCGATAGCTGAGCGGGCTGCCATCCGAATGATGGCGCCAGGACCCGAGATGGACCTCGTAGATCGCCATCGGGGCATCGCGTGACTGAGCTTGCGGGCGCTTTGCGAGCCAGTCGGCATCGGTCCAGGCAAAGCTCGCGTCGTGGCGCACGCGCGAAGCGGTGGCAGGCGGTGCTTCGGTCCAGCGGGCGTAGGGGTCGCTCTTGAACTGTCGCCCGCCACTGCCGGTCAGGATGTCGAATTTGTAGTGCGCGCCATGCTCGACGCCCGGCACGAAAAGCTCAAAGATGCCCACTTCGGCGCGCCGGCGCATCGGATGCACTCGTCGGTCCCAGCGGTTGAAGTCGCCGATCACGCTGACGCATTGAGCATGTGGTGCCCAGACCGCAAAGGCGGTGCCGCTCACGCCATCAATGATGCGCGGATGCGCACCCAGCACTTGCCAGGCCCGCCAGTGATTGCCCTGTGCGAGCAGATGCAGATCGAGTTCGCCCAGCAGCAGACCGAAGCGATAGGGGTCATCGATCAGGTCGGTCTGGCCCGAGTCGGGCGCGCCCCGATCAATGACGAGCCGATAGGCAAAGGCACCCTCGGGTGCTGCCACCGGGCCGGCAAAGATGTCGTGGTGCACGCGTGCGAGACGACCGCGCGATTGGCCGTTCAGGTCGATGATCTCAACGCCGCGCGCATCCGGCACCAGGCAGGCCAGTTGAAAGACACCGGGCAGCAGCTCGTGCAGGCCGAGCACCGCGAACGGGTCGACATGCGCCCCCGCCGCAAGGGCATCGAGCGTGCCAGGATCGGTCAGGCTCGCAGCCCGTACAGCATCAGCCATCTTGCAGTGTCAGCGCAGGTAAGCCTCGGCCGCGTAGCGGCGCATCATGCGTTGGGTGTTGAAGTAGCAGGCCACTTTCGAGATTGCCTGCCCCATCATCCAGATCCAGCGCTCTCGATCCTGATGGTACAGCGGCAACACGACATTCTCGAGCTTGTTGTAGAGATCATTTTCGATCGGCTCGCCGAGCGCCTCATCGGTCAGTGATGCGCCGTCCCGCCCGACCGCCCAGCCAGTGACGCCTTCCACACAGGCCTCCAGCCACCAGCCGTCCAGGACGCTCAGGTTGAGCACGCCATTGAGCGCCGCCTTCATGCCGCTGGTGCCCGAGGCTTCCATCGGCGGCGTTGGCGTGTTGAGCCAGACATCCACACCGGCGACCAGATGGCGTGCCAGATCGGTTTCGTAGTTGGGAACGAACACTACCGTCACTTCGGGTGCCAGCTCGCGAATATGCTGATGAATCCTCTGGATCAGCACCTTGCCGGCGGCATCGCTCGGATGGGCCTTGCCGGCAATCACCACCTGAAACGGCAGGCCGGCATGAATTCGTTTGAGTCGCGCGAGGTCACTGAACAGCAGGTCGGGCCGCTTGTAGGCGGTCATCCGTCTGGCAAAACCGATCAGGGGCGTGTCGGCATCAAGGACGACATCTGTGCGGCGCGCTACCTGCGCAATCAGGTCGCGCTTTGCCTGCTGATGAATCGCCCAGAGTTTTTCGCCGGGCAGCTGGTCGGCACGCACCATGATGTCCGGCTCGTAGGCCCAGCCCGGCATCGATGCGTCAAACAGATCGGCCAGTGCCGGATAGGCCCAGGTCGGCAGATGAACGCCGTTGGTGATTGCCCGGATGTCATAGCCCGGGAACATTCGGTTGGTGGTCTGGGCGTGGCGCGTGGCCACGCCATTGACGAAGCCCGACAGATTGAGGGCCAGCCGCGTCATGTTGAGTGCATCGTCGCCGGCCAGCAGCTTGACCTGATTGATGTCGATGTAATCGCGCAGCACATGGCCGAACATGCCGTAATCGAAGCGGTCATGGCCGGCCTCGACCGGTGTGTGCGTCGTAAAGATGCAGGCGTCGTGGACCGGTGTGATCCGGAATCTCAGCCCCGGGGTTCCGGTCTGGTTGGCGATCTGGTTGGTCATCTGGTTGGGGTTGCGCGGATACCGACGCAAAAGATCGAGCGCAAGCAGTCCGGCATGCCCTTCATTCAGATGATATTTGCGCACGCTAAAGCCCAGTGCCTGCAGGATCCGCAGCCCGCCGATGCCGAGGATTGCCTCCTGCTTCAGACGGTACTCGGAGCCTGCGCCGTAGAGCCGATCGGTGATCCGCCGATCTTCGGGATTGTTTTCATGCAGGTCGGTGTCGAGGAGCAGGACCGGAACGCGCGAGCCGATCGGGCTCGATATCACATGCAGCCAGGGTCTGACCCAGACCTCATGGCCTTCGATCAGCAGGGCGACCTTGGCGCGCAGCGGCGCGGCAAAATCGGCAGGACTCCAGGGGTCTTCATGCTCGATCTGCCGGCCTTCCGAGTCGATCTCCTGACGCAGGTAGCCACGACGACACAGCAGCGTGACGAAGACCATCGGCAGACCGAGGTCGGCGCAGGACTTGACGGTGTCGCCGGCCAGCACGCCCAGGCCGCCGCTATAGGTGTGCATCTCCGGGCGCAGTGCGATTTCCATCGAGAAGTAGGCGATTCGCGTGCGGGCGAGATAGGGCCCGATCGTCTGGGCTGACGGCGGATCGGCAATGACATCGTGGTAGAGCACATGCATGGCCGCAGCCCGGTGGATTGAGACGTGTCGCCCGAAGGTCGTGCCTGGCACCGGCCTGAGTTAGGATCACACCGCTTCGATTTTTCGAACTCTGAAACAGGCCGCTCAAGGCGCAATCCCACCCTATCAAAGGATTTCCTGATGGATGATCACCAGACTGCAGGACGGCGTGAAGTGAGCACCGATGCCGAGTTCGACTCCCTCGTCGGCACGGCGCCCCTCGGACGTCGCGGCTTCGTCGCCGGCTCGCTGTGCGCCGGTTTTGCCGCCTCGGTCGCGCCCACTGGCGCACTGCTTGCGCAGACCATCACCACGACGACCGATGGTCTGCGCACCGGTGAGGTCGTGATGCGCGCCCGCGACGGCATGTCGATTCCGGCCTATTTCGCCGCGCCTGCCAACCGCAACGGCGCGCCGATCATCCTGGTCGTGCAGGAAATCTTCGGTGTTCATGAGCACATCCGTGACGTCTGCCGCCGCTTTGCCCGTGAAGGCTGGCATGCGATGGCGCCCGAGCTCTATTTCCGTCAGGGCGACCCGTCGAAATACCCCTCGATGGCGCAGATCAGCCAGAGTCTCGCGCCGAGCGTGCCCGATGCGCAGGTGATGGCCGACCTCGATGCCGCTGCCGACTATGCCCATACCAATGGCGGTGATCGCAGCCGGCTCGGTATCACCGGCTTTTGCTGGGGCGGCCGAATTACCTGGCTCTATGCCGCCCACAATCCTGAGGTCAAGGCAGGGGTGGCCTGGTATGGCCGATTGACCGGTACGCCTTCGGCGAATTTCCCGACCAACCCTTATGACATCGCCGGCAAGCTCAATGCGCCGGTGCTCGGCCTTTATGGTGGCCAGGATGCCGGCATTCCGGTGGCCAATGTCGACGAGATGAAGCGGCTGCTGGCCCAGGGCAACGAGAACTCGAAGAAATCCGAGATCGTGGTCTATCCGGATGCACCGCATGCCTTCAATGCCGATTACCGGCCGAGCTATCGCAAGGATGCGGCCGATGACGGCATGAAGCGCGCGGTCGCCTGGTTCCGCCGATTCGGCGTGGTCTGATCCGGTGCGAGGCGGTGGCCGATTGCGGCGACCGCCTCGTGGCGCGCTACTGGTCGAGTGACGAGTAGACCGCCGTGCGAAGCACCGTGCGGTAGTGGCCGCTTTGCGAAGGGGCCTGCATCATCCAGACGGCGATCAGCCGTTCTTTCGGGTCGACCCAGAAATACGTGCCGGCGTAGCCGCCCCAGTAGTAGTCGCCTGCGCTGCCGTATTGCGCCGATTCGCCGCTGGTCTTTCTCACCGCGACACCCAGTCCGAAGCCATAGCCCGGGCCCGGCAGATAGACCGGGCCGCGAATGTCGCCGGTATGGTCGCTGGTCATGTATTCGATGGTCTTTCGCGAGACGATCCGCACGCCATCGAGTTCACCGCCATTGAGCAGCATCTGCGCAAAGCGCAGGTAGTCATCGGCGGTCGAGACCATGCCGCCCCCGCCCGACAGCAGTGCCGGCGGACGTGTCACGTCGAGCAGCGCGACCGGCTGCTTCGAATCGGGATCAAGCGGGAAGGGCTCGGCAATCCGGCCCTGTTTGGCGGGCGGCACCGAAAAGCCTGTGTCGTTCATCTTCAGCGGGCGCAGGATGCGATCGGCGAGGAAGACATCGAGGGTCTGACCTGACACGCGCTCGATCAGCGCGCCCAGGACGTCGGTCGACACGCTGTAATCCCAGGTGCTGCCCGGCACTGACGACAGGGGCAGCGTGCCGAGGCGCTTGATCATCTCGGCATTGTCGTAGGTGACGCCCGGCGAGCCTGGCGTGAGGCCGACCTTCAGGTATTCGCTCTTGACCGCAGATTTGCCGAAGACGCCGTAGGTCAGACCCGAGGTGTGTCGCATCAGATCCTGGACCGTCATTTCGCGAGTGGCATTGACCAGCTCGAGCGTCGGCTTGCCGTCAAGCCCGGTCTTTTCGATACCGACCTTCAGGTTTGCCATGGCCGGCAGGTAGCGCGACACCGGGTCGGAAAGCTTGATGCGACCCTCTTCGACCAGACTCAGGATGCCGATCGAGACGATCGGTTTGGTCATCGAATAGATCCGGAAAATCGCATCGCGCGACATGGGTTTGCCGGTCTGGGGGTTCTCGACGCCAACCGCCGAGGCCTTGACGATCTGGCCATCGCGCGAGACCAGCATCACCGCGCCCGGGATGCGACCGGCCCGGGTATCGGCCTCGATGGTGCTCATGAAGCTGTCGAGTTTGGCGCTTGAGACGCTGTTGGCTGCAGTGCTGCCCGGCATCGAGGAGCCAGTTTTCATCGGCGCGCAGGCGGTCAATAGCGAGGCCGCACCGAGAAGGCTACTGAGAACGCCACCGAGGACGACGGCCTTGACTGAACGCTCGAGAAATTTTGCACGCGCTGGGCGCGACAGGGTTCGCGTATCAGACGCGAAGGGATGGATGCTCATGGTGTCTCCGGATCATGTTGTTGTCGGGCGGGTCAGCCAAGGCTTGCCCGCACCCGGCTGAGTGTAACCGTGCAGCTAAACTGTCCCGAAAGCAGCTCGCCTTGCGAGCACACCGGCGCGATGTCGGCCGCCGACCCTCTGATCGCGCTTCCTGCGGAGAGCATCACCCATGAATTCGATTTCTGACCTGAGCTTCTTCGCTCGACGCGACGCGCTGCACCTGATTGCCGCCGCCGCCGCCAGCCTGCCGGCGATGGCCGTCGCCCAGCAGCCCGATTGGCCGAGCCGCACGGTGAAACTGATTGTGCCCTTCCCGCCGGGCAGTACGCCCGACGTGCTGGCCCGACTGGTCGCCGACCGTCTGGCCAGCGCGCTGCGCCAACCGGTCATCGTCGACAACAAGGCCGGGGCCGGCGGCAATATCGGTACCGATGCGGTGGCCAAGGCCGCACCCGACGGCTATACCGTGGGTGTCTCGATCACCGGGCCGCTGGTCAACAACACCGTGCTCTACAAGACCCTGCCCTACGATCCGTTTCGCGATCTGGCGCCGGTCACGCTGGCGGCGGTCCAGCCCAATGTGCTGGCGGTCTCGACGGATCTCGGCGTGACGACGGTACGCGAGCTGATCGATCTGCTGCGGCGCAATCCGGGCAAGTACAACTATGCCTCGGTGGGCGCAGGAACCGTCTCGCATCTGTCGATGGAACTCATCAAGGCGCGCACCGGGACCTTCATCGTCCATGTGCCCTACAACGCCTCGCCGGCGGCGGTGATGTCGATCCTGCAGGGCGATACGCAGATGGCCTCGCTGGCTCCGCTGGCGGTGATTCCCCAGGTCAAGGCCGGCAAGCTCAGGGCACTCGCGGTGACGACCGCCGAGCGGTCGGTCTTCATGCCCGACGTGCCCACCTTTCGCGAAGCCGGCATTCCCGATATCGAAGCGACCGCCTGGATCGGCATCGTCGTGCCTGCGCGCACGTCCCAGGCGATCATCGACAGGCTCAACCGCGAGATCGTCGCGATCCTGAAGGATCCGCAAACCATCGAGAAACTGCGAGCGGTCTATATGGACCCGGTCGGCAATTCGCCGCAGGCGTTTGCGGCCTTCATGCAGGAAGAACTCAAGCGCTGGAAGCCGGTCATCGTGCGCAGTGGGGCCACGATCGACTGAACGCCGCTCGTTATACTGATCGATTGTCACGTTTGCGGTGGTTCCCCTGATTCTCGCTTCGATCATCGCCGCAACCCTGCTGTCCGGGGTGGTCTCGGTCTGCGCTGCGGCATGGTTGTCCTTCGGGGCACTGTCGTCGCTCGTGCCGCGCATGGTCAGCCTGTCGGCAGGCGTCCTGCTGGGCGCTGCCGTGCTTCATCTGCTGCCCGAGGCCATCGAATCGGGCGCCGACCTTCATTCACTGTGCTGGGCTCTGCTGATTGGACTGGTGAGCTTTTTCCTGCTCGAAAAGTCGTCGGTCTTTCGTCATAGCCATCATCACGAATCAGACGGTCATGATCATGACCACGGCCATGATCGCCGGGAGGCAGGCCCCGGGGGCACGCTCATTCTGGTGGGCGATGCGATCCATAATCTGGCCGACGGTGTGCTGATTGCCGCGGCCTTCCTGGCCGACGAGCGTCTTGGCTGGCTCACCGCCGCCTCGATTGCCGCCCACGAAATTCCGCAGGAGGTTGGCGACTTCATCGTGTTGCTCAACGCCGGCTATTCACGCAAGCGGGCGCTGCTCTTCAATGTGCTCTCGGGTCTGTCAGCGGTGCTGGGCGGTGTCGCTGGGTACTACTGGCTTGACTCGGCACGCAGCGCCTTGCCATTCGTGCTGGTGCTGGCCGCCAGCAGTTTCATCTACATCGCACTGGCCGATCTGGTGCCCGATATGCACCGCGAGCGTCAAAGGGGTGCTTCTGCCCTGCAGATCGCGATGCTGTTCGCTGGTGTTGCGCTGATTGCGATACTGACGTCGCCGTTTCATCCACACTGAGTTGGCTGCACTGAGCTGGCTGCACTGAGCTGGCTGCACTGAGCTGGCTGCACTGAGCCAGTGCTGGGGTCCGGTGCCGCAGGCATTGCACCTGCGCGGATCAGCGTCAGGCCTGAGGGCCTGTGGCAACCGGCCGATCGGGGTCTGCTACCCACTCGCTCCAGGATCCGCCATAGAGCGCTGCGCCACTCAGGCCGGCATGCGTCATCGCCAGGATGTTGTGGCAGGCGCTCACCCCCGAGCCGCAACTGTTGATCACCTCGCTCGCATTGCGTCCGGCCAGCAGGGCCTCGAACTCGGCGCGCAGAAACGGTGCCGGCTTGAACCGGCCGTCCTCGCGCAGGTTCAGGCTCCAGGGTCGATTGAGCGACCCTGGGATATGGCCGGCAACCGGGTCGATGGTCTCGTTTTCCCCGCGATATCGATCGGCCGCGCGGGCATCGATCAGCACGCGCGAAGCGCTCGCGCTGGCTTTTGCCACAGTGTCCGCATCGACCAGGGTCGACTGGGCAGTGCGAGCCGACAGCCGACCGGCCGGGCGCACCGGGCCGGTCTCGGCCGTCAACGGAAAGCCCGCGCGTTCCCAGGCCTTCAGACCGCCATCGAGTACCGCCACGCGTTCATGGCCGATCCAGCGGCTCATCCACCACAGACGCCCCGATGCCATCCCACCCACGTCGTAGACCACGAGCTGGGTGTCGTCGTTCAGACCGATCGATTGGAGCAGGGCGCGCACCGCATCGCTCGAGGGCATCGGATGACGGCCGTTTTGCCCTGATTTGGGCGCCGACAGCTGGGTATCCATGTCGATAAAGAGGGCGCCCGGAATATGCGCTTGCGCATAGGCCGGTGCACCGGCTCGGGGATTGGCCAGGTCGTAGCGGCAATCGACCACGATGCAATGGTCGATGGCATGCGCCAGTTCGTCGGCGCTGATCAGGGTGGTCCAGCTCATCGTCTGTCGTCTCTTTCAAGTACCGTCATTCAGGTCCGAGTCTGGCGCGCAGGAACTCGTGGAAGTGCTGCATGCCGTCTTCCATCGGGCTCTGATAGGGGCCGACCTCGTTGTCGCCGCGATCGAGCAGCACTTTGCGACCGGCATCCATGCGCAAGGCGATCTCGTCGTCCTCGGCACAGGTCTCCATGTAGGCGGCGCGTTCGGCCTCGACGAATTCACGCTCGAACAGCACGATTTCTTCGGGGTAATAGAACTCGACGATATTGGTCGTGTGCCGCGGGCCGCGTGGCACAAGATGCGAGACCACCAGCACATGCGGATACCACTCGACCATCACATTCGGATAGTAGGTGAGCCAGATGGCGCCGTGCTCAGGAGGCTGGCCGTTGCGATATTTGAGCACCTGCTCATGCCAGCGCCGGTAAATTGAACTGCCGGGTTTGCCCAGTCCCTGGTGAACGCCGACGGTCTGTACCGACCACCAGTCGCCGAATTCCCAGTTGAGGTCGCCGCATTCGACGAACTTGCCCAAGCCAGGATGGAAAGGCTCGACATGGTAGTCCTCGAGATAGACCTCGATGAAGCTCTTCCAGTTGTAGGCACACTCGTGCACTTCGACGTGATCGAGCATGTAGCCGGAAAAGTTGAGCTTGCCCCGCACGCCGGCCCGTTCGAGGTCGGCAGCGACATCGCGTTTGCTTGAAAACAGCAGCCCGTTCCAGTTCTGAAGCGGGCTGCGGCCAAGATTCAGGCAGGGTTGCTGCTCGAAGTGCGGCGCGCCGAGCAGGCGACCTTCGAGGTCGTAGGTCCAGCGATGCAGCGGGCACACGATGTTGCCCGTATTGCCTCGGCCGTTGAGCATCACTGACTGCCGGTGTCGGCAGACATTGGAGAGGAGTTCGATCCCCTGTTCGCCCCGCACGAGAAGCCGGCCCTCCTTCTCGGCCGGGAGTGCGAAGTAATCGCCAGTATTGGGCACGATGAGTTCGTGTCCGATGTAACCGGGACCGTTCCTGAACAGAATCTCGAGTTCACGCTGATGCAGCGCGTCATCGAAATACGCCGAAACCGGTAGCTGGGCTGCAGATCGCTGCAGATGGGCCCGCCGCCCGATGTCCGACATGGTTCGTCCTCCTGATAAGCATTAAAAATGGGCCGGCAAGGATACCCTCAATTTGGCATGCAGACACTTTTAGGGTGCTGATCCGATCTGAATTAAAATCGAACGCATGTCTGATACTGACCTCTCACCACCTGCCCCGCCGGTCTCATTCGAGTCTGCGCTCGCCGAGCTCGAGTCGATCGTGCAGAAGATGGAGTCCGGCGGCTTGCCGCTCGAACAATCACTGCAGGCTTATCGGCGCGGCGCCGAACTCGTCGGTGTCTGTCGCGAAAACCTTGCGCGAGTGCAGCAGCAGGTCAAGGTGCTCGAAGGCGATCTGCTCAAGCCTTTCGAGGCCGATGGTCTTCCCGAGGCATGACGATGGCAAATGCGGCCTTCGCGGACTGGTCGGCGCAGGTGCTCGCGGTGACCGAAAGCAGCCTCGAGGGCCTTTTGCCAGGCGCCAGTGGCACGGCCCCCGCGCTGGGACCCTTGCATGAAGCCATGCGCTATGCGGTGCTGGCCGGCGGAAAGCGAGTGCGCCCGCTGCTCGTGCATGCTGCAGGCGAAATCACTGGCGCTCCCCGGCCGGCGCTCGAACAGGCGGGCTGCGCGGTCGAGCTGATTCATGCCTATTCGCTGGTCCACGATGACATGCCCTGCATGGACAACGACGTGCTTCGGCGCGGCAAGCCCACGGTGCATGTCGCCTATGGCGAGGCCCTGGCGATGCTGGTGGGCGATGCACTGCAGGCGCTGGCCTTTCGGGCCGTGGCGGCCACGCTGCAGGGTGGCGTCGCACCGGTCAATGTGGTCACCATGACCCGCGAACTGGCCGATGCGGCCGGTTCGATCGGCATGGCCGGCGGACAGGCCATCGACCTCGCTTCAGTGGGCCATTCGCTTTCACGCGAGGCACTCGAAGACATGCATCGGCGCAAGACTGGCGCGATGCTGACGGTCTCGGTGCGGCTTGGGGCGTATTGCGGAAAGTCGCCCGATGCCGCCGAGCAGACCTTGCTTGACGACTACTGTGCCGCCGTCGGGCTGGCCTTTCAGGTGGTCGACGATGTGCTCGATGTCGAGGCCGACACCACGACACTTGGCAAGACTGCCGGCAAGGATGCCCAGGCCAATAAACCCACTTATGTCTCTCTGCTCGGTCTGGCCGGCGCCCGTGACCTGGCGGAGTCGCTTCGCCATCGGGCTCACCTTGCCCTTGCGCCGTTCGGTGCGCGGGCCACTCGTCTTGCCGAGTTGGCCGATCTGATCGTGTTGCGTCGCTCTTGACGGCGCACGCCGCAGGGCAAATCATGCTGCCATAACAGGTGCCGATTACAAAGATGAAAGCCGACTATTCCCTTCTGGAAACGATCGATCAGCCCGCTTCACTGCGCAGGCTGTCGAGAGCGAAATTGCCTGCGCTCGCTGACGAGCTGCGCAACTACATCGTCGATTCGGTCTCGCGCACCGGCGGTCATCTGTCGTCCAATCTTGGTACGGTCGAACTGACGATCGCGCTGCACTATGTTTTCAATACGCCCTCCGATCGCATCGTCTGGGATGTCGGACATCAGTCCTATCCCCACAAGATCCTGACCGGGCGACGTGAGGGCATGGCGCATCTGCGCCAGCACGGCGGTATTTCGGGTTTTCCAAGGCGCAGCGAGAGCGAGTACGACACTTTCGGCACGGCGCATTCGTCCACCTCGATTTCGGCCGCGCTCGGCATGGCGGTGGCCTCGCGCAACAAGGGGCTCAACAAGGGTCCTTCGCGACGCCGTCATGTGGCGGTGATCGGCGATGGCTCCATGACTGCCGGCATGGCCTTTGAGGCCATGAATAATGCCGGCGTCACGCCCGATATCGATCTGCTCGTGGTGCTGAACGACAACGACATGTCGATCTCGCCGCCGGTGGGTGCGCTCAATAAATACCTGGCACGGGTCCTGTCGGGTCGCCAGGTCTCGATGGCCCGCGATGTCGCCCGCAGCGTGCTCTCGAAGGTGCCGCCGGTCTATGAACTGGCGCGACGCCTCGAAGAACATGCCAAGGGGCTGGTGGTGCCCGCCACGATGTTCGAGGAATTCGGTTTTACGTATTTCGGCCCGATCGACGGCCACGACCTCGACGCACTCGTGCCCACCCTGCAGAACCTGCGCGAGATGCATGGTCCGGTATTTTTGCATGTCATTACCCGCAAGGGCCAGGGCTACAAGCTGGCTGAGGCCGATCCGGTTCTCTATCACGGACCCGGCAAGTTCAATCCGGCCGAGGGCATCAAGAAGTCGGCACCGGGCGCTCCCACTTACACCCAGATCTTCGGCGACTGGATCTGCGACATGGCCGCCCTCGACGAGCGGGTGGTTGGCGTGACGCCGGCCATGCGCGAGGGCTCGGGGCTGGTCGAGTTCGAGCGACGCTTTCCGCAGCGCTATTTCGATGTCGGCATTGCCGAGCAGCATGCGGTCACCTTTGCCGCCGGTCTGGCCTGCGAGGGGGTCAAGCCGGTGGTCGCCATTTATTCGACCTTCCTGCAGCGCGGCTATGACCAGCTCATCCACGATGTGGCGCTCCAGAATCTGCCGGTGGTTTTCGCGCTCGATCGCGCCGGGCTGGTCGGTGCCGATGGTGCGACGCATGCCGGGGCCTACGATCTGGCCTACTTGCGCTGCATCCCGAACATGGTCGTGCTGGCGCCGTCTGACGAAAACGAGTGCCGTCAGATGCTCTACACCGCGTTCTGCCACGAGGGGCCGAGTGCCGTGCGCTATCCCCGCGGCTCCGGTGTCGGCGCGGCGATCAGCAAGGCGTTCACGCAATTGCCCTTTGGCAAGGCCGAGCTGCGGCGCAGTGGCCGTCGCATCGCGATCCTGGCCTTCGGTTCGATGCTGCATCCGGCGCTTGTGGCGGCCGAGTCGATCGACGCCACGGTGGTCAACATGCGCTGGGTCAAGCCGGTCGATGCCGAGATGATCCGCGAGCTTGCGCTGACCCACGAAGCCTTTGTGACCGTCGAGGAACACGCGGTCGCCGGTGGTGCCGGCAGCGCCTGCCTTGAAGCGATGGCGGCGCTGGGCCTGGCGGTGCCGACCCTGCAGCTTGGTCTGAAAGATCACTTCATCGACCATGGGGATCCGGCGCTGCTGTTGCGCCTTGAGGGCCTCGATGGCGCAGGCATCGCCCAATCGATCGGAGAGCGTTTTGCCCACCTTCTCGTGGCGGGCGAACCGACGCCCCGCCTGGTTGCCACCCGCTGAGGCGGGAGGGTTTTTCCCGGCTGCGCTAAAGTCTCGATCTGACTACCTACAGGAGCCCCGATGAATTCCCGTGATCCGAGCGTTATGCAGCCCGGTTCGGTCGATGCGTCGATGCCCGATGTCCAGGGCAGCATCGATCACCGCAGCCAGCCGATCCAGCGGGTGGGCGTTCGCGGCCTGCGCTATCCGATGATGTGGCAAAGCGGCGGTGCCGCTGTCCCGTCGGTTGCAGTCTGGAACCTTTTCGTTGCGCTGCCCGCCGAGCAAAAGGGCACCCATATGTCGCGTTTTGTGGCCCTGCTGGAAAGCCGGGCTCGCGACATGTCGCTGGATGCGCTGGTGCCGCTTCATCATGAAATGCTTGGCTTGCTTGCGGCCGATACCGGTCGGATCGAGCTGGGGTTTCCGCTGTTCATCACCAAGACCGCCCCGGTCTCGGGCGTGCAAAGCCTGCTCGACTACGACCTGTCGCTGTCGATCGACGGCGGCCCCGAGGCCCCGCTGGTCACGCTCAAGATCGTCGTTCCGGTTACGAGTCTTTGCCCGTGCTCCAAGACCATTTCCGATTACGGCGCTCACAATCAGCGCTCGCACATCACGGTTGAGTTGCGGATGCAGACCGGTCGTACGGTCGATGTGAAGGCGCTGATCGAGCGACTCGAGCAGCAGGCCTCAAGCGAGCTCTATGGCCTGCTCAAGCGCGTCGACGAAAAGCATGTCACCGAACGCGCCTATGACAATCCCAAGTTCGTCGAAGATCTGGTGCGCGATGTGGCCGCGGCGGTGCGCGGTGTGGAAGGGGTGGCCGGATTCGTGGTCGAGGGCGAAAACTTCGAATCGATTCATAACCACTCGGCCTACGCCCGCATCGACAGCTGAAAGGCTGAGTCAGGCGGCTGAATCAATCGGCGCTAGTCAGTCGGCTGGGTCAGTCGGCCGTGGTCGAGGACCAGAGGCAGCAAGTTGGCCTCATCGTTGATGTTCAAGGGCCGCTGACCTGATCGCGTCCTGTCTGCAATGTCCCCTTCAACCAGCCCTGCCGACCGATCAGGTCGGTGGTGGCTTGGGCACCGTCGGGCGTCCAGCCGCCCTGAGCGATTGATGCGATCGCTTCATGGGGTGACATCGACAGGATCGCCTGATGCTCGCCGTCGTTCGGGGTCGGGATGAAATCCGCCGGCAACTCGAGCTGATAGAGCGTGACATGCTCGCGATGCAGGGCGGGCAGATCGTCGTATTCGGTGGCATAGCTCAGTTCGAGATTGCCTGCGGGCACCGCCTTGTTCAGCAGGGGCGGCGCAATACCGGCTTCCTCCTGGCACTCGCGAATCAGCGTTTCCCAGGGGGCATCCAGGCCGGCAATGCCGCCAGCGACCAGGGCATCGAATTTGCCGGGATCGATCGGCTTGCTCATCGATCGATGGGCCACCCAGATCATCGGGCCCGCTGCAGTTTGGCGCCATGCGCAGGCCTGGACCGATCGCAGCGTCAGGCCAAGGGGTCGAAGCAGAGCGCGTTCAATGCCAAAGAGCGGCCGTTCACCGTACCAGACCACTGATCGCTCATCGCGCCAGCCCGGCAGTGACCAGCGCTCGCGGATGCTGTCTGACCAGCGAGCCAGGGCGGCCGAACGACCGGCAAAGCTTTCGATGGCCGGCGTCAGGTGCAGGCCGGTGGGATGAAGCTCAAAGGGAGTCGGTGCGACCAGCGCCCTTTGCAGCCAATCGTTCCAGACCCAGCCCACCCGCACGCCGGCAGCGCGCACCGGGGTCATGGCGTTGGCGGTGTCCATCGCGCGGATCGAGCTTGGCTGGACCGAGCTGAGGTGGACTGAGTCGGACTGAGCGCGATCAGTCCCGGAAGTTGCCGAAGGTCAGGGGCAGTTCGGTCATCTCGCCGCGGATCAGGGCGATGGCGCCTTGCAGATCGTCGCGCTTGGCGCCGGTCACGCGTACCGAGTCGCCCTGAATCGAGGACTGCACCTTCATCTTGGCGTCCTTGAGCAGCTTGACGATTTTCTTTGCGGCATCGGTTGGCACACCGTGTCGCACGGTGATCACCTGTTTGACTTTGTCGCCACCGACTTTCTCGATGCTGCCGTAGTCGAGAAAGCGCACATCAACATCGCGCTTGGCAAGTTTGGCAAGCAGGACGTCTTTGACCTGCGAGAGCTTGAAATCGTCGTCGGCAAAGGCGGTGAGCAGCTTGTCGGCAAGTTCGAGTCGGGCATCCGACCCTTTGAAATCGAACCGGTTGGTGATTTCCTTGTTGGATTGATCGAGGGCATTGCGAATCTCGACCTGATTGGCTTCACACATCACATCGAACGAGGGCATGGCGGGTTCCTTTTGTCAGGTCAACCATTTTTCAAAAAAGCGGGCAGCGCCCATTGCCGGATCGAGTTCGTAGGCGGCAAAACCGACCGCGCGATACAGGCCGACGGCGGTGTGATTACCCTCGAGGACTTCGAGCGTCAGTTTGCAGCAACCATGCTCGCGTGCCAGTGCCTCGACTGCCGCAAGCAGGCGACGACCGATCCCGGCGCCGCGCCGGTCAGGCTCCACCGCAATGTCGTGAATGTTGAGCAAGGGCTTTGCCTTGAAGGTCGAGACCCCGATAAAGGCATTGACCAGTCCGACCGGCCGATCGCCTTCGAAAGCCAGCAGCCCGATGTAATGGGCCTGCTGGGCAAGAAGCGCTGGCAATCGGGCTTTGACGTCATCGGTGAGCCCGGTGCCGCCACCGCTGGGGTCGCGCGCATAGCCGTCGAGCACCGTCAGCAGGGCCCGGGCATGTCGGGCATCGAGCGGCTCGATCCGCTCGATCCGCTCGATGCGCAGGGGCGTCACCGGACGGTCAGGAACGGCGGTACTCACGACACCCGCCTGCTCGGTCGGCTCACTTCGGCTTGGCCGCAGTGCCTGATTTGCCCGCCGTGGCTGGCTTCGCCGACTTCGCTGCCTTGGTCGACCCGGTGGCTTTCGCGCCGGTCGCCGCTTTTGCGCCCGCCGCAAGCTTCGAGGCCCGATTGCCGGCAATCCGCATGCGCAAGGCATTGAGCTTGATGAAGCCTGCCGCGTCGGCCTGGTTGTAAGCGCCGCCGTCGTCATCGAAGGTCGCGATTTTCGTATCGAAGAGCGAGAACTCGGACGAGCGGCTGGTCACGATCACATTGCCCTTGAAGAGCTTGATCACGACTTTGCCGGTGACATTGCGCTGGGTGTGGTCGATCAGCACCTGCAGGGTCTCGCGCTCGGGGCTCCACCAGTAGCCGTTGTAAATCAGGCTGGCGTAGCGCGGCATCAGGTCGTCCTTGAGATGCGCGACTTCGCGGTCGAGGGTCAGCGATTCGATGGCACGGTGCGCACGCAGCAGGATGGTGCCGCCCGGCGTCTCGTAGCAGCCGCGCGATTTCATGCCGACATAGCGGTTTTCGACCAGATCGAGCCGGCCGACACCGTGTTTGCCACCGAGACGGTTGAGTTCGGTCAGCAGCGCAGCCGGGCTGAGCTTCTTGCCGTTGACCGCGACCGGATCGCCATGCTCGAAGTCGATTTCGACCAGTTCGGGTTTGGCAGGCGTTTTGTGCAGGGGAACTGTCAGGCGCCACATGTCGTCGGACGGCGATTTCGCCGGGTCTTCGAGCACGCCGCCTTCGTAGGAGATGTGCAGCAGATTGGCGTCCATGGAGTAGGGCGCCTCGCCTTTGCGCTTTTTGTAGTCGACCGGGATACCGTGCTTGTCGGCATAGGCCAGCAGCTTGTCGCGCGACAGCAGGTCCCATTCGCGCCAGGGGGCGATCACCTTCACGTCGGGCATCAGTGCATAGGCGCCGAGTTCGAAGCGAACCTGATCGTTGCCCTTGCCGGTGGCACCGTGCGAAATCGCATCGGCCTTCTCGCGCCGGGCGATCTCGACCAGTCGCTTGGCGATCAGCGGACGGGCGATGGAAGTGCCCAGCAGATATTCGCCCTCGTAGAGAGCATTGGCGCGAAACATCGGAAACACGAAGTCGCGCACGAACTCTTCGCGCAGGTCTTCGATATAGATCTTTTTCACGCCGAATTTTTCGGCCTTGGCGCGCGCAGGCTCAAGCTCTTCACCCTGACCGATATCGGCAGTGAAGGTGATGACTTCGCAGCCGTAGGTGTCTTGCAGCCATTTGAGGATCACCGAGGTGTCGAGGCCGCCGGAATAGGCGAGAACTACTTTCTTGATCTGGGACATGGCGTGAGCGAGGTTCGATGGAAAAGAGCGAAGCCGCCATTTTGCCAGCTTATGTGCCGGGTACGGTCTGGCTGCGTGAGACAATCATCGGATGCCCGCGCCGTCCACTTCGCCTGCACTCGTTCAGGCCGACCTCCAGAGGCGCTTACCGGCGATCATCGCCGGCCTGTCGACACTCGGCCCCTTCGCGATCGACACCTATCTGCCCTCCTTCAACTCGATTGGCGCCGAGCTGGGTGCCACGCCGCTGCAGGTGCAACAGACACTGACTGCCTACATCCTGCCCTTCGCCGTCATGGCGCTGTGGCATGGCGCGTTGTCGGATTCGCTGGGTCGGCGTCGTGTCGTGCTGATCGGGCTCGTCCTGTTTTCGGCCGCCTCGATCGGGGCGGCCTTTGCCCAATCGATTGAAGCGCTCTGGATGTGGCGGGCGCTGCAGGGTGCGGTGGGTGGGGTCGGCATGACGGTGGGGCGCGCGGTGGTGCGCGATGTGGCCGACGGGCCAATCGCCCAGCGCATGCTCAGCCAGACCACGATGATGTTTGCGCTGGCGCCTGCGATCGCACCGATTCTCGGCGGCTGGCTGCAGACCCTCGCCGGCTGGCGCTCGGTGTTCATCTTTCTCGCGCTGATCTCGCTGTGCCTGGCGCTGCTGTGCTGGCGGATGCTGCCTGAAACCCTGCCGCTCGAAAAGCGTCAGAGCATGCAGCCCGGCCCGATGGCACGAGCTTATCGCGAGCTGGCCACCAGCGGGGCCTTCCTGCGTCTGGCGGGCGCGCTGGCCCTGAATTTCGCAGGGTTTTTTGTCTATGTGCTGGCCGCACCCGCCTTTCTCACCGGGGTAATGGGGCTTGGTCCGCGAGAGTTCGCGTGGATGTTCATTCCCGCGGTGTCGGGCACGATGATCGGTGCGTTTCTGTCGTCCCGACTCGCCGGTCGGCTGATGCCGACAGCAAGCGTGCGGGTCGGCTACGGCATCATGACGGCGGCGGTGATCATCAACCTGACGCTGGCGCTCACCATGGATCCGCCGCGTATGCCCTGGGCCACCTTGTCACTTCTGCTCTACAACATCGGCATGGGTCTGGCGATGGCCCCGCTGCAGGTCATGCTGCTCGATCTGTTTGCGCATCGGCGCGGCATGGCGTCATCCGGCATGGCCTTTGCCCAGAGCAGCGGCAATGCCCTGGTGGCCGGACTGGTGGCGCCCCTGCTGTGGCACTCTGCGGTCACGATGGCGCTCGGGTCGATGTGCGCCTTGGCAGCGGGAGGGATGCTCTTTGCCTGGCATCTGAAAACCCTGCGGCCCGCCTTGGCGTCTGCCAAGCCTTAGGTCACTCCTTAGTCCAACTCACCTGTTCAGCCACTCGCCCAGCCACTCGCCAAGCCCACTGCCGCGCCATGACAAACACCCCGACCGCAGCACCCCTGACGCCGCGCAGCGGCGGACAGATCCTCGTTGACCAGCTGGTCATTCACGGCGCGAGCCGCGCGTTTTGCGTGCCCGGCGAAAGTTTTCTTGCGGTGCTCGATGCGCTGCACGATGTGCGCGAGACCCTGCCGCTGGTGGTCTGTCGGCAGGAAGGCGGCGCGGCGAATATGGCTGAGGCCTGGGGCAAACTGACCGGCGAACCCGGAATCTGTTTTGCGACCCGCGGGCCGGGCGCCACCAACGCCGCGATCGGTCTGCACACCGCCTTTCAGGACTCCACGCCGATGATTCTTTTCGTCGGACAGGTCGGCACCGATTTCGTCGAGCGCGAAGCCTTCCAGGAGATCGACTACCGGCGCATGTTCGGGCAGATGGCCAAGTGGGTCGCGTCGATCGACCGCGCCGACCGCATCCCCGAGTTCGTGCAGCATGCCTTTCATGTGGCCACTTCCGGCCGACCCGGGCCGGTGGTGCTGGCGCTTCCCGAAGACGTGCTCACGCAGATGGCGACCGTGGCCGATGCGCGACGCTATCAGCCTGTGCAATCGTCCCCCTCGATTGCCCAGATCGAACGGCTCGGCCAGATGATGTCGCAGGCGCAGCGCCCCTTGCTGCTGGTTGGCGGTTCGTTCTGGGACGAGGCTTCGCGCGTTGACCTGAAATCATTTGCGCACCGGCTCGGTCTGCCGGTGGCCTGTGCCTGGCGCTACCAGGATGCTTTCGACAATGGTGATTCGCACTACATCGGCGAAGTCGGCATCGGCATCAATCCCAAACTCGCGCAGCGCGTTCGCGAGTGCGACCTGCTGATCGCGGTCGGTGTGCGATTGGGCGAGATGACCACCAACGGCTATACCCTGGTCGAATCGCCCACACCGGTGCAGTCGCTGGTGCATGTTTTTTCCGGCGCCGATGAACTCGGTCGG
This sequence comes from uncultured Burkholderiales bacterium, assembly GCA_903903975.1. GTDB lineage: Bacteria > Pseudomonadota > Gammaproteobacteria > Burkholderiales > Burkholderiaceae_E > UBA4615. The sequence continues at coordinate 24,549 of CAIVAS010000068.1, forward strand.
GTCTTTCATGCCGATCTGCCGATTGCGGCCGGCGTGCGCGAGTTTTCGTCGGCGCTGGCCGAATTGCCGCTTGGCGATGCGGCGGCGCTTGCCGCGCGCTGGAAAGGCTGGCTGCAGTCGGCCTGCGCCGACTATGCCGACTGGCGGATGCCCAGGCCACAGCCCGGCACACTCAACTATCCCGAATGCGTGCTGCACATGGACGAGGTGCTGCCGCAGGACGCGATCATCACCAACGGCGCCGGCAACTTCGCCACGCCGGTTCATCGCTTCTATCGGCATCGCGGCCACAAGACCCAGCTCGCGCCCACCTCGGGTGCCATGGGCTATGCGGTGCCCTCGGCCATCGCCGCCAAGCTGCGGCATCCGCAGCGCGTGGTGGTTGCAGTCACCGGCGACGGCGACTTCATGATGACCGGCCAGGAACTTGCCACCGCGATGCAATACGATGCACCGCTGATCGTGCTGCTGGTCAACAACGGCATGTTCGGCACGATCCGCATGCATCAGGAGCGCGAGTATCCGGCTCGGGTCTATGGCACGGCGCTGCGCAATCCCGACTTCGTGAAGCTTGCCCAGGCGTATGGCTGTCATGCCGAGCGGGTCACCGAGACCGCGCAGTTTGCCGCGGCCTTCGCACGTGCCCGCGAGGCGGGTGTGGCCGCGCTGATCGAACTGGTCATCGATCAGCAGGCGATCACTGCCGGTCAGACCCTCGATGAGATTCGCGCCAAGGCGCTTGCTGCCCGCGCCTGATCGCGCGATCAGTGCGACAGCAGGACCGGCACGGTCATCGATTCGAGCAGCGTGCGGGTCGAGCCGCCCACCACAAACTCGTATGCCCGCGAGTGTCCGTAGCCGCCCATCACGATCAGGTCGGACTGAAAATCGGCCGCCCGCGACAGGATCTGGTTGCCGGTATCGACATCGCTGACCCCCGAGGCCGAGACCGTCGATTTCACGCCATGGCGGGCAAGAAACGTTGCCAGATCGGCCCCGGGCACATCGCCGTGTCCGCCGCGGCCGGCGCGGGCGTTGAACACCGCGATCTGCACTTCTTTTGCCCGCTGCAGCAGCGGCAGCGCCTCGGTGACGGCGTGCGCCGCTTCGCGGCTGGCATTCCAGGCAATCATCGGTCGCGCCGGCATCGCGCTGAACTCGCCTGCGAAAGGCACGACGAGGACCGGCCTGCCCGAGCCCATCAGCACCCGGCCGATGAAGTCCGGGGTGACGTCATTGACATCGTTGCGGTCGTATTGCCCGACCACGATCAGGTCGGCATAGCGGGCCTGTTCGTTGATGACCGCCGCCGGGTCGCCGACGCTGGTGCGCCATTCGACCTTGCTGCCCAGGCGTGCCACGGTCTGCTCGAAGCTCATCTTGGCACTGGCGTCCTTGCGCTCCTGAAAGCGCAGCAACTCCTGCGCGACGAAGGCGCCGCCGTCGGCCACAAAGGGCTCGCTGTAGAGCGGTGACACGATGCTGTAAGCCGCGACCAGATGGGCTTCGAAGTCGTCGGCAATGCGGCTGGCCAGCGTCAGGCGCTTGGCCGCACGTGCGGTCGAATCGTAGTGAACGAGGATTGTCTTGTAGCCGTGGCTCATGATCGCTCCTGGTGGATGGGGTTCGGTAGCCGGGCAGGGCCCTCTCGCCCCAACAATGCGCCGGCTCAGCCGACTGCGATTTGATCCAGATCAAGTCACCGGCCTGTGCAGCTAACATTGAGCCTCTTTTCAGGACAGCCATGAACGCGCTCGACCAGCTCAAGACTCTGACCACCGTGGTCGCCGACACTGGCGACTTCAACGCCATGCGGGCCTATGCGCCGCGCGACGCCACCACCAACCCCACGCTGATCCTCAAGGCGGTCGGGCTGCCGCAGTACCGGGGCCTGCTCGATGCCACGGTTGCCGAGCACCGCGCCGAGCCGGTCGAGCTGCTGGTTGATCGGCTGCTGGTGCGTTTTGGCTGCGAGATCCTCCAGATCATCCCGGGGCGGGTCTCGACCGAGGTCGATGCGCGCCTGTCCTTTGATACCGAGGCCACGATCGCGCGGGGGCACCGGATCATCGATCGCTATCGCGAGGCCGGCATCGGCCCTGAGCGGGTGCTGGTCAAGGTGGCGGCGACCTGGGAAGGCATCCGTGCGGCCGAGCAGCTCGAGCGCGACGGCATTCACTGCAACCTGACACTGCTCTTCGGTTTCGGGCAAGCGGTGGCCTGCGCGCAGGCCGGAGTGACCCTGATTTCACCCTTCGTTGGCCGTATCTACGACTGGTACCGCAAGCGCGACGGCGTCGATTACACCGGCGAGACCGATCCGGGCGTGGCCTCGGTGCGGCGCATCTACACCCACTTCAAGCGATTCGGTTTTGCTACCGAAGTCATGGGCGCGAGTTTTCGCAATGTCGGTCAGATCCTGGCGCTGGCCGGCTGCGATCTGCTGACCATCAGCCCTGATCTGCTCGAGCAATTGCGTGCGCTTGAGACCCGCGTCGAGCCCCGGCTCGATACTGCATCGGCCCGCCAGGCGGTGCTTGAGCCGGTGTCATTCGATGAGCCGCGGTTTCGCTTCGAGCTCAATGAAGACGCGATGGCGTCCGATAAACTGGCCGAGGGCATTCGGGCTTTCGTGGCTGATGCCCGCAAGCTCGATGGGCTGATTGAGCAGGCTAGGGGCCTCTGACCGTGAACGCTTCGATCGAAATCAAGATCCTGGATCAGCGACTCCGTGAGTGGGGGCTGCCGCAGTACCAGACAGCGCTTGCTGCTGCCATCGACCTGATGGCCTGTATTGACGCGCCGCTCACGCTCAAGCCCCAGGAACCCGCGATCCTGATCCCTACCGGGATTGCGCTACACATGAACTCGGTCAACCTGTGCGCCGTCATCCTTCCGCGATCGGGTTTGGGGCACAAGAAGGGGCTGGTGCTGGGCAACAGCGCCGGGCTGATCGATGCCGACTACACCGCTCAGTGCTTCATCAGCGCCTGGAACCGCAATCCCGCTGGTTCAGGACTGGACATCACCATTAATCCTGGCGATCGCATTGCGCAGATGCTCTTTCTGCCTGTGGTTCGGCCTGATTTTGTTGTGGTCGACGAGTTCACTGCATCCAGCGATCGCGGGGCAGGGGGGTTTGGTTCGACAGGTGTTGATCGCTAAGTCGGCCGGTAGCGCCGGGGTGGCAAACCTGTATGCCCCGATTCAAGTGCGCAATGCCAGCAGATCAGAGCTTCGGTGGACCGCGGCGCTTGCGGAACACCGCGAATGCGATCGCCGCCAGCACCAGCAGCGGCAGCGCGTCTTCGAGGCTCAGCCCGAGCACCGACTTGAGCACCTGCGTGCCGATGATCGCGGCCACCACCAGAAACACGACGCGTCCGATCCGTCCAACCTGTTTCGCGTCAGTCAGGCGCAGCAGCTGGTCGGCGGGACTGGCTTTGATCGGCGTGACTTCAACCGGCCTGATATCAATCGGCTGTGGCGCGATAGCAGGCGACAACATCGCAGTGGCCTTCATGCGATGCGATGACGCCAAGCTGGCGATTTCAAGCAGCAGGGCGAAGTTGCCGTCGTGAGGCGCTTGGCCGATCGCGGCGGTGTCCGGTCCTTTCGTCAGGACCGCCGGCATGCCGCTGTGCGCAGAGTCCGTGGGCACTGCGCGACCGACCGCGCCGCCCGGGGGGCGTTGCATGGCAACCATCAGCAGCGCGCCTGCGGCAGTCGCCGGGCGATCTCGCCGACCAGACTGGCGGCGAGCGCGGTCTTGCTGGCTCTGGGAAGACGCGTGCTGCCTTGGGCATCGATGACCAGCAGTTCGTTGTCGTCCCGCCCGAAGGTGGCTTGCCCGAGGTTGCCGATCAGAAGCGGCACGCCCTTGCGACGCCGTTTTTCCTGCGCATTGGCCTCGAGATCCTCTGTTTCCGCTGCAAAACCGACGCAAAAGGGGCCGCCCGGCATGGCTGCAATCGTGGCGAGGATGTCGGGGTTTTGCGCGAATTCGAGCGTCGGACCGCCACCGCCTTCGGTCTTTTTCAGCTTGTGATCGGAGGCATTGGCGATGTTCCAGTCGGCCACAGCAGCCACCGAGATGAAGACATCCTGACCGGCCACTTCGGCCTGCACCGCATGCAGCATGTCGTGGGCACTGCGTACATCGACCCGCCGCACACCGTCTGGCGCCAACAGCGCGGTCGGACCTGACACCAGGGTGACCTGCGCGCCGGCATGCCGGCAGGCGCGCGCAATCGCGTAACCCATCTTGCCCGATGAAAGATTGGTGATGCCGCGCACCGGATCGATTGGCTCGAAGGTCGGGCCGGCGCTCACCAGCACGCGTCGCCCGTCAAGCAGCTTCGGCACGAAAAAGGCGATGGTCTCTTCGACCAGTTGCTGCGCTTCGAGCATCCGCCCGTCGCCGGTCTCGCCGCAGGCCTGTTCCCCCGCGCCCGGCCCCAGCAGGGTTACGCGGTCGGCGCGCAACTGGGCAGCATTGCGCTGGGTGGGCGCGGCCGCCCACATCTGGCGGTTCATGGCCGGCGCCATCAGCAGCGGCACATCGCGCGCCAGGACCAGCGTTGAGAGCAGATCATCGGCCAGCCCATGGACCACCTTGGCCATGAAATCGGCGGTGGCAGGCGCCACCAGGATCGCATCGGCGCCACGCGACAGGTCGATATGCGGCATGCCGTTGGCGATGCGCGCATCCCAGGCGTCGGTATAAACCGGTCGGCCGGTGAGTGCCTGGAAGGTGGCGGTGCCAATGAAGCGGGTCGCTGCCTCGGTCATGACCACCTGGACCGTGGCGCCGCGGCGTTGCAGTTCGCGGGCCAGTTCGCAGGCCTTGAAGGCGGCCACGCCACCGGTCACGCCGAGCAGGATATGCCGGCCCTTCAGTTCGCCCGCATCAGGCGCGGGCGCCAGCGGGTCAGCGGGGATCAGCGACGCAGGGGGAGGGGGTGAGGCGTTCATTTACCGACTCTTGCCGACGCGCAGCAGTTCGTCAAGGACGAGCAGCACGGCACCGACGGTGATGGCCGCATCGGCGACGTTGAAGGCCGGGAAAAACCACCGCTCCTGCCAGTGAGCAAGCAGAAAGTCGACCACCTTGCCGCGGGCCAGCCGATCGATCAGATTGCCGATTGCGCCGCCCAGGATCAGCGCGAGCGCCAGGCCAAACAGCCTCTGCGAACCGTGACGGGCCAGCAGGTAGAGGATGAAGGCCGATGCCGCCAGCCCGATGCCCAGAAAGAACCAGCGCTGCCAGCCGCCGGCGTCGGCCAGAAAGCTGAAGGCCGCGCCGGTGTTAAAGACCAGGGTCAGGTCGAAGTAGCCCGGCAGGACGGCGAGCCGCTCGCCGAAACGAAATCGCTCGAGGATCAGCAGTTTGGTGAGCTGATCGGCGAGCACGATCACACCGGACAGCACCAGCCAGGCGAGCAGCCCGGGGCGATTACCGCGGCCTGATCGCGACGAGGCTCTGGCGGTCACCTTGCCTGATGAACTGTTCGCGCGTGCCATGCGAGTGCTCAGGCGAAGTGACGCGGCTCGCCGTCGCCGTGCAGGTTCTGCACGCAACGCCCGCACAGCAGCGGCCAGGACTTGTCGGCACCGGTATCGTCACGCCAGTGCCAGCAGCGCTCGCACTTGGTATGCGGGCTCGGCGTGACGCTGATCAGGCCGGTGCTCGCGGCTTGGGCAGCATCGGCCTGCTCGGCCTCGCGCAGCCTCGCGGCCGAGGTGATCAGCACGAAGCGCAGATCATTGCCCAGACTGGCAAGGTCTTCGAAGAGCACACCGCTGGCGGCGACATCGATCTCGGCCTGCAGCGACGAGCCGATCGCGCCGGTGGCGCGCACGGTTTCGATGGCGCGGGTCACTTCGCCGCGCCAGGCGCGCAGACGCGTCCATTTCGCCAGCAATGCATCGGCGTCGTCGATCTCGGGAAAGACATGCCAGGTCTGGGTGAAGACCGTCTCGCCCTGCTGCGCAAAGGCCCGCGCATCGAGCAGCGGCCAGGCTTCTTCGGCGGTAAACGACAGGATCGGTGCCATGGCGCGCACCAGCGATTGGGTGACATGCCATAGCGCGGTCTGTGCCGAGCGGCGCGCCACCGAATCGGCCGGTGTGGTGTAAAGCCGGTCTTTCAGAAGGTCAAGATAGAAGCCGCCGAGGTCTTCCGAACAGAAAACCTGCAGGCCGGCGACCACCGGCTGGAACTCGAAGCGGCCATAGGCGGCCAGGATCTCGCCCTGACGCTGCGTAGCGAGCGCGATCGCGTAACGGTCGACCTCAAAAAGCTGCTCGATTGCCACCGCGTGGTCGTCGATGTTGAAGTCGGCCAGATTGGCCATCAGAAATCGCAGTGTGTTGCGGATGCGGCGATAGGCCTCGACCACCCGCTTGAGAATCTCATCGGACAGCGAGAGCTCGCCCGAATAGTCGTTGGAGGCCACCCACAGGCGCAGGATTTCGGCGCCCAGCGAGTCGGAGACCTTTTGCGGCGCGATCACGTTGCCCTCGGATTTGCTCATCTTGCGGCCCTTGCCGTCGATGACGAAACCGTGGGTCAGCAGCGCCTTGTAGGGCGCCACGCCGTTAAGCATGCAGGAGGTCAGCAGCGATGAATGGAACCAGCCGCGATGCTGGTCGCTGCCTTCGAGATAGAGGTCGGCCGGAAAGCTCGATTGCTCGGCATGCGTGCCGCGCAGCACTGTCTGGTGGGTCGAGCCGGAATCGAACCAGACATCGAGCGTGTCGCGGTTCTTCTCGTAAATGTCGGCGTCGTCACCGAGCAGCTCGCGCGGATCGAGCGTGTGCCAGGCCTCGATGCCGCCGCGCTCAATGCGCTGGGCGACCTGCTCGAGCAGCTCCGGGGTGCGCGGATGCAGCTTGCCGGTCTCGCGATGAATGAAAAAGGCCATCGGCACACCCCATTGCCGCTGACGCGACAGGGTCCAGTCGGGCCGGTTGGCGATCATCGCGTGCAGACGGGCCTGACCCCAGTGCGGATAGAAGTCGGTGGCTTCGATGGCCGCGAGCGCGAGCGTGCGCAGCGTCTTGCCCGAGGTCGGCTCGATATCCATGCCGGCGAACCACTGATTGGTGGCCCGATAGATGATCGGTGTCTTGTGCCGCCAGCAGTGCATATAGCTGTGGACGAACTTTTCAGCACGCACCAGCGTGCCGGCCTCGCGCATGGCCTCGGCGATCAGGGGGTTGGCGTCCCAGATTTTCATGCCGCCAAAACGCGCCAGCGATGTGGCATACCGGCCGTCACCCATCACCGGATTGAGGATGTCGTCATCCTTCATGCCATAGCGCTTGCACGACAGGAAGTCTTCGACGCCATAGGCGGGCGAGGAATGCACGATACCGGTGCCGGCATCGAGCGTGACGTACTCGCCGAGGTAGACCGGCGAGAGTCGGTCGTAGAAGGGATGATGAAAGGCCTGCAGCTCGAGATCGCGGCCGGTGCAGGTGGCGATGATTGTGCCTTGCATGCCCCAGGCGGCCAGGCAGGTCTCGACCCGCTCCTTGGCCAGCAGCAGCAGCGTCGGCGCACCATTGCGTTCGGTCGAGACCAGTGCGTACTCGAAATCGGGATGCAGATTGAGGGCCTGATTGGCCGGCAGCGTCCAGGGGGTAGTGGTCCAGATGACCGCCCAGCCGGGCGCATCGGGCAGGGCCGTCAATCCGAAGGCGCGGGCAAGCTGCTCGCGGTCGGTGAAGGCAAAGCCCACGTCGACCGCCAGATCGGTCTTGTCCTGGTATTCGACTTCGGCCTCGGCCAGCGCCGAGCCGCAGTCAAAGCACCAGTTGACCGGCTTGAGACCACGAAACACGAAACCGGCCTCGAGGATCTTGCCCAGCACGCGAAGCTCGTTGGCCTCGTTGCTCGGCGCCATCGTCATGTAGGGGTTGTCCCATTCGCCGAGCACACCGAGCCTGAGAAAATCTTTTTTCTGGCGCTCGATCTGTTCAGTGGCATAGGCGCGCGATTTGGCCAGAACGTCTTGCGGTGCCAGACCCCGACCGAACTTCTTTTCGATCTGGATTTCGATCGGCATGCCGTGGCAGTCCCAGCCTGGGACATAGCGGGCATCAAAGCCGGCCATGTTGCGGCACTTGACCACCATGTCTTTCAGGATCTTGTTGACCGCGTGTCCGATATGGATGTCGCCGTTGGCATAGGGCGGGCCATCGTGCAGCACGAAGAGCGGCCGACCTTTGCTGAAGGCGCGAATCCGCTTGTAGACGCCGGTCTCCTGCCATTGCGCCACCCATTTCGGTTCGCGCTTGGCAAGATCGCCGCGCATCGGAAAGGGCGTGTCGGGCAGATTGAGCGTTTTTCGATAATCGGGCGTTGCGCCGCCTGCGTCGGCAGGGGTTGGCGTAGCAGGCGATTGCGGTGCTTGGGACATGGGTGTCGTGCTCGGGTGGAGGGTCAAAGCGCCGGATCGCTGCCGTTCGCCGGTCGCAGCACTGCGGCATCGTCGCGAAAGTGGGCGCGGGCCTGGTCTGCATCAAGGTTGATCTGTGCGACCAGCGCGTCGAGCGTGTCGTAATGCGCCTCATCGCGCAGCTTGCGCAGGAAATCGACTTGGATCAGGCGGCCATAGGCATTGCCCTGCCAGTCGAGCAGATGGGTTTCGAGCAGAGGGGCGCCGCCGGTTTCGACCGCCGGTCGGGTGCCCAGGCTCGCGACACCGGGCAGCGGCTGATCGGCCAGGCCATGGACGCGCACGACAAAAATGCCGGCCAACGCGGGCCGGCCGTGCGCGATGCGCAGATTGAGCGTCGGGAAACCCAGTTCGCGGCCGAGCTTTCGTCCGTGGACCACATGACCTGAGATGGAATAGGGGCGCCCGAGCAGGCGCTCGGTGCCGGCGAGGTCGCCCTGATCGAGCGCGGTACGCACCGCCGAGCTGGAGATGCGCAGTCCGTCCTGAGCGACCGTGGGCATGCGGTGCAGCGTGAAACCGTAGCGCGATGCTGCGGCCTCGAGCGTGGCGAAGTCGCCGCGACGCTGGGCGCCGAAGCGGAAGTCGTCGCCGATCAACAGCAGCCGGGTTTGCAGACCTTCGATCAGAATCCGCTCGATGAAGGCCTCGGGTTCGAGCGCGGCAAAGCGATCGTTGAAATGGGCCACGCAGGTGCGCTCGATTCCGGCGTGCGCCAGGGCCTGCAGCTTGTCTCGCAGGGTGGCGATCCGCTTGGGCGCCTGAAAGCCGGCGCGACGAGCCGCGAAAAATTCGCGCGGATGAGGCTCGAAGGTCAATACACATCGCGGCAGCGCCAGCGGTGCAGCCAGTTCGGTGAGTCGCTCGAGCAGGCGCAGATGGCCGCGGTGCACGCCATCGAAGTTGCCGATGGTCAGTGCGCACGGTCGGCGCTCGGACGGTGGCGGAAGGCTTCGGAAGACCTGCATGAAGACGGGGCTCTAAAACACGCGGCAAAGCGGTTGATTCTAAAGCATTCACGCAGGCCCGGCCGTCGGGCGATGCTAGACTCGCGCCCTCCTATGCGGCAGCAAGCGACAAAACTGGCAATTCTGATCTCCGGCCATGGCAGCAACATGGCGAGCGTCGTCGCAGCCTGCCGCGACGAACACTGGCCGGCGCAGGTCGCGGTGGTCATCGCCAGTCGCCCCGATGCGCCGGGCATCACGCGTGCCCGCGAGTTGGGGCTGCCGGTCGAGATTCTCGCGTCATCGGCATTTGCCAGCCGGGAGGCTTTTGATGCCGCATTGATCGGGCGGCTTGACGCACTGGAGGTTGATCTGGTCGTGCTCGCCGGTTTCATGCGCATCCTCACCGACCGCTTCGTTCAGCATTTTGCCGGGCGTCTGGTCAATATTCATCCGTCATTGCTCCCGGCTTTCACCGGACTCGATACTCATGCCCGTGCGCTGGCCGCTGGGGTTCGCCTGCACGGCGCGACCGTCCATCTGGTCACGCCCGAACTCGATGTGGGCCCCATCATTGCGCAGGCCGTGGTGCCGGTGCTCGATGACGATGACGCTGCGACGCTGGCGGCGCGGGTGCTGCGTCTTGAGCACACGCTGTTGCCGCGCGCGGTTCGATGGATGGTCGAGGGGCGGGTGCAACCGAATCAGGGACGGCTCATGGTCGAGGGCATCGATGATGCGCAGCGGCTGATTTTTGATAACGCGTTGCCGGCTGATTTTGGACAACGTGCTGCCGGCACTGATGTCGGCACTTTTGCAGGCCAAGCATGACCATGACCGATTCCGTTCCCGCCGACATGAGCCCGCTGCAGGCAACGGCCGATGCGCCGCGCCTGACCAGTTTCCTGCTCGAATCGATCGAGGGGGCTTTGGCGCTGGTGCTGCGTCTCGAGGGGCCGGCCGATCTGGCATTGCGAAGCTATTTCCGCAGCCACGAAAAGCTCGGACGGCGCGACCGCGGCGTGATTGCCGAAACCGCCTTTGACATCCTTCGAAACCGGCGCCGCTACAGCCATTTCGCCGAGGGCTTGCGGGGATCGCTGACCCGGCGCCTGATGGTGCTCTCGCTGTCCGCGCGATTCGGCGAGCAGATGCTCGCCGCCTTTGATCTTCCGCCCGAGAGTCTGCTGGCGGTGCGCAGGCTGCTCGACACCGATCCCTTATCGCTGTCGCAGGCGGTCAGGCTGAGTCTGCCCGACTGGCTCCATGCCGAGTTGCTGGATCAACTGACGCGACAGGGGGAGGTTGATCCGGTTGATGCCCTTGAAAAGCTTGGCCAGGTGTTGCTCGGGCCGGCGTCGTTTGATCTGCGGGTCAATCTGATCAAGACCGACCGCAAGGCACTGATGAGCGCGTTGTCTGCGCAGGGACTCGCGGCCGAGGCGCTCGCCGAGCCGGCCACCGCGGTGCGCCTGGTCGGCAAACCGGCGATCGAGCGGCTTGATATTTTCGAGAAGGGCTGGTTCGAGGTCCAGGATGCTGGCAGTCAGAGGCTGGTTGAGTTCGCCGAGCCGCGCCGCGGTCAAACGGTGGTCGATTTTTGCGCCGGTGCTGGCGGCAAGACCTTGGCCATGGCCGCGGCGATGCGATCGACTGGCCAGATATTCGCCTGCGATACCTCGGGCGCGCGCCTGCAAAGGCTCAAGCCAAGGCTGTCTCGTTCCGGGGCAAGCAATGTCCAGCCCTTTGGGATCGATACCGAAAACGATCCCAAGCTCAAGCGCCTGGCGGCTCGTGCCGATCTGGTCCTGGTCGATGCGCCTTGCAGCGGCACCGGCACCTTGCGGCGCAATCCGGAGCTCAAGTGGCGGATGCAGCCGACCTCGGTCGATGAACTCAGCGTCGTTCAGGGCTCGATCCTGCGGGCCGCAGCCAAGCTGGTCAAACCGGGCGGCGCGCTGGTGTATGCCACCTGCAGCCTGCTTGAACGCGAAAATGAAGCGGTGGCAGCGGCCTTTGGGCAGGCTCACCCTGAATTCGGTGACCCTGTTTTTCTGCGTCTTCGCCCCGAGATCAGTCATACCGATGGGTTTTTCGCCGCGCGCTGGGTCAGGGCAGCCAGGCGTGTCGTTTGAGTCGCAAATCGTTTGAGCGCCAAATTGGATCAGTCCAATCGCGTTGTGGCGCAATAGGGTCCGACTGCAAATCGGCGCGTAATCGGCTTCCATTCGGCAGACAGGCAAGACGCCACGCCCGCCGCTCACTATAATCAGCAGATTCCCAACAGGAGGGGAGCAACTTGATCAATCATCCCGTCGTTCAGACGGTCCTCGGTTTTCTCGACACCGGCCTTCTCGGCTTTTCGGGCTGGCAGATTCTTGCCTATACCCTGATCACCACGCACATCACGATCGCGGGGGTAACCATCTACCTGCATCGCAGCCAGGCGCATCGCGCGCTCGATCTGCATCCGGTGATTGCGCACTTCTTTCGCATGTGGCTTTGGCTGTCCACCGGCATGGTCACCAAGGAGTGGGCAGCGATTCACCGCAAGCACCACGCCAAATGCGAGACGGTCGAAGACCCGCACAGCCCCCAGACCCGCGGCATCCGCAAAGTGCTGCTCGAAGGGGCCGAGCTCTATCGCGACGAGACAAAAAATCGCGAGACGATGGAGCGCTACGGCCATGGCCTGCCCGACGACTGGATCGAGCGCCATCTCTACACGCGTTATTCGGCCTGGGGTATCTACGTCACATTGATCATCGATGTGCTGCTCTTCGGTGTCATCGGACTGTCGGTCTTTGCGGTGCAGATGATCTGGATTCCGGTCACCGCCGCCGGCATCATCAACGGTCTGGGTCACTTCACCGGTTATCGCAATTTCAACAGCCCCGATGCGAGTCGCAATCTCGTGCCCTGGGGCATCCTGATCGGCGGCGAAGAACTGCACAACAACCATCACACCTTCGCGACCTCAGCCAGGCTGTCAAATCGCTGGTATGAATTCGATATCGGCTGGATGTATATCTGCATCCTGCGCTCGATGGGTCTGGCGACGGTGCGAAAAGTGGCGCCGGTGCCCAGGCTCGCCCAGCCTCGTGCGACCGTCGATCTGCACACGCTTCAGGCAGTCATTGCGCATCGTTACGATCTGATGGCCGCTTACGGACGATCGCTTGCCAAGACCTGCTCCGACGAGATTGCCCGTTTGCGTGCGGTTCAGCCTGCTGATGCCAGCCTCATCAGCTCGGCGCAGCGATGGTTGCACCTTGATTCGACCGATTTGACCGACCACCATCGCAAGACGCTCGGCGAAATCTTTGCAGTGTCCGATCCGCTCAAGAAGCTGATCGAGATGCGTGCCGAGCTCGTCGGAACCTGGGAGCGGACCAATCTGTCGCCCGATCAGCTGCTGCTTGATCTTCAGGACTGGTGTGCTCGCGCCGAGAGCAGTGGCGTCAAGGCATTGCAGGATGTCGCGCTGCGGATGCGCCGGTATGTTCCGGCCTGAGGCGTCCGTCTGACCGGGCAGTGTCGATACGTCCGACAATCGATACAGCCGACAATAAAAAACGCCCCATTCGGGGCGTTTTTTATTGGGGCACAGGTCCCTTAAAGCGGCATCACCTGAACCGCATCACTTGATCTTGGTCTCTTTGTAAGCCACGTGTTTGCGGGCAACCGGATCAAATTTCTTGATCTCCATCTTTTCAGGCTTGGTCCGCTTGTTTTTGGTGGTGGTATAGAAATGACCGGTGCCGGCGGTCGATTCGAGTTTGATCTTGTCGCGCATGATAAAAATTCCTTATCGGTCAGCTAATTCAGGCCTCGCCGCGTGCACGAAGGTCGGCCAGAACCACCTCGATGCCCAGCTTGTCGATTGTGCGCAGCGCAGCGGTGGTCACGCGCATACGGATAAAGCGGTTTTCGCTTTCGATCCAGAACCGGCGCGACTGCAGGTTGGGCAGATAGCGGCGTTTGGTCTTGTTGTTGGCATGAGAGACGTTGTTGCCAACCATCGGGCCCTTGCCTGTCACACGGCACACTTTGGCCATGGCGTACTCCTGATCTTTTGAGGCTGAATCCTGGAATGATTCAAGCGAAAGGCTGAGCGCGGGAACGCCGCGTGCAGCAAAGCCATCGATTATATTGCAGCAACCGGCCGGCGCGCAACACCGCAGATCGAGCCATTGAACCCGCCGGCAGTGGGTCGGCGGGCGGATCGGGCGGTTTTCGGTCACAACAGACCCTGGGCGGCGAACGAAAACTGGCGCCCGCCGGCGATGATCAGGTGATCGAGCACCGCAATATCAAGGTACTGCAGCGCCCGTTTCAGGGCCTCGGTGAGTTGTCGGTCGGCTTGGCTGGGCTCGGCGATACCGGACGGATGGTTGTGCGCAAGGATGACCGACGCCGCGTTGCGCTCGAGTGCCCGCCGCACCACCTCGCGCGGATAGACCACGGTCTGGGTGAGGGTGCCGCGAAAGAGCTCCTCGGCGCCGATCAGGCGGTTGCGGCTGTCGAGAAACAGAATCGCGAAGATCTCGTTCGGACTGTGCGCAAGGCTGAGCGCCAGATAGCGTCCGACCTGCTCCGGAGAGTTCAGAACGTCGCGGTGGCGCAGTTCTTCGGCGAGGCTGCGTCGGCTGGTTTCGAGCGCTGCCTGCAGGCTGCACCAGCCGTTCCTGCCGATGCCGGGCGTCTCGAGCAGCAGCGTTCGAGGTGCGGCGAAGAGCCCGCCCAGGGTGCCGAAGCGGGCAAGCAGTGCCGCGGCACGCGCGATGGCCGCTTTGCTCGGTGCGCGGTTGCGCAACAGCATCGCGAGCAGTTCGGCGTCGGAAAGACTGGCCGTGCCCCCTTCAAGCAGTCGCTCGAGAGGGCATTGCGCAGGGCGCAGGGCGAGGGTCGGCATGGAGAACTCCTGTGCACATCCTGTGAGTACAATCGGGCAGACGCAAGGAACGCCAAGAATGAATGCTTCTGACAACGCGACCCAAAACCTGCCGCTGGTGCGAGCCGATTCACATCTGACGCTTCACTACCGGATCAGTCTGGCGATCAACGGGGCTGACGTCATTAGTACCTTCGGCGGTCGGCCAGCAACTTTGACGCTTGGCTTAGGCCAAATGGCGCAGCCGCTCGAGAGTCGGCTGCTCGGCCTGAGCGAAGGCCAGAGCGCTGCCTTCGATCTGGCCGCCGACGAAGGCTTCGGGCCTCGCAATCCGGATTTGCTGCAGCGTGTTTCGCGCTCGACGCTCGAGACCAATGGCGCACCCGACACCACCTATCACCCGGGCGAGGTGCTCGATTTCGCAGCGCCCGACGGCGGTCGATTTGCCGGCGTGGTTAAAGAGATTGATGACGCTGGCGCACTGCTCGATTTCAATCATCCGCTTGCGGGGCAGCCGCTGCGGTTCGAGGTCAGTATCCTGGGAGTGCTTTGAGATGAGCGAGTTGCAAGACGCGGTGCCGCAGGCGCTGCTGGCCCAGCCGCGCGGATTCTGCGCCGGCGTCGACCGCGCAATTGAAATCGTCGAGCGGGCGCTGCGTCAGTTCGGCGCACCCATCTATGTCCGCCATGAAATCGTTCACAACGATCATGTGGTGGGCGATCTGCGGCAAAAAGGCGCGGTTTTCGTCGACGACCTGTCCGACATTCCCGACGGCGCCACCGTGGTGTTCTCGGCCCATGGCGTGTCGCGCGCGGTGCGCAACGAGGCCGGTGGTCGCAGCCTGCAGGTCTTCGACGCTACGTGTCCGCTGGTCACCAAGGTCCATGTTGAAGTGGCCAAACTGCGGCGTGACGGCCGCGACGTGATCATGATCGGTCACGAAGGGCATCCCGAGGTCGAGGGCACGATGGGTCAGGCCGACGACGGGATCCATCTGGTCGAAACGGTCGAGGATGTCGAGCGGCTCGAGATCGAATCGACCCGGCCGCTGGCCTATGTGACGCAAACCACGCTGTCGGTCGATGATTGCCGGCTGGTCATCGAGGCGCTCAAGAAGCGCTTCCCGATGATCGCCGAGCCAAAAAAGCAGGACATCTGTTACGCGACCCAGAATCGTCAGGATGCGGTCAAGTTCATGGCGCCCCAGTGCGATCTGGTGCTGGTGATCGGCAGCCCGAGCAGCTCCAACAGCAATCGTCTGCGCGAAGTGGCCGAGAAGATGGGCAAGGAGGCGCGCCTGATCGGTTCGGCCGACGAACTCGATCCGGCATGGCTTGCGGGCAAGCGGCGCATCGGCATCACTGCCGGCGCATCCGCGCCGGAAGTGCTGGTGCAGGCCCTTCTCGAGCGCCTGCGCTCGCTGGGCGTTGCCAAGGTTCAAACCCTTGACGGCATCAAGGAGGAAGTGCAATTCCCCTTGCCCAAGGGATTGAGCGGACTGTCGGTATAGACCGATGAAACGTCGCGCCGCCTTGAGCGTCGGTGTCGGAACCGCCGCAGCCTGGCTGGCAGGCTGCGCTGCCCAGGGTAGCGGGCAGATCATCGGGACGAAGAACGGGGTGCTGACCTCGATCGGCCCAACCGACGCCTCGCTGGCACTGCATCTGCACAACCGATTGGGTTACGGCGCCCGTCCGGGTGATATCGAACAGATGAAGGCGATCGGCGCCGGTGCCTGGCTGCAAGCCCAACTTGCGCCGGCCTCGATCGCTGAGCCGGCCGACCTGATCGCTGCGCTTGATGCGATGCCGGTGCTGCGCGAGCGTCACGCGCCGACGCTTGAGATCTTCGCGCGCCGGCAGGCCGACGCTTTGAGTCCGGCGCTGACCGAGTCGCAGCGGGCGGCGGCCCAGGCCGAGGTCACCGGCATCGTCCAGCGGGTGCAAGGCCAGGCAAGGCAGGCCCGCCTGATGCGCGCAGCCGCGTCCAACCGGCAGCTCGAAGAAGTGCTGGTCGAGTTCTGGTTCAACCATTTCAATGTGTTCGCCGGCAAGGAAACCGTTCGGGTGACTGCCGGCTTTTATGAGGCCGAGGCGATCCGGCCCTATGTGCTCGGACGTTTTCGCGATCTGCTTGGTGCGACCGCCCGCCATCCGGCGATGCTCAATTATCTCGACAACTGGCA